>NZ_CP009962.1:622614-933922 GCF_000786695.1 Collimonas arenae | reverse complement strand
ACATGGGGCTTGGCGCGCGCGACGACGCCATGGCGATGCAATACTTGATCCCTGGTTGGAAATTCGACAACAAGAAGCCTTGCCTGCTGCGCTAAGGCGCTCGACGTAGACCTATGACCCATGACCAGCCATAAGGTAGCACCATGATCCAGCAATTCGATTACCCCTTACACGTGATATGCGCCGATGGCGCAATCGTCGGTGAATCGCCGGTTTGGTCGCAGCGGGAACAGGCACTGTACTGGGTGGATATCCTGAAGCCAGCGCTATATCGTTTCGATCCGGCATCAGGACAGCGACAAAGCTGGGTGGCGCCCGCCTCCATCGGCTCGATCAGCCTCGCAAAGAACGGCAAGATTGTCGCCGCACTGCGTACCGGCTTTCACTGGTTCGATCCGGCCAGCGCGTGCTGGACCTTGATTGCGCATCCCGAGCCGCATATTTCGCACAACCGTCTCAACGACGGCAAGACCGGCCCGGACGGCGCGTTTTGGGCCGGCACGATGGACGACCGCGCAGACAAACAGGCTTGTGCTTCGTTGTATCGGCTGGCGCCAGACGGCAGCATCAGTGCGCACGGTAACGAACTGGTGGTATCGAATGGCCTGGCATGGAGCCCTGACGGCCGTACCATGTACCACTCCGATTCACGGCGCGCAGTGATTTACCGCTACGATTTCGATGTCGCCAACGGCACACTTGGCCCGCGCGAAGTGTTCGTGCAGATGCAACCTGAATGGGGGCGCCCTGACGGTGGCGCAGTCGACGTCGACGGCTGTTACTTGAGCTGCGGCATCACTGCCGGACGCATCAACAAATTCTCGCCGCAAGGTGAACTGCTGGGCTTTATCCCGCTGCCGGTATCGCGCCCCACCATGTGTGCATTCGGCGGCGCAGATCTGAAAACTATGTATGTCACCTCACTGACCGAAAACATGAAACCCGATGAACTGGCGCGGGAACCGCTGGCGGGCGCTCTGTTTGCTATAGACATGCCGGTCGCAGGTACACCCGTCGCGGAGTTCGGCATATGAAAACCATCGTCCTTACCGGCGCTGCCGGCAATATCGGCAAGGTCCTCAGGGAGCAATGGTCGGATGGTCGCTATCAGCTGCGGCTGAACGACATCAAACCGCTGGGCGAACTTGCCACGCATGAAACAGCATACATCGGCGATCTGCGCGATGCGGGCTTTTGTACAGAGTTGCTAAAAGGCGCAGACACCGTGGTGCACATGGCGGGCATCGGCACCGATCTGGAACTGGACCTGCTGATCGAGCACAATCTGAAAGCCTTGCTCAGTCTGTACCAGGCTGCCAGCACACATGCTGTACGCGTGATCTATGCCAGTTCCAACCATGCTATCGGCATGTATGCATCGGAGACCGACATCGACGAACATGCGGCAGTGCGGCCGGACAGCCTTTACGGCGTCAGCAAAGTCTGGGGAGAAGCGATCGCCAGGCTGTATTTCGACAAACATGGCGTTGAATCGATTTGCCTGCGTATCGGCTCATTCGAGACCGAGCCGTTCGAACGGCGTCATTTGCACACATGGCTGTCGCATGCCGATATGCAGCACCTGGTGGAGCGCTGTATCGAAGCGCTGCATCCGGGATTCCATATCATGTACGGCGTTTCGGCCAATACCCGCAACTGGTGGCGACAACGCGACAATCCGATTGGATATCACCCGCAAAGCAATGCGGAAGATTTTGCCGAGCGGATTGCCAGTATTCCGACCCGCGGCGGTCCACTGGCCGAGCTGTTCCAAGGTGGCGGTTTTGCAGCATCCGACTACACGAAAAAAACATGAAGACGCTTTTGCTGTCGCCCGAAATCAGCCTGAGTAAAGATGGCTGGCAACTGACGCTTTCGCCGTCCGCCGGCGGCCGCATCACTTCATTGCATTGTTCGCGCGACGGCCAGGTAACTGACTGGATCGTGCCTATGCAGGCGTACTGCCGTCAGCAGGGCTTTCCAGCAACGGCCTGGCCCAAGGCTGGCATTTATCCCTTACTGCCATTCTCCAATCGCATCCGCGCTGGAAAATTTTCCTGGGACGGGCTGGAAATCAGCTTGCCACTGCATCCGGGAGAACAACACGCGATGCATGGCTTCGGCCACACAGCTGAATGGCAATTACAGGATCGTGACGACAACAGCGCGAAAATGTTGTACCGCCATGCACCCGGCGCCAGTGGCTGGCCCTGGGCATTCATGGCGAAGCAGACGATCGTCCTGGAGGTCGGCGCACTCGCCATGCGGATGGAAATTACCAATGCCAGCGACGAGGCATTGCCGCCGATGCCGCTCGGCGTCGGCTTCCACCCCTATTTTCCACGACGGTTTGCACGGCATGTTGCGTTTGATGCGCAGCAGCTATGGCAAGCCGATGCGGAACATGTCGCAATCGGCGTAGGCGACATTCCCGCCCGGCAGAATTACCGCAACGCACGCCGGATTGCACCAGATGAAGAAATGACGCTGTACTACGGCGGCTGGCAACGGCACGCCGACATGGCGGACGATCACGGTAACCGGATCGTCATGACAGCGTCTCCGCTGCTGTCGCATCTGGTGTTGCACGCACCGAAAGCGCTCGATTATTTCTGCCTTGAGCCGGTGAGCCATGTCGCCGACGCTGTCAACCTGGCGCAGGCAGGCTTTGCCGACACCGGTTTGCAGCGCTTACCGTGCGGCCATACCTTCAGCTGCGATATGCGGCTGGATTTTTTTGATAGCGGGAGCACTCCGGAAGCACCATGACGCCTGTCAGGCGATCACCTATAAAAACTAACCGAGACAAAAAATATGAAACACATCAAAGGTCTGCGCTGGTGGATTATCGCCCTCGTTTGTTTTGGCACCATTCTTAACTACATATCGCGCAACTCGCTGGGCGTCCTGGCAGACACGCTGAAGCACAATCTGGGATTCAGCACCAAGGAATATTCCTATGTGGTCGCGGCCTTCCAGGTCGCCTATACCATCATGCAGCCGGTATGCGGCTACATCATCGATTTTCTCGGTTTGAAAGTCGGCTTTGCCTTGTTTGCCGCGGCCTGGTCTGTAGTCGGCATGCTGCACGGCTTTGCCACCGGCTGGATGTCGCTGGCATTCTTCCGCGGCATGCTGGGCCTGACCGAAGCAGTGGCGATACCGGCCGGGGTCAAGGCAGTCTCGGAGTGGTTTCCTAAACAGGAACGCTCGGTGGCGGTAGGATATTTCAATGCAGGCACTTCGATGGGCGCCGTGATCGCGCCAGTGCTGGTGGCGTGGCTGCTGTACAAGCACAGCTGGCAGGCTGCATTCATCGTGACCGGTGCGCTGGGCTTCATTTTCTCCGGCTTGTGGTTCTTCTTTTACCGCGCCCCTAAAGATCATCCTAACCTGTCCGATTCGGAACGCGCCTACATTCTATCCGGCCAGGAAAGCATTGCCGAGAGCAACGCGCACGGCAAGCCATCCATCAAGACGATCGTCAAGACGCGTCGCTTCTGGGGTATCGCAATCACTCGCTTCCTGGCGGAGCCGGCCTGGCAAACCTTCAATTTCTGGATTCCGCTGTACTTCATTTCCGTGCGCGGGATGAACCTGAAAGAATTCGCCATCTTCGGCTGGATGCCTTTCTTTGCCGCTGACATGGGCGGCATCCTGGGCGGCTATCTGTCGCCGTTCCTGATGAAGCATTTCAATTTCAAACTGGTGAATTCGCGCATCGCCGGCATCGCCACAGGCGCCGTATTGATGACCAGCGTCGGTTTTGTCGGCTACGTAGAGAGCCCTTATCTCGCCATTGCGCTGTTTTGCATAGGCGGCTTTTCGCATCAAATGATTTCCGGCCTGGTCAATACCATGACCGCGGATGTCTTCAATACCCGTGAAGTTGGTACGGCGAACGGACTGACCGGCATGATCAGTTGGATTGGTGGCCTGTCGTTCTCGCTGCTGATCGGACAACTGGCTGAATCGGTAGGCTATACCCCCTTGTTTGCGGCGCTGGGGATGTTCGACGTGGTCGGCGTAACGATCCTGTTCCTGCTGTATCGCGGCTATCAAGATAACAGCACTGCGATGTCCAAGAACTGACGTCCGGAAACTGAACAAAGATTATTGGAGATTTGCATGTCGGTTAATCACATTCCTGAATTCCATCTGGCAGAGCGGGACGGCGCAACGTTGACGCTGAAGAGCGCTGATGGCCATGTTGCGCATATCTTCCTACTGGAACAAGACATCATCCGCGTCATGGTGCTGCCGGACGCAACGCTACATTTTCCACGCACCTGGGCCATCGCTCCCGGAACACAGCATTGTCCGCTAGACGGACGCGAACGCTTCTCGCTCGCAGGTTTTTCCCAGCCTGGCTACATCCTCACCGATACTGCCGGCGCCTTGCAGATACAGACTGAAAAGATCCGCCTGACGGTGCAGCTGAAAGGCCTGTTCTGCAGTTGGGAAACCCGACCGGACGGAGATTGGAAACTAGTTGCGCAGGATCGCAACACACAGCATCTGAATTTCGATTACTGGGACGACAAGGTCTATCATTACCTGAAACGCGATGCCGAGGACGATATGTACTTCGGACTGGGCGAACGCAGCGGTGACAGCAATCGCCACGGCCGCAGTTATTCGCTGAAAACCATCGACGCGATGGGCTACAACGCTAGCAGTACCGACGCCCTGTACAAGCACATTCCGTTCTACATCACCTGGAGCAAGAAGCAGAAAACAGCTTTCGGCCTGTTCTACGACACTCTGTCCGAAGGCAAGCTGGACATGGGTTGCGAGCTCGACAACTATCACGGCCACTATCGCTACTTCGTCGCCGAGCATGGCGACCTTGATTACTACTTCATCGCCGGCGACAACATGGAACAGGTGGTGCGGCGTTACACCTGGATGACCGGCAAGCCGGCGTTCACGCCGAAGTGGGGCCTGGGTTATTCCGGTTCGACCATGAGCTATACCGACGAGCCGGACGCCCAGGAAAAAATGAATGAATTCCTGGTGAATTGCGAACAGCACGATATCTTGTGCGAGTCGTTTCACCTTTCTTCGGGTTACACCTCGATCGGCAACAAGCGCTACGTATTCAACTGGAACCGGGACAAATTTCCAGATCCGCACGCTTTTGCGCAACACTACCTGGAGCATGGCGTGCGCTTGTGCGCCAACATCAAGCCCTGCCTGCTGCAAGACCATCCGCGCTTCTCCGAAGCCGAGAGCCTCGATCTATTCATCAAAGACCAGGATGGCAAGCCGGAAATGGTGCAGTTCTGGGACGAGGTCGGCGCCTATCTGGATTTCACCAATCCGGACACCATCGACTGGTGGAAACGGGCGGTGACTACTTCCTTGCTGGAATACGGCATCACAAGCACCTGGAACGACAACAATGAATTCCAGGTATTGAATCCGCAAGCCACCGTCCATGGTTTCGGCCATCCGTTCAAGGCGGTCGAGGCCAAGGGCTTGCAAACCATGCTGATGATGGCCGCTTCGCAAGAGGCGCAAACCGAGTTTGCTCCTGAAAAAAGGCCCTATCTGGTGTCGCGCTCAGGCGCCGCCGGTATGCAGCGTTATGTCCAGACCTGGTCGGGTGACAATTACACATCGTGGCAGACGCTCAAGTACAACATCAAGATGGGGCTTGGCCTGGCGCTGTCCGGCATCTCCAACACCGGCCACGACGTCGGCGGCTTCAGCGGTCCGGCGCCAGGTCCGGAGCTGTTGTTGCGCTGGGTCCAGTTCGGCATATTCATGCCGCGTTTTTCGATCCATTCCTGGAACGACGACAAGACCGTCAACGAAGCATGGATGTATCCGGAAATCACGGGCGCCATCCGTAACCTGCTGAAGCTGCGCGCTTGCCTGACACCTTACTTCTACGATCTTCTTTGGCGTTATCACCAGCACTACGAACCGATGATCAAGCCGACTTTTCTGGCCTTCCCGGACGATCCGAAGTGCTATGCGGAAAACGACGACATGCTGGTCGGCGCCAATCTTCTACTGGCCGCAGTCGTCGAACCGGGCCAGAAAAGCCGCGCCATTTATCTTCCGGCAGGCGCAGACTGGTACGACTTCTGGAGCGGCGCGCATCATCGTGGCGGACAAGAAATCGCGCTGCCGGCAGCTGGCGAACAGCCGCCGTTGCTGGCCCGCGCAGGCAGCGCCATCGCCGTCAATGTCGCAGAACAACACTTCAACCAAGCCGCGCACCAACAAGGCTTCATGGTTTTCCCGCATCAGTTCGACGGTAGTTTCGATACCGAATTTTTCGATGACGACGGCGATAGCAATGCCTACGTCGACGGCAAGAGCAGCATGTGGAAAATCCGCGTACACAGCACGACATCGACCTTGGAGATCAATCTTGAATGCACTGGAATCCAACCGACATCCGACTTCGTAACACTACTTTTACCGCAGCACGAAACACGTCAGGTAGTAACTGGCGCCACTACTATTTCAGGAGATGCCATCGTCAACCAGCGCCGCGAAATAACATTGAAAATCAAATCGTAATCCAAGCCAAAGCTATCCAACATATAAAAATCGACAGCACGCTGCTTCGGTTAAAACAGTAACACCTCGGAGGAGACATGAAATACAACACACTCACATTATTGCTGGCAACGGCCGCGATCAGCGGCGTCGGTTATGCGCAAGCACAAACCAGCGTCACCATCTATGGCACGGCTGATGCGGCAATTGTTTATTCAAGCAATCAGCGCGGCAATTCCAACACCTATATGAACAGCGGCAATCTGAACGCCAGCAAACTAGGCTTTATGGGCAGCGAAGACCTGGGTGGCGGCAGCAAGGCCATTTTCACCCTGGAGCAAGGCTTCAGCATCAATACCGGTGCCCAGAGCGACGCCACAAAGGCGTTCAACCGCCAGGCTTTTGTCGGCCTGAGCGATGCCAGATACGGTACGTTCACACTCGGCCGCCAGTACACGCCATACTGGCGTTATGTCGGTGGACTGGGGCCGACAGGCGTGCTGACCGGCGCCACCGGCGCACATCCCGGCGATCTTGACGGCCTCGACACCACCATACGGATTAACAATTCGCTGGTGTATGCAAGCCCTGTGATTTCGGGTTTCCAAGCCAGCGCCTTGTACGGTTTTGGAGAAAACGCTGGCAATATCAGCGCCGGTAATTCTTCCAGTGCGGCATTGCGCTATGACTACAACGCGCTGAGCCTCGCCTTGGGATACGTCAAGCTGACCAATAATAATCTCAAGGGCTTTGCTCCGTGGGATCCGAATGTCACTTCAGGCAGCTATGCCCAGTCTCCGGTCAATGCCGGTTATGCCTCCGCCAGATCGGTGCAGATGATTGCGGCTGCGGCGCGCTACAACCCGTCGGACAAATGGATGCTGGGCCTGAATTTTTCAAATGTCCAAATGACGCCGGGAACCGCATCGCTGTTCACGCACCAGGCGACTTTCAATACTGCCGGGCTGATATCAACCTACAAGCTGACACCGGCAATCACGCTGGCAGCCGGTTATAGCTACACCCGCGAATCGGCAGCGAACGGTATCAGCGATCCGGCGCGTTATCAGCAACTTTCGCTTGAACAGACCTACGATTTTTCCAAGCGCACGGCGCTGTATTTCTTGCAGGCCTATCAACGGGCGCGCGGCCAGACCTTGGGCGCCAATGGCGTGACGCCGGTCAATGCAGTGGCGGTTGTCGGCGATTCGCAAAATGGTTCGCCGTCTTCGAATGGCAAGCAATTCGTGGGAGCTATCGGCATTCGCCATCAGTTCTAACTATCAGTTCCAACTGAGGGGCATGTAGGCCGGATGACGCTGCGTTCTTCCGGCCTACACGCTTTTATTCCCACAAAGCGCCTGATCCAGCAGCTCTATCCAATGCCTGACTGGAGTCTCCGTTCCCGATTGCAGATGCGTCAGGCAGCCGATATTCGCCGACACGATCATGTCGGGCTGGGTAGCCTGTAAATTTTCCAGTTTGTTATCGCGCAAGCGATACGACAGTTCCGGCTGCAATACCGAGTACGTACCGGCCGACCCGCAACATAAATGACTGTCCGCGCATAATTTCACGTCGACGCCGACGCCACGCAGAAGACCTTCGACTTTGCCGCGGATTTGCTGGCCGTGCTGCAAGGTGCACGGCGGATGATAGGCGACACGCTGGGAAATTTTTCCGCTCAGCTTCTGCTGCAGTTCAATTTCAAACTCCGGCAGGATCTCACTCAAATCCTTGGTCAACGCTGAAATGGCTTTTGCCTTCACTGCATAGAGAGGATCCGCGGCCAGCAAATGGCCGTATTCCTTTACGGTGACGCCGCAACCAGACGCCGTCATCACGATCGCTTCCACACCCTGTCCATTGCTGCCAATGACATAAGGCCACCAGGCATCGATATTGCGACGCATGTCGTCGAGGCCGCCTTGCTGGTCATTCAAGTGATAGCGGATCGCTCCGCAACACCCGGCTTTCGGCGCCACCAGCAACTGCACTTCCAGTGCATTCAGCACTCTGGCGGTTGCGCTATTGATATTCGGCGACATCGCCGGCTGTACGCAACCGTCAAGCAACAGCATCTTGCGCGCATGTTCCCGCTGCGGCCAGATGCCGGCATTCTGTTTTTCCGGTATCTTGTTTTTCAATTTCTGCGGCAGCAAGGGCCGCAACAACTGGCCGCTGGCCATCGCCGGCTTGAACAGCCATTGCCGCGGCAACAATTCCTTGAGCACGGTACGGGTGATTTTCTGTGCAAGCGGACGGCCGACCTGCTTCTCTACCACCTTGCGGCCAATGTCCAGCAAACGTCCATATTCGACGCCCGATGGACAGGTCGATTCGCAATTGCGGCAAGTCAGGCAACGGTCCAGATGCGTTTGCGTCTTGGCACTGGCTGGCTTACCCTCCAGTACCTGCTTGATGAGATAGATGCGCCCGCGCGGCCCATCCAGCTCATCGCCCAGCAATTGATAGGTTGGACAGGTCGCGGTACAAAAGCCGCAATGCACGCAGGCGCGCAAGATCGCATCGGCTTCCTTGCCATCGCGGGTGTTCTTGATGAAATCGGCTAGATTGGTTTGCATGGAGGCGTTTTCTAGAAATCCGGATACATACGGCCGCGATTGAAGATTGCCGACGGATCGAAGCTGGCTTTCAAATGGCGATGAATTTGAGCGACGACAGGCGCCAATGGCTGAAACGCACCGACATCTTTGTCGGCGCCGCGGAACAGCGTGGCATGGCCACCGGCGTCACTCACCACGCTGCGAATCATCGCTGCTTCCGCTGCCGTGCCGGACTCGGAAATCAGCCAGCGCTGCGCTCCACCCCATTCGATCAAGGTACTTCCGCTCAAGGCCAGCGGCGCGGCGGTCGACGGCACAGATAAGCGCCACAAGGCCTTGTCTGTGGCACCCGCAAAATATGGATGCGTCTGCTCGCGCAAGACTTGCCAGAATTCGCCGGCATTGGCAACGATATCGCCGCCGAGCTTTTTTTCTGCCGCGTGCACAGCGGCCTCGGCACCTGCCAGCCTGATTGTCAAACTACCGTCATGCCAGCAGCTGGCGGTAATCGGCAAGGGTTGGCCGCCCCATTGATTGAGGTTGCGAATCGCCTCGGCCTCACTCATCGAAAAGCGACGGCTGCTGACGGCAACCGGGAGCGGCAGTACTTTTATAGAGGCTTCCAGTATCAAACCCAAGGTCCCCAGCGAACCGGCCAGCAAGCGCGAGACATCGTAGCCCGCCACGTTCTTCATGACCTGGCCACCAAAGTGCAGAACCTCGCCTTTGCCATCCATCAGCACCGTGCCCAATACAAAATCGCGCAAGGCGCCAACTGCCTGCCGCGATGGTCCGGACAAGCCGCTGGCTAGCATGCCGCCGAATGTTGCGTCATTGCCGAAATGCGGCGGCTCGAACGCCAGCATTTGCTGATGCTGCGCCAGCAGCGCTTCAATTTCAGCCAAGGGAGTGCCGCAACGGGCAGTGATCACCAGTTCAGTCGGCTCATAGTCGACCACTCCGCTGTAGCCCCGCGTATCCAGCACGTCGCCTTGCACTTGCTGCCCGTACCAGTGCTTGCTGCCGCCGCCACGGATCTCCAGCATGCGATGACCCGCGGCGGCGTCAAGAATCTGCGCACGTGCCTGGTCTTTAAATTGTTGTGGGTCCATAGCTTAAAACCGAGGTAAATCAGGAAACTTGATTAAGCCGCGCTGTACGTGCATTTTTCCGTACTCGGCGCAACGCTGCAAAGTCGGAATCGCCTTGTCCGGATTCAACAGGAATGCTGTGTCGAATGCGCGCTTGACGTTGAAGAACGCCTCTCGCTCCAGCGGCGAAAACTGCACGCACATCGAGTTTATCTTTTCAATGCCGACACCGTGCTCGCCGGTGATGGTGCCACCGACAGTCACACACAACTCAAGAATCTCAGCACCGAATTCTTCGGCGCGATGAAATTCACCGGGTACATTGGCATCGAACAAAATCAAGGGATGCAAATTGCCGTCACCAGCATGGAACACATTGGCGCAGCGCAAACCGTATTTACTTTCCATCTGCTCGATGCCAAGCAACACCTGCGCCAGATTCTTGCGCGGGATGGTGCCATCCATGCAATAGTAATCGGGAGAAATCCGGCCGGCGGCCGGGAAGGCGTTCTTGCGGCCGGACCAGAAGCGCAGGCGCTCGGCTTCCGAGGTCGAGACTTCAATCCGGGTTGCACCGCTGGCGCTGAGAACATCGCTCATGCGGGCGATTTCCTCTTCCACTTCTTCGGTGGTGCCATCCGATTCGCACAACAGGATCGCTGCGGCGTCGGTATCGTAACCGGCCTTGACGAAGGGTTCCACCATCCGCGAGCTGGTGCGGTCCATCATTTCCAGTCCGGCCGGAATGATGCCGGCGGCAATCACGTTGGCCACCGCATTGCCGCTAGCGACCGCGTCGTCGAACGATGCCATGATGACACGCGCTGCTTGCGGCTTAGGGATGAGCTTAACCGTCACTTCGGTCACCACGCCAAGCATGCCTTCCGAACCGATGAAAACCGCCAGCAGATCCAGCCCCGGCGCATCCAGCGCGCCGCCGCCCAGTTCGACGATCTCGCCATCGATAGTGACCATCCGGACCCGCAGCACGTTATGCACCGTCAAGCCGTATTTGAGGCAATGCACGCCGCCGGAATTCTCGGCGACATTGCCGCCTATGGTGCATGCAATCTGCGAAGACGGATCCGGCGCGTAGTACAGATTATGCGGCCCCGCGGCCTCGGAAATCGCCAGGTTGCGCACGCCCGGCTGCACCACGGCGGTGCGCGCATAGGGATCGAGTTTGACGATACGGGTGAATTTGGCGGTAGACAGCACTACGCCGTCAGCAATCGGCAAGGTGCCGCCCGAGAGGCCGGTACCAGCGCCACGCGGCACGATCGGAACCTTGAGGTCGCGGCAAGTCTTGAGAATCGCTATCACCTGCGCTTCGGTTTCAGGCAAGGCGACCACCATCGGGCTTTGGCGGTAAGCGGCCAGGCCGTCGCATTCGTAGGGACGCGTATCTTCGTCGTTGAACAGCAGTGCATGCGGCGGCAGCAAGGTACGCAGCGCCGCCACCACTTGCTGCTGGCGGGCGGGGTCGAAAGCTGATTCAGCGGCGTTTGAAGCAGGCGCTGCGGCTGGCAAGTTCATGCTGGCGTCCCGGCTGTTGTGTGATTATTGACAGGTATCCAAGCAAGTATAAGGCCATTGTGAAGCCGGCAAGGCGCTTTCCTGTCGATTCCGCCTGAAAACCTTGCATGCCGCCTGTGAAATATTTTCAGCCATTGCCGAGCGCAACCGGGGCTTGTTCACATGCGGCTGAAGGTACTTTTCATCCAATGGATAAATGTCGTCACTTCCGGCCGTTCCTGCGGCTTTTGCTGGTACACCAGATAGTAGGCATGCGGCGGCGAAGTGAGGCTGATGTCGAACAACTGCACCAGCTTGCCTTGTTCAATCAGTTCCCGCGCAAAATGCTTGCGCGTCAGGCCGACGCCGTGGCCATGCCGCACCAGTTCCAGCAACAAACCCAGATCGTCGGCGCGCAAACCCGAGGACGGTTCCGACCAGTCCAGTCCGGCGGCCTGAAACCAAGGTTGCCAAGGCTCTAGCGCCGAGCGCAGCAAACTGGCCTTGCGCAGGTCGGCAGGATGATTTAGCGGGCCGATCTTTTTCAGGTATGCCGGGCTGGCGACGGCGAAAGTCGGCTCTTCGAACAGCTTCTCGGTCGTGGTATTGGGATACTTGCCGGCGCCAAAACGTACTTCCAGATCGCTCTCGGTCAGGCTCAGGTCGTACAGCGGCACCGACAGGAATATTTCCACCACGATATCAGGATGGAGATCGACAAATCCCTGCAGATGCGGAATCAGCAACTGCCGCGCAAACGTCGGCGGCGCGGTGATCTTGACGCGTGGCTGCACCTGCACGTGCCGTTGCGGTAGCGGAAATTCAGTCAGGGTGCGCAAGGCGTTGCGCACCACTTCCAGATAACGATGGCCGAATTCCGACAGGGCCACCGTGCGCCCTTCGCGCGAAAACAGGCGTTCGCCGACAAAATCTTCCAGCAAACGGATCCGGTGCGACAGCGCCGAGGGTGTAATGCAAAGCTCTTCTGCCGCCAGCGCGAATGAATGATGGCGCGCGGCAGCTTCAAAAGCGGACAAGGCATGCACCGGCGGCAAGCGATTGACCAAGGGCGTTTTATTCGACATGGCTGATTTTTTCGCTGGACTTACCACCGGATGATCTTGCCGGGATTCATGATGTTCTTGGGATCGAAGGCGTGTTTCAGCGCGCGCATGGTGGCGATCGCTTCAATCCCATGTTCTTCGATCAGGAAATCCATCTTGTGCAAGCCAACTCCGTGCTCGCCGGTGCACGTGCCGTCCATGGCAATGGCGCGGCTCACCATGCGCGCATTGACGCCCTCGGCGCGTGCGATGTCGGCAACGTCATTCGGATCGACCAGCATCTGCGCATGGAAATTGCCATCGCCGACGTGGCCGATAATCGAGTACACCATGCCGTTCGCTTCGCAGTCGGCTTTGGTGTCGAGTATGCACTCCGCCAGGCGCGAGATCGGCACGCAGCAATCGGTAGAAATCGCGCGGCTGCCCGGCCGCAATTGCAGCAAAGCGAAATAGGCATTGTGGCGGGCAGTCCACAAACGAGACCGGTCTTCCGGCAGGGTTGCCCATTCGAAACCGGTGGCGTGATGATCGGCAACGACTTCCTGGACGATTTCAGCTTGTTCCTTTACACCATTCTCGCTGCCATGGAATTCAAACAGCAGCAAGGACTGTTCCGGCAGCGCCAGCTTGGAATACGCGTTGATGGCGCGCACGCCGTTCTCATCCAGCAGCTCTACCCGCGCAATCGGCACGCCAAGCTGTATGGTCTGGATCACTGCATTGACTGCATCGGCGATATTTTCAAATGAACATACCGCAGCAGAAATGGCTTCCGGCTGCGGATACAACTTGACCGTCACTTCGGTGATCACGCCCAGCGTGCCTTCGCTGCCGACAAAAATCCGCGTCAGGTCGTAACCCGCCGCCGATTTCTTCGCGCGCGTACCGGTCTTGATGATGCGGCCGTCGGAAGTCACCACGGTTAGCGCAAGCGTGTTCTCCCGCATGCTGCCGTAGCGCACGGCATTGGTGCCGGAAGCGCGGGTGGCCGCCATGCCGCCGATCGAAGCGTCAGCGCCCGGATCGATCGGGAAGAATAGTCCGCTATCCTTGATTTCGTGATTCAGCTGTTTGCGGGTAACGCCGGCTTGCACCGTTGCCGTCAAGTCTTCTGCATGGATTGCCAGCAACCGGTTCATGCGCGTCAGGTCGATGCTGATACCGCCCTGCAACGCCAGAACATGACCTTCCAGCGAGGTGCCGCTGCCGAAAGGAATGACCGGGGTCTGGTGTTCGCTGCACAGCTTGACCACCGCCGCCACTTCTTCAGTGGTTTCGGCGAACACTACCGCATCGGGCAGCATGGGGTCATACGAAGATGCGTCGCGGCCATGCTGGTCGCGCATTGCCAGGGCAACCGAGAAACGCTCGCCAAGCAAGTCTTTGAGGGACGTCAACAAGGCTTCGGGCGGTGCTTTCTTCAAAGCGGCGAGATCGGTGATGTGATTCATGGGCAAGTCTCCTTATCCATGAATTTTACTCTGCAGCTGCATACAGCGCTGGTGTACAGTACCAGCATTGCTATTTCATCTTGAATATACTGAAACTCATGGGTAACCGACTTTCCAAGATCGCCACGCGTACCGGCGACAAAGGCAGCACCGGCCTCGGCGATGGCAGCCGCGTCGATAAAGACAGCCTGCGGATCCAGGCGATCGGCGATGTCGATGAATTGAATTCGCAACTGGGCTTGCTGCTTTGCGACAAACTGGATCCTGCGTTGCGGGAGACCTTGCTGTCGATACAACACGATCTTTTCGATCTTGGTGGTGAACTATGCATTCCGGGCTATACGCTGATCGTCGATGCGCAGGTCGCACGGCTAGACGCATTACTGGAAAAGTACAATGCCGACCTGCCGCCACTGAAGGATTTCATCTTGCCTGGCGGTAGCCACGCGGCGGCGCTGGCGCATGTATGCCGCACCGTTTGCCGTCGTGCGGAACGCAGCATTGTCGGCCTGGGCAAAAGTGAAACGGTGAGCGAGCCGGTACGGCAGTATGTCAATCGCTTGTCGGATTTGCTGTTCGTGCTGTCGCGGGTGTTGAACCGGATGGATGGCGGCAGCGATGTGCTGTGGCAGAAGGACAGAATACGGGGCGTCTAAAAAAAGGGCCTGGCGACGTAGCCAAGCCCTTTTCGGCAACCATCGGTTTTACTGGTTGCCTGTGCTGAGCACGTTACTTGAGCACGTTGCGCTTATCGTGTTCGATCAGCGCGTAGGCCGAATGGTTGTGGATCGACTCGAAATTTTCAGCTTCCAGAACGTAGGCTAAGACACGCGGTTCGTTGTTCAGGGCCACCGCCACATCGCGCACCAGGTCCTCGACAAATTTCGGATTTTCGTAAGCGCGCTCAGTCACGTATTTCTCATCCGGGCGCTTCAAAAGACCGAACAATTCACAGGAAGCTTGCGCTTCGATGCGGGCAATCAGTTCATCTACCTGGATTTCACCATCCAGAACCGCATTGACAGTGATGTGCGAGCGCTGGTTATGCGCGCCATAAGCTGAAATCTGTTTCGAGCATGGGCACAGGCTGGTCACCGGCACCATGACTTTGAGGCTGATTTCCAGCTTTCCCCGGTTGATCTCGCCGGTCAGGCCGACCTCGTAATCCATCAGGCTTTGCACGCCGGAAACCGGCGCGGTCTTGTTGATGAAATACGGGAAGGTCAGTTCGATGCGGCCGCGCTCGGCGTCCAGTAACGTAACCATCTCGCGCATCAGTTCGCCGAACGATGCCACATCCAGCGGACCTTCCATACCTTCCAACAGCGCGATAAAGCGCGACATGTGAGTGCCCTTCTGCTGCTCAGGCAAATGCACGTACATGTTCCAGCTGCCGATGGTCGCTTGCGCTGCGGCGCCGGTACGCACCGTCAACGGATAACGCACGCCTTTGACGCCGACGCGCTGGATCGCCAGGCGGCGGGTGTCGACGCTACTTTGCACGTCTGGGATCGTCAGATTCTGGTCACGAGTATTCATTGAATGTTTAACCTTTTGAGCAATAGACTGCCGTGGCGGTCTTATCCCGGCCCCGGTCATGCATCTTGCGGCACAACGCTGACGGGTAACCGGAATGATTGGAAACAAGCTGGCTTGAACGCTGCCGCTCCTTGCGACAGCGTCCTGGCTGGAACAACTGCGGACGCTAGGGCCCGCAAATTTCTGCGAGATTAATTCTGCAGGTTAATTCTGATTCACGACCAGACGCGGCTGGTCCTTGCCAAAGCGTTGCCGCACCGATGCCGCGATGCCCTCTGCATTCAGGCCGCATTGCGCCAGCAGCAGGCCGGCATCGCCGTGATCGATAAAGCGGTCAGGCAAGCCCAGATTCAGAATCGGCTTGACGCATGCGGCGGCGGCTAGCGCTTCCGCCACTGCAGCCCCGGCGCCGCCCATGATGCAGCCTTCTTCCACTGTCACCAACGCATCGTGGGTACGAGCCAGCTCCAGCACCAATTCCACGTCCAGCGGTTTGATGAAGCGCATGTTGGCGACTGTCGCCCCAAGCAATTCACCAGCGCCTAAACTCGGCGCCAGCATGGAGCCGAATGCCAGGATCGCGACACTCTGGCCCTGACGCCTGATCTCGCCTTTACCCAGCGGCAAAACGCTCAGCGCCGGATCGATGGCAACGCCAGTGCCGGCGCCGCGTGGATAACGCACTGCGGCCGGACCGTTATATTGATAAGCGGTAGTCAGCATCTGGCGGCATTCGTTTTCATCGGAAGCAGCCATCACCACCATGTTCGGAATGCAACGCAGGTACGCCAGATCGTAATTACCGGCGTGGGTTGCGCCATCGGCGCCAACCAGGCCGGAACGGTCCAGCGCGAAGGTGACATCGAGATTTTGCAGAGCGACGTCATGGATCAGCTGGTCGTAGGCGCGCTGCAGGAAAGTCGAATAGATCGCCACCACCGGTTTCAAGCCTTCGCAAGCCATGCCGGCGGCGAAAGTGACAGCGTGTTGTTCTGCGATGCCGACGTCATAGAAGCGCTGCGGATAACGCTTGGCGAAGGTATCCAGGCCAGAGCCGCCTGACATCGCCGGCGTGATGCCGATCAGCTTGTCGTCTTGCGCAGCCGTGTCGCACAGCCAGTCACCGAATACCTGTGTGTAGGTCATCTTGCTGGCTGCAGCCGGCTTGATGCCTTCGGCCGGATTGAATTTGCCTGGGCCGTGATACAGCACCGGATCGGCTTCGGCCAGCTTGTAGCCTTGGCCCTTCTTGGTCACCACATGCAGGAACTGCGGACCTTTCAGGTTCTTCAGATTCTGCAAAGTCGGGATCAGCGATTCCAGGTCATGGCCATCGATCGGGCCGATGTAGTTGAAACCGAATTCTTCAAACATGGTGGCAGGCACCACCATGCCTTTGGCATGTTCCTCAAAGCGCTTGGCCAGCTGGCGCATCGGCGCCGGCAGGATCGACTTGCCGACATTCTTGGCTTGCGCATAGAACTGGCCCGACATCAGGCGCGCCAGATAGCGGTTCAGGGCGCCAACCGGCGGCGAGATCGACATGTCGTTGTCGTTGAGAATCACCAGCATGTTGATGTCTTCATAGACACCGGCGTTATTCATCGCCTCGAACACCATGCCGGCAGTCATCGCGCCGTCGCCGATCACGGCAATCGCGTGGCGGTCGGTTTCGCCTTTGGTTTTGGAGGCCAGCGCCATGCCCAGTGCGGCAGAAATCGAGGTCGACGAATGGGCGGTGCCGAAGGTATCGTATTCGCTTTCGCTACGACGCGGAAATCCTGAGATGCCGTCGAGCTGGCGCAGCGTGTTCATGCGGTCGCGGCGGCCGGTAAGGATCTTGTGCGGATAGGTTTGATGGCCGACATCCCAGACAATGCGGTCTTCCGGCGTATTGAAAACATAGTGCAAAGCGATCGTCAGTTCCACCGTACCGAGGTTGGAAGACAGGTGGCCGCCGGTTTGCGACACCGATTCGATGACGAATTCGCGCAGCTCATCGGCCAGCGGTTTGAGTTGCGCCCGCGACAATTGTCGCAGGTCTGCCGGGCTGTCTATTGTGTTAAGTATTTCCATATGCCCTAAACCTAAGCTTTCCGTTGCACGATCAAATCCGCCAGCTCACGCAGGCGGCGTGCCTTGTCGCCAAAGATCGCAAGCGCCTGATGGGCGTCATTGCGTAATTTTTCTGCCAATGCCTGCGATTCGGGCAAGCCCAGAATCGAGACGTAGGTCGGCTTGTTGTCTGCGGCGTCCTTGCCCGCTGTCTTGCCTAGCGTGGCGGAGTCCGCCGTCGCGTCGAGAATATCGTCCACCACCTGGAACGCCAGGCCGATCGCTGTGCCGTAAGCTTCCAGCGCCAAAATCTCATTTTGCGCCAAAACCTTACCGCCCCACGCGCCCAACAAAACCGAAGCGCGCAGCAAAGCGCCTGTTTTCAGCTTGTGCATCTGTTCCAGCTCAGCTAGCGATAAATTTAGGCCGACGCTGGCGAGGTCGATCGCCTGGCCGCCGCACATACCCAGCGAACCCGACGCTTGCGCCAGCAAACGCAGCATCACGATCTGGCGCGCGGCATCCATCTCGCCATCGGCCAGCACCACGAAAGCCTGCGCCTGCAAGGCGTCGCCCACCAGCAAGGCGGTAGCCTCATCGTATTGCACGTGGACGGTCGGTTTGCCGCGACGCATGGCGTCGTCATCCATGCATGGCATGTCATCGTGCACCAGCGAATAGGCGTGGATCATTTCGACTGCCGCGGCCGCACGTTGCGCAACGGCTATCTGCGTCGAAAACAATTCCCCTGCAGCAAATACCAGCAAAGGCCGCACGCGCTTGCCGCCATCCAGTACGGCATAGCGCATAGCCTGGTGCAGCTTGGCCGGCGCAATGTTTTCTGCCGGCAAGAATTTTCCAAGCGCCGTTTCCATATCGGACTGGACCTGGCGCATCCACTCGGCAAAGGTTGGTTCTGTGGCTAGCGTTATCATTGCTAGCTGAGCGGCTGCTGTCATGCGTCTGCTCCGCCGCTGTGATCATTCAGCGCTTCGCCGGCGAAGGGCTTGAGCATGTCGCCTTCCAGCACTTTGACCTGGCTGTCGACTTTTTCGAGTTGCGCGGCACAAAACTTGACCAGTTCCGAGCCACGTTTATAGGCGGCAACTGATGCTTCCAGCGGCAACTCGCCAGCTTCCATTTGGGCTACCAGTTGCTCCAGTTCGGCCATCGCTTGTTCGAACGAGGCCGGGCTGCTGGCGGAAATCGGATTTTTTGGCATAGTAGGTGTAAAGAGATTAGACCGCTATTTTAGAGCAAAGCTTTATAGACCGTTGAATTTCGACGACGAATTTGGGCACCAGACTCGATAAAATGCCCGAAACGACCCCAAATCCGGCTTTTTTATGGGATAATCCTTGGTTCTGTCCAAAATTTCCGTTTCATATTATTTGAACACAGGTTTTTGCGGATTCTTTCTCTCTTAGGTTGATACAACACATTTGGGGGTGGAGGGATGTCCGATCTGGCTTCTATTACCAAACTCGCGCGCTCCGATGCGCAACTTCCGGTCAACGTCTACTTTGACGAAGCGCTGTTAAAACGCGAAATCCAGCAACTCTTTCAGAATGGCCCGCGCTACGTTGGCCATGAGCTGATGGTGCCCAATGTTGGCGATTACGCTACCTTGGCTTCTGAAAACGAAGGCCGCATGCTCGTGCGCAATCCTCAAGGGATTGAGCTGATTTCCAACGTCTGTCGTCACCGTCAGGCCAAGATGTTCGATGGCCACGGCAATGCGCGCAATATCGTCTGCCCGCTACACCGCTGGACTTACGACCTCAAGGGCGAATTGATTGGCGCACCGCATTTCGGTGAAACGCCCTGCATGAACCTGTCCAAGACACCGTTGCAAAGCTGGAACGGTTTGCTGTTTGAGCAAAACGCCTTCCATGTCGGCGAAAAGCTGCAGCAACTGGGCGTCGCCAAAGACCTCGATTTCAGCGGCTATCTGTTCGATCACGTCGAAGTCCATGAGTGCGACTACAACTGGAAAACCTTTATCGAGGTTTATCTGGAGGACTATCACGTCGAACCGTTTCATCCCGGCCTCGGCAGCTTTGTCAGCTGCGATGACCTGGAATGGCAATTCGGCAAGGATTACAGTGTGCAGACCGTGGGCGTCAATCACGGCCTGGCAAAATCCGGTTCGCCATCGTACAAAAAGTGGCAGGAGCAGGTACTCAAGTTCAACAACGGCCAGGCGCCGAAATTCGGTGCGATCTGGCTGACGCTGTATCCGAACATTATGGTGGAGTGGTATCCGCACGTGCTGGTGGTATCGACGCTGTGGCCGCGCGGCCCCCAGAAAACCACCAACGTGGTCGAGTTCTACTATCCCGAAGAAATCGCGCTGTTTGAGCGCGAGATGGTCGAAGCCGAACGGGCTGCCTACATGGAAACCTGCGTCGAGGACGATGAAATTGCCCTGCGCATGGACGCTGGACGACGCATCCTGATGGAACGCGGCGTCAACGAAGTGGGCCCTTACCAGTCGCCGATGGAAGACGGCATGCAGCATTTCCATGAGTGGTATCGGAGCCAGGAAGGGCTGATCTAGCCTCTTCTGACGGGCTTGCGCCTACAAGCTGGAGTTTGTTCGCGGAGCGAATGAACTCCAGCTTTTTTATTAACCGCTACGAAATTTTCGTCCATGCCATAGATGAAAAATGCGGCGGCCTAGATCGGAATCAATACAATTCGGAATCCTTGCTTAACCGGCCCAGAGCTCCGGGCCAAGTAAACCAGCGGCAGCCTGCGACGATATCTTCGTTAGCCGGAGCACCGGCAGCTATGTATGGCAGCAGACGTTGGATAGTCCAAAGACGATTCGATAGCGCCACCGCTGCGCCAATGGCAATCAACAAGCAGACTACATAGGCCGGACCGATATCCAGCCAAGGAACAAGCGCCTTTTCCCTGAAAAACCAGAAATAAGCCAAGCCGATCATCAATATACCAATCAGCACAATGAAATAGGCGAGCAACGGCCGGTGAAATCCACGTAAGGCGACGGCCACGGATATCATGAACAGCAACTCGATCGGCAACACCACGTAACGTGCGGCAAATTCCATATTACGCATGGGCGTTACACCAAAAATCATCCAACTCGCAGCGCCCCAAATCAAAGTAGCTATCAAGGCGATCACCAAGGCTATGGTCAAGGTCGAAGAAATGATATGCCAGCCAAGACGACCCCGCGCAAAACCGTTCGGCGCAAGCAGACGCCGCCAATGCAGGTCTTTGCAGAAGATGCCTGGGCTAAGACTCGCTGCGAAGAGAATCAACATGCAAACATAAACGAGACCAACGTGGTCACCCCATTGGCTTCTTTGGGACAGCCCCCGCAGCACCGGAAAATAGATCAATTGCAATGCCGTAACGCAAACTGCCCATTTGCGAGATCGCGGTCTGCGCGACATGGGGAAATTGAGTAAGGTGAAGCGCCGCATATAATCGGCGCCAAGACGCCACAAATGCAAAGTCGCCCGGTTACTTGAAGTGACCCGTTGAGGCAGCCGTCCGCGCCAATACACTGCCAGGCTCCCTACCAATAGCGGCCAGCTTGCTATAAACGGCACTTGCCAGACTGCGTGCAGCCGCATGAGATGCTCCAACCCACCAAATCCGCAGGCGATTAAAAGCAAGAACACAAGCAATGCAACGCCCCACTCCCAGCCCCAATGCAGTTCCCCATAATGCGCCAATGAAGCGACCAGGCTTAAGAGCATGATCGTGGAATACAAAAAAGCAGCGGAACTCCAGGTCCATGTCGCGTCCTTCATCGCCAAGGCTAGTGTTCCTGCAATGACAGCCAGCCCCCAGCACATGCAGGCGTCAGTCAACGCGCGGCGCAACCACGTGTGCCAAAGGCTGCGCGGAGCCTGCATCGCATGCAATACACGCGCTCCGCTTACAAGTACACGACCAGCACGCCACCCTGTCACCGCCAGGCTGAATCCCATGACAATAATCAATGCATGGATGCCTGCGCTGGCAGATGCCGTGGACGAATTGAGAAAAAAAAGACTGCCCCAATAAATCACCAGCATGGCGACCCAGAAACTCCCGACATATTGCTCAAGGTCAGAGCGCAGCTTCAGGCGAGAGCCGGTCATCATGAATTTAACTCGACAAAAAGTTCGTCCAGCGACATGACGCGGCCTGTATCGTGCAGCGCCGGCGCGAGTCGCGTATCGATAATATTATGAGAGCGATTGCTACAGACTATGGCTGCAGCGGGTATGTCAACAGCGCCGGATGGCACAAGACGCAAGTGTTCCAACATCGCGTCCCAGGTGTCAAACAGCTGCAAGCGGCCATCGCGCAGAAACGCAATGTGCGAAACGACACGTTCAAGGTCGTTCAGCAAATGGCTGGAGATGATGATGGTGGGCGCAACCCTGGACGGCTCCGCATCGTCGTTTTCGGCATGTCCGCTAAACATGGAACGCATGAAATCGCGCCGCGTCATCGGATCCAGGCTGGAAACCGGTTCGTCAAGGACCAGGACTTCCGGGTCGTGCGCCAGCGCCAGCACCACCGCTAATTTTTGCTGATCGCCGCCGGACATTTTGCGCACAGGCCGACCCAGCGGCAAGGCCAGGCGTAACGCCAGCAACATGCAGCGCTCCTGGTTCCAGGATGGGTAGGCTCGGCCGAGCGTCTCGATATGCTCGTACCCTGTCATCCACTCAAACAGGTCCGGTGTTTGCGCCACATAGCCCAGGCGCCCGCGCACCGCATCCGTCAAGTCAAGCGAAGGGCAACCGAGTAGAGTGGATACGCCGCTGCTCGGGGCAGCCAACCCCACCATGCAACGCAAAAGCGTCGACTTGCCCGCACCGTTACGACCGACCAAGCCGACAACGGCTCCGCGCGGAATATCCAGGGTAACTCCACTTAATATATTCGCGTAGTCGGCATGCAGGCCCAATTCACGGCAGCCAATAATGCTGCTTCGTTCCACCTCAATCATCTGGCTCATTCTTGCTCCATTCATTCAGGCAGGTTTGGAATACAGCATGCGCGTCAGCCTCGGATATATTCAATTGCCGCACGATCTGGGTAGCGCTCAATAATGCCGGCCGCAATAGCGCCAGCTTGTCCTGAACCGGCGGATCTGTGTCCGCGACCATCATCCCGACGCCACGCCTGCGCGTCAGCACGCCTTCCGCCTCCAGCAAGCTGTAGGCTTTGCTAACGGTCATGGGATTGATTGCGTGCTGCAAGGCGACAGCGCGCACCGACGGCAAATCATCGCCAGGCCGTAATGCCCCGCTTGCGATCAGACGGCGCACCTGTTCGACGATCTGGCGATAGATCGGCGTTGGCGCTCTGGGAAGGATGTCGAAGTTCATTGCGTCTTAGTGTATCACTACAATAATACACATCGCAACAAGGAAAGAATTTTCGTAGCCGTCCTGTATTTCATGGACAATGCATTCTCTGTCGCCCGCAAAAAATCTACGCCATCGCCTTATGCAATCACTCTGGATGCTCTTCGCCAGCCTCATGTTTTCCATCATGGGGGTCTGCGTCAAGCTCGCCGCCGAGCACTATTCCATCTCTGAAATCCTGCTCAGCCGTGGCTTGATCGGTATGCTGTTCATCGTTGCCCTGATCGTACTCAAGGGCGGCACGCTAAAAACCCCGCTGCCGCGCCAGCATATGTGGCGTGGCGTCATCGGCGTGATTTCCTTGGGGATGTGGTTCTATTCCTTCAGCCTGCTGCCGGTAGCCACCGCTACCACCCTTAACTACACGTCGTCGATATGGCTGGCCGCAATCCTGTTAGGTACCGCCTGGTGGCGCAGCAAAGCGCGCTTCGAATGGGGCATGGCAGCTACCATCTTGCTCAGTTTCATCGGCGTAATGCTATTGCTGCGGCCATCATTCGCTCCTGAGCAAACTGTGGCGGCGCTGGTTGCGCTCGGTTCAGGCCTTGTTTCTGCAATTGCCTATTTGCAAGTAAGACAGCTAGGCCAGCTGGGCGAGCCGGAGTATCGCGTGGTTTTTTATTTTTCCACCGTCAGCGCCCTCGCCGGCCTGGCTGGATGCCTTGGCTTGCCGGGCGGCGGTATCCCGTTCTGGCATCCTCACAACTTGGAAGGTTTGAGTTTGCTGATTGCCCTCAGCGTATCCGCGACGGTGGGACAAATCGCGATGACGCGCGCCTATCGTCTTGGCAACCCCTTGCTGACCGCCAACCTGCAATACACCGGCATCGTCTTTTCCAGCATCCTGGGTATCGTAATCTGGCAGGACCGGCTCGGCTGGCGCGGCTGGCTGGGGACAATCGTTATCCTTATCGGCGGTTTGCTGGCAACGTTTTATAATCAAAGGAAGGCGCGTGCACCGATACCGCTGCACACTGAAAAGCCGCTGGCAGAGGAGACTGCCTGAGACCGCTTACAGCAGACCGTCGCCGTATCTGATCAACACTCACACAGAAGGAATGTCATGTCTCAAGCCCATCCCTACACTACGCTGATTTCTGCCACGAATCTGCAGCAGAACGCGCAAAATCCGAACTGGATCATCGTCGACTGCCGCCATGACCTGATGGATCCCAACGCAGGAAGAATCGCTTACGATGCCGGACACATTCCAGAAGCGCGCTTTGCCAACCTGGATCGCGACCTGTCCGGCGCCAAGCAAGCAGCCGACGGCAGCTTCAAAGGCCGCCATCCCCTGCCGCAGCAAGACGCCCTGATCGCCGCCTTGCGCGGATGGGGTATCAACGATGACACGCAAGTGATCGCCTACGACGGCCAGGGCGGCATGTATGCAGCACGCCTGTGGTGGCTGCTGCGCTCCATCGGCCACGCCTCGGTGGCGGTGCTGGACGGTGGTTTGGCGGCTTGGCAGGCGGCAGGACAAGGATTGACGACTGCCGAACCGAAGCCTGCGCCTGGCGGCATCAGCGCCAAGTCGCCGCTGACCACCAGCGTTAGCGCGCATGATGTTCTGATCAACCTGACCAATCTGCGCCGCACCATCGTCGATGCGCGCGCACCGGACCGCTTCCGTGGAGAAAATGAAACCATCGATCCGGTCGGCGGCCATATTCCGGGCGCCAAGAATCGCTTTTTCAAAGACAATCTGCAAGCCGATGGCCGTTTCAAGCCTGGCCATCAATTGCACGAAGAATTTGGCGCGCTGATCAGCGAGCCGCAGACGGCAGTGATGCAATGCGGCTCGGGCGTGACAGCCTGCCATAACTTGCTGGCGCTCGAAATCGCCGGCTTGCATGGCGCAGCCCTGTATCCGGGATCGTGGAGCGAGTGGTGTTCCGATGCCACGCGACCAGTGGCCAAGGGCGCTTAAGGAATTGCCAAGCGGGAAATAAAAAAAGGGGAGCTGTGAATCTGCACTGCTCCCCTTTTTTGCATCAGGTGACTCGTCCTGAAATAGGTTGACACTTTTTCGTCGCAACGAAGGAGAAGTCAATGGAATCAATGGTTAAGCGGACGCAGCGCGATTATGGATTGGCCTTTAAATTGGCAGTGGTAGAACAGGTAGAAAAAGGCGAACTGAGCTATATAGAGGCGCAGCGCCGATATGGCATACAAGGTAGATCGACGGTACTGGTATGGTTGCGGAAATACGGTCATCAGGATTGGAGTGGCCAATCGAGCCGTAAGACTGTGGAGTTCGCAATGGGAAACGAGGTAAAGAAAGTGCTCACGCCGGAACAGCGCATCAAGGAATTGGAGGCACAACTCAAGGCTGCCAATGAGAAAGCGCAGCTGTTTGAGGCCATGATCGATGTTCTGAAGAAGGATTACGGAGTACGCATCGTAAAAAAGCCTTTGGGCAGGTCCTCTCACAAAGGCTCGTCGAAGGATTGAGCGTGAGCAAGGCCTGCGAATATGTTGGCATCAGTCGCCAAGCATATTACAAACGCCATCAAAGCCAGCAACAAAAAGATGAGCGAGAAGGCAAGATCATTACGTTGGTGAAGCAGGTTCGCTTACGTCAGCCTCGCCTTGGCACCCGCAAACTTCAACACATCTTGAGTCCGCCGCTGGGCGAGATTGGCGTCAAGCTAGGGCGAGACGGCTTGTTCAATGTGCTACGTAGAGCACGCCTGCTGGTCGTCCCCCGCCGGGCATATCACAAGACAACCAATAGCCACCATCGTTTCCGCAGGCATCCGAATTTGCTCAAGGATGGACCGTCGAAAATCGTACCGACTCAGGCTGAGCAGGTCTGGGTGGCCGATATTACCTATCTGCCGACGGCCCAGCGGTTTGCTTATTTGAGTTTGATCACCGACGCCTACTCTAGAAAGATTGTCGGCTACCATGTCCATGATAGCTTGCAGACCGAGCAAGTAAGCCAAGCACTGAAGATGGCACTAAGAGAACGTCAATCTCGGCAGCAATTGGTCCATCATTCCGATCGGGGAATGCAATACTGTTCGACCTATTATCAAAAAATTCATGCACGTCACGGTATCACCTGCTCCATGACCGATGGTTATGATTGTTATCAGAACGCTTTGGCAGAACGCGTTAATGGCATCTTGAAGGGAGAGTTTCTCTTGCAACGACCTGCCAATCTTCAACAGGCAGCCTTAATGGTAAAACAATCCGTGCGCATTTATAACGCTGAAAGGCCGCATCTGTCTTTACAATACAAAACGCCCGATGAAATTCATCGGGCGTCTCTGGCTACTATCTGATCAGTGAATCGACGCACTGACAGGTGTCAACCTATTTCAGGACGGGTCAAGGTGTTAATGCTGATGAGCGTGGCGCGTCAGGAACAGCACGATGGCGACGCCGGTGCCGATCAGCAGAATCTGCGGAATGGTCTCGCGCCAGGTCGAGCGACGTTGCATCTGAGGCATCAGGTCGCTGACGGCAATATAGATAAATCCAGACGAAGCAAATACCAGTACGTAGGGAATCCACTCCATGCCGCGCTCAAGCGTAAAGTAGCCGAGCAAACCGCCCAGCACCGCCATCAGGCTGCAAATAAGGTTGTACACATAAGCGCGGGTGCGTGAAAAACCGGCGTTGAGCAACACGATGAAGTCGCCGATTTCCTGCGGAATCTCATGCACGATGATGGCCAGGCCAGTGATCAACCCCAGATGCGGATCGGCCAGGAAAGCGGCGGCGATGAGGATGCCGTCGGTAAAATTGTGCAAGCCGTCGCCGACCAGGATCATCCAGCCGGCTTTACCGGCTTCTTTCTTGTCGTGGCCGTGATGATGGCCATGGCCGTCATCTTCGTGATGATGCGAGTGGCGCAGGATGGCAAACTTTTCCAGGACGAAAAAGGCCAGCAAGCCGCCCAGCAGCACCGCAAACAAGGTGTGGCTGTCAGCCTTCGATTCGAAAGCTTCCGGCAGCGCATGCAGCAAGGAGGTCGCCAGCATGATGCCGACCGACAAGCTGACCATGCGCTCGACCATCTTGGACAGCAACGCGAACGAGAAAATGGCAGCGGCAGTAATGCTGAAAAGGCCGGCGATGGTAGTCGCCAAGAGAATTGAAACAAGTGTGGAATTAATTTTGGGCCTCAGCAAACAAACGTCAGATGCAACAATGTTGCAAATTAAAACACAGCCGCTGCATTTCAGCAAACTTATCTGTCTATTTTCTTGCCCGGTTGACAGAAATTTTGTATCCGGACGCTACGCATCCGGATACAAATGAAGATCGGATAATTCGGACTCAACCCACCTTGATCAACTCACACCGTGCGCTTTAAACCACGCCAGCGTTCGCTTCCAGCCATCTTTTGCATCTGCTTCAACATAGCTTGGACGGTAATCGGCGTTGAAGGCGTGACCGGAATTCGGATACACCACGAACTCCGATTTGCTATTGCCCTTTGACAACGCCGCTTTCATCTGCGCTACCGCATCTTGCGTAATGCCTTGGTCCTTGGCGCCATACAAACCCAGCACAGGTACTTTCAAGGCCGCTGCAATGTCGACCGGATGCTTTGGCCTCAGTTCGCTCCGCTCTCCAACCAGGCCGCCGTACCAAGCGGCAGCGGCCTTTACCTTGGGATTGTGGGCGGCATACAGCCAGGTGATGCGACCACCCCAGCAAAAGCCGGTAATCGCCAGCTTGTCGACATTGCCGCCATTCTCTTTGGCCCAGGCGACACAGGCGTCGATATCGCCAAGCACCTGGTCGTCAGGCACCTTCGAAATCACTTTGTCTTGCAATTCCGCAATCGAGGCGAAAGCCATCGGATCGCCCTGGCGCTTGAACAAGTCCGGCGCGATCGCCAGGTAACCCAGTTTGGCGAAGCGGCGAGCGATATCGGCGATATGCTCATGCACGCCGAAAATCTCCGAGATCACCAGCACCACCGGCAAATTGGTTTTCCCCTCGGGCTGAGCACGGTAAGCCGGTACGCTCAAGCCGTTTTCCTGGACTTCGAGCGAACCTGCAGTGAGGCCAACGGTATCAGTCTTGATGATGGTCTGCGCCGACACCGGCAGCACCGCCGCGGCGAAGCCTGCGCCCAGCGTAGTTTTCAGAAAAACACGGCGGTCCACATTGTCAGACAAACTGGTTTTTGCAACCAGACTATCGAAATTTTCTTTCAAATTCGTCATCAACGTTCTCCTTTGCGGTTAACCATTTACCATCGCGCACCACTACATCAATGCGCCTCGTCCCAGTTCTTGCCAACGCCTACTTCGGCGATCAGCGGTACTCGCAACTCGGCCACACCGGCCATCAGTTGCGGCAATTTCTCCCGTACTAGCGTCAGTTCCTCCTGTGGCACCTCCAGCACTAGTTCATCGTGCACCTGCATCACCATCTTAGATTTTAGCTGCTCTGTCTCAATCCAGTTTTGCACGGCAATCATCGACAACTTGATCAGGTCGGCAGCCGTACCTTGCATCGGCGCGTTAATCGCAGCACGTTCTGCCCCTTGGCGACGCTGTCCATTGGGTGAATTGATTTCCGGCAGCCACAGACGGCGTCCGAATACCGTCTCGACGTAGCCTTGCGACTTGGCTTGCACCCGCGTCATGTCCATGAACTGCTTGACGCCGGCAAAGCGCATGAAATATTTTTCGATATACATCTGCGCCGCGGCGCGCTCGATGCCTAGGTTACCGGCCAGGCCAAATGCGCTCATACCGTAGATCAGGCCAAAGTTGATGACCTTGGCGTAGCGACGCTGTTCGCTGGTGACTTCCTCCGCGCCGGTACCGAAAATTTCCGCCGCAGTAGCGCGATGGATATCGATCCCTTCGGCAAATGCGCGCAGCATGTTTTCATCGCTCGAGATGTGCGCCATGATGCGCAGTTCGATTTGCGAATAGTCGGCTGACACGATCACGCTATCGGCCGGCGCCACGAATGCTTCGCGAATACGACGGCCTTCGGCAGTGCGGATCGGGATGTTTTGCAGATTCGGGTCGTTCGATGCCAGGCGTCCAGTGACTGCTACCGCTTGCGCATAGTTGGTATGCACGCGGCCGGTTTCCGCGTTGACCATCTTCGGCAGCTTGTCGGTATAGGTCGACTTCAGCTTCGACAAGCTGCGATAGTCGAGCAATACTTTCGGCAAAGGATAATCCTCGGCCAGTTTTTGCAGCACTTCCTCGTCGGTCGACGGCGATCCGGACGGCGTCTTCTTGACCACCGGCAGCTTGAGTTTTTCAAACAGGATTTCACCCAGCTGCTTAGGCGAACTGAGATTGAAAGGCTGGCCCGCCAGATCGTAAGCTTGCTGCTCAATCTCCAGCATGCGCTTGCCAAGTTCATTCGATTGCGTCGCCAGCAAACTGGCATCGATCAGCACACCATTGCGCTCAATCTTCTGCAGCACCACCGAAGTCGGCACTTCGATTTTTTCGTAGATGAAACGAAGCTTGGCATCATCGACGATATGCGGCCACATGGTCAGGTGCAGTTGCAGAGTGATGTCTGCATCCTCTGCGGCATATTCGGTAGCGCGACCGATCTCGACTTCATCGAAACCAATTTGCGACGCGCCCTTGCCGCACACTTCCTGGAAAGTAATCGTCTGATGATTCAGATGCCGCAGCGCCAGACTATCCATGTCATGGCTGCGGTGCGATTCGAACACATACGATTCCAGCAAAGTATCATGGACGATGCCGCGCAAATTCACACCCTGGTTGGCGAAGATATGGCTATCGTATTTGAGATTCTGACCGACCTTCGGCTTGCTATCGTCTTCCAGCCATGACTTCATTTTTTGCAGCACCAGTTCGCGCGACAGCTGCTGCGGCGCGTCCTGGTAGCGATGCGCCACCGGAATATACGCAGCGATGCCCACTTCGCAGCACAGCGAGATGCCGACCAGCTGCGCAGTCATCGGCTCGAGCGAGGTGGTTTCAGTATCGACAGCGGTCAATGCCGCCTTGTCGATGCGCTGCAACCAGGCATCGAGCTGCGCTTCGGTCAACACCGTTTCATAGTGCCGCTCGACGGCATCGAACAGACTGCTCTGCGCCGGCGCCGCGCTCTCAGCGCCAGGAGCGGTAGCTGCCGCAACTTCAGCAGTTGCGGCCTTAGCGCTACTTGCACTTGCGGCTGCGCCGGAAGCCGCCCCCGGAACGCTCAATTCACGCAGCCAGGTCTTGAAGTTATAACGGGTAAACAACTCGGCCAGCGTGTCGTTGTCCTGCGCCGGTGCAATCAGCGATTCCGGGATCGAGACCATGTGCGCACTCAAGTCGCAATCGGTCTTTACCGTCACCAGTTCCTTGGCCTTGGGTAGCCAGTCCAGCACCTGCCGCAGGTTCTCGCCCACCGCGCCGCCGATGTTGGCGGCGTTGGCGATCACCTGGTCGACTGTATCGTATTGCGCCAGCCATTTGACGGCGGTTTTCGGACCGACTTTGGACACGCCCGGGATATTATCGACAGTGTCGCCGATCAAGGTCAGGTAATCGACGATACGTTCAGGCGGCACACCGAATTTGGCGATCACGCCGGCGCGATCGAGCGTCTCGTTGTTCATGGTGTTGATCAGCGTAACGTGCTCGTTGACCAGCTGCGCCAGGTCCTTGTCGCCAGTCGACACCACTGCCTGCAAGCCATGCTGCACAGCCTGCACAGTCAAGGTACCGATAACATCGTCGGCCTCGACTCCCTCTACCATCAGGATCGGCCAGCCCATCGCTCGCACGGCGGCGTGAATAGGCGTAATCTGTTTAACTAGGTCTTCCGGCATGGAGGCGCGGGTCGCCTTGTAGTCGGCATACATATCGTCGCGGAAAGTTTTACCTTTTGCATCGAACACACAGGCAAGGTAAGCTGCGGGGTAATCAATACGTAAACGACGCAGCATATTTATGATGCCGTACAGAGCGCCGGTCGGTTCATTGGCGGCATTGCGCATATCAGGCAATGCATGGAAGGCGCGATAAAGGTAACTCGAACCATCAACTAACAGCAGGGTTTTTTGCATATGGAATTGAACGGAAAAAATGTGCCGCGTTTGCGGCAAGTGACGGATATCGAACGCGCAACGTCGAAAAAGGCGCGCGAATCGTGGCATATGTTCACGATTATGGCAGAATTTATCGAGTCGACCGAACGCCTTTCCGAGTTGCATCCGGCGGTATCGATTTTCGGCTCGGCGCGTATCAAGGAAGATAATCCGTATTACCCACTTTGCAAAGATATTGCACGACGCTTTTCCGACGAAGGTTTTGCCGTAATTTCGGGCGGCGGGCCGGGCTTGATGGAAGCAGCAAACAAAGGCGCTTTCGAAGGAAAATCCCCTTCGGTAGGCCTGAATATCGAATTGCCGCATGAACAAAGCGGTAACAAATGGCAGGATATTTCACTCAGTTTCCGCCATTTTTTCGCCCGTAAAGTTGCCTTCGTACGCTATGCCGACGCTTATATCGTGTTGCCCGGCGGTTTCGGAACCTTGGATGAACTGACCGAAGTCCTGACGCTGATCCAGACCGGCAAGTGCCGCCATATTCCTATCATCCTGGTCGGCAGCAGCTTCTGGAGCGGTTTGCTGGACTGGTTCCGTACACAGCTGGTGGGCGACGGCATGATTGCCGCGAAGGATATGGACCTGATCCAGGTGCTGGACGATCCTGCGCAGATTCTTGAAGCGGTGGTGAAGTTTTATGAGGCTGGTGAAACTGCCATGGCGGATGAATCTGATCGCCATGCGAGCGTATTGTTGTAATTGCGTACGTAGACGAAACAACATGCGCCTGCCGGCCCCTTATCGCCTATAGGGGCCGGCGGTTTGTTACAATGCAGCCATAGTCTTGTTTTCCTCAAGGTAGCCAAATTCACATGAATAAATCCAAAGTCTGGCCATTGCTGGCGATATGTCTTGCCTCTCTTGCAACACCCTTGCTGGCAACCGCGCAGCAGGCTACGCCGCCGGCCAAAACCATTGCACCGCCTCCTCCCGAGCTGCAAAAGCTGGAAGAAGGCGAAGCACCGGCCGTCACCGTCCGCAAACCGGGCGAAGACAACGGCGACATCACACAAACCCGCCAGCAAGGCCGGGTTGATGAAGTCAAAGTGAAGAGTGGCGGTAGCACCTATTACGTGAAGACGCCATCGCAGGCTGGTACCTTGCAGCCCGGCGATGCACCGCCACGTGGCGCGCAATGGCAGATCAAGGAATTCGACTTGGGCCAGAAAGTACGTAAGCCAGGCGAAGCGGTGCAGTCCGATAGCGATGCCGGCTTGCCGCCGCCTGCAATCTCCGAGCCCAAGAATTAGTCTACAAACACGCTCCAAGCAGCCATGCGGCTAATGCGCGGAAATATCCGCGTATTCGCCGCATATTTATTCCGACGAACATTGTCTTTCCGCGGTTTTTCTCATGGCAGTATTTACCCCCGTCACACTAGACGATCTCATCCAGTGGATCCCCCCTTTTTCCTTAGGCAAGGCACTCGCCATCAGGGGCATTTCATCCGGCATCGAGAACAGTAATTTTTTCATCGACACCGAGCGCGGCGAATACGTGCTGACGGTATTTGAGAATCTCAGCTTCGAACAACTGCCGTTCTATCTGGAACTGATGCGTCATCTGGCACAGCGCGGCGTACTGGTGCCGGCGCCCATCGCCAACCAGCAGGACCAGATTATCAATCCCTTGCATGGCAAGCCGGCGGCAATCGTCACCAAACTGGAAGGCGATTGCCAGATGGCGCCAGCGCCGGTCCATTGCGCAGCTGTAGGCGCGATGCTGGCAAAAATGCATCTGGCGGCGCAAGACTTTTCAATTCGGCAACCCAATTTGCGCGGACTGCCCTGGTGGCGCGAAACCGCGCCCGTGGTGCGGCCTTATCTGCCGGCGGACGGTCAACAGTTGTTGCGCGATGAAATGGCTTTCCAGGAGGCGTTTGCCGCCTCTGATACGTACCGCCAGTTGCCCAACGGCCCGGTACATGCCGACCTGTTCCGCAACAATGTCATGTTCAACGGCAACCAGCTGAGCGGATTTTTCGACTTTTACTTTGCCGGCTGCGACACCTGGCTGTTTGACCTCGCCGTCACCGTCAACGACTGGTGCATCGACCTTGCCACAGGCAAGCTTGACATTGCCCGAGTACGCGCCATGCTGGATGCATACCATGCCGTGCGGCCATTCAGCGTAGCCGAACAAGCCGCCTGGCAGCCGATGCTGCGTGCCGGCGCCTTGCGTTTCTGGCTGTCGCGGCTCTACGACTTTTACTTGCCGCGCGCGGCAGAAATGTTGACGCCGCACGATCCCGGTCACTTTGAACGGATCCTGCGACAACGTGTGGCTCACCCAGCCCCGAACCTGTACTGATTAGATAAACAATGGAAAAACTGCCTGCCAAAACCGGATGGATCTGGATCAAGGAAGGATTTGCGCTGTTCCGCAAACAACCAGCCGAAATATCCACCCTCTTCCTGGCGTATATGTTCACGATGCTGCTGCTGAATTTCATTCCGCTGCTGGGACAAGTATTACCGCTGATTCTGGTGCCGGTATTCGCCATGTCCTTCATGCAGGCCTGCCTCAGCATTGAACAAGGAAAACGCGTCTATCCGAATCTTCTGACAATCGGATTTCGCTCACCGGCGCTGCAGAAACTTCTGCTTCTGGGTGTGCTGTACCTGGTCGCCGCGGTTATCGCGCTAGCGGCATCATCCTTGATCGATGGCGGCCTGTTCTGGCAGATGGTGACCGGCCAGAGTACGCCTGATCCGAAGGAAATACAGGATTCCAGCATATCGCTGGCGATGATGTTTTCCGCAGTCGTCTACATCCCGGCGGCAATGGCGTTCTGGTATGCCGCACCGCTGATCATGTGGCAAAAAATGGGCGTGTCGAAAGCTATTTTCTACAGCTTCTTTGCAGTCTCGCGTGAAATGAAAGCGTTCGCCGTCTATGGCCTGGCATGGGCTGCCATTGGCGTGCTGCTGCCAGCCATTATCAGTGTGTTGATCGCTGTCGTGATCGGCAGTCCGTCGGTAACGATGATGATTCTGCTGCCGCTGTCGATTGCTTTGACCGTCGTGATGTATTGCTCTTTCTATCCTACCTACACCCATATCTTCGGCAAACCAGAAGAAGATTCGCCTCAGCAGCAAGAGGCCGGCAGCAAAGAGTAAAAAGATCCGGCGCAGGACGGGAAAATCATCCCGTCCCGCTCGTCCTTTCTAAGCGACCTTCTCCAGCTTCGCCACACTCAGATCCAGCAGTTTCATGCCATGCTTGCCGAAGTTGATATGCGCACGGGCGTTGCCGCCGCTACCTTCGATATTGACGATCACCCCCTCACCAAACTTCAGGTGAGCGACATTTTCACCGATGCGCCAGCCGATATCGCGCCGGCCGAAGTTCTTGGAAATATTGTTCGCAGCCTTTTCGGGTGCTTCATCCCATGCCGACTTGGTATTCGCAAACCAGCTGTGCTGTTGCACTTTCGGCGACAGCCATTTCAAAGCGTCTTCCGGCAACTCGTCAAAAAAGCGCGAGCGCATGTTGTAACGTGTCTGGCCGTGCAGCATCCTGGTCTGCGAAAAACTCATGTAAAGACGCTTCTTGGCGCGCGTAATGGCGACATACATCAGGCGCCGCTCTTCTTCCACGCCGGCGTCTTCCTTCTGCGAATTTTCGTGCGGGAACAAACCCTCTTCCAGGCCCGTGATGAAAACCGCATCAAACTCCAGGCCTTTGGCAGAGTGGACCGTCATCAGCTGCAAGGCATCCTCCCCGGCCTGCGCCTGATTGTTGCCGGCCTCCAGCGAGGCATGCGACAGGAATGCCGATAATGGCGACATCACGGCGGACAGCGGCGCATCGGCGTCGAGTATTTCGATCCCGTCGGCAGTCGTGATCGCCGCGCCTGACGCCGCTTGCGCCTTGGGACCAAGCAGGGCTGGAGCATCGACGCCAAAACCTTCTTCCGAGACAAACAGGGTCGCAGCATTCACCAGCTGCTCCAGATTCTCGATACGGTCTGCACCTTCCTTTTCGTTTTGGTAATGCTGCATCAGGCCGCTCATGTCGAGCACGATCTGCACCATTTCCGGCAGCGGCAGATGCTGGGTTTCAAAGCGGCCGCCTTCGATCAGTTTCAGGAAAGAGCCAAGAGTGGCGCCGGCTTTACCGGCCACATACGGCACCGCCGCGTACAAGGAAATGCCGTACTGCTTGGCGGCGTCCTGCAACTGTTCCAGGGAGCGCGCGCCAATTCCGCGTGCCGGGAAATTCACCACGCGCAGGAACGCTGAATCATTGTGCGGATTATCCATCAGCTGCAGATAGGCGATCGCGTGCTTGACTTCGGCGCGCTCAAAATAGCGCTGACCGCCATACACGCGATACGGAATGCCGGACGCCACCAAAGCGTGCTCAATCACCCGCGACTGCGCATTGGAGCGATACAGTACGGCGATTTCGCTGCGCGTAGCGCCGTCGTTGATCAGGCTCTTGGTTTCTTCGATGATCCACTGCGCTTCCTGCAAATCGCTGGTGGCTTCGTAGATCCGGACCGGCTCGCCATGGCCGGCATCGGTGCGCAGATTCTTGCCGAGGCGCTTGCTGTTGTTGGCGATCAGCGTATTGGCGCTATCCAGGATGTGACCGTGCGAACGATAGTTTTGCTCCAGCTTGATCAGATTCTCGACCCTGAATTCATGTTCGAAGGCGGTCATGTTGCCGACATTGGCACCTCGGAAAGCGTAGATGCTCTGGTCATCGTCGCCCACTGCGAACACCGCGCCGCGCTGCCCGGCCATCAGTTTCAGCCATTTGTATTGCAGGTCGTTGGTATCCTGAAATTCGTCCACCAGGATGTGCTGGAAGCGTGCCTGGTAATGCTCGCGCAACGGCTGGTTACGGCTCAGCAGTTCATAGGTACGCAACAATAATTCGGCAAAATCGACCACGCCTTCACGCTGGCATTGCTGGTCGTACAAATCGTACAGCTCGACGAATTTACGGTTGTAATCGTCATTGGCTTCGACTTCATTGGCGCGCAAACCTTGGTCCTTGGCGCCGTTGATGAAGTACATCAGGTTGCGCGGGGGATATTTCTCATCATCGACATTCATCGCCTTCAGCAGGCGCTTGATGGCCGACAACTGGTCTTGTGAATCGAGGATCTGGAAAGTTTGCGGCAAGGCGGCGTCACGGTAATGCGCGCGCAGCAGCCGGTTACACAGGCCGTGGAAAGTGCCAATCCACATGCCGCGCGTATTGATCGGCAGCATCGCCGACAAGCGCGTCATCATTTCTTTCGAAGCTTTGTTGGTGAAGGTCACCGCCAGCACACCGGACGGTGAGACCTGGCCGGTCTGGATCAGCCAGGCGATGCGGGTGGTCAATACCCGCGTCTTTCCAGAGCCGGCGCCTGCCAGGATGAGTGCGGATTGCGCTGGCAAGGTGACTGCCGCGAGCTGTTCTGGATTGAGATTATGAAGAAGATTTTGCATCTCCACATTATAAGCTGCGCGCGTGCTTGCCCGATGAACTGATCAAGACGGGCAGTCTTTTGATCGTTTCCTTAGGTGTCTCTCAGTGCAATGCAGATCTTCACCGGAAAACCCGAAAAACAAGCAATTCACGGATTAAATCCCGGCAAAGGTAGCGCTACCAGCGCGATTCTGCGCAGGAAGGTAAAATACTGCGTTGCATCAATCCCTCCACACACCGCAACAATCAACCGAATCGCCGTCCGCCATGCCTGAAGAAGTCCGTCTCGACCGCGCCAGCCGGCCGCTGTCTGAGAGTAGTACCACCGCAGTGACTTTCCACATCGTTTCCACTGCCTTTTTTACATTTATTTGCTATCTGGCAATTGGAATTCCGCTGGCGGTGCTGCCTGGCTATGTCCACGTCGACCTTGGCTACAGCTCAGTGCTGGCAGGCCTGGCGATCAGCATGCAATACCTGGCGACCTTGCTCAGCCGCCCGTTCGCCGGCCGCATGGCGGATTCGGTCGGACCTAAAACCGCAGTCTTGCACGGCCTGGTCGGTTGCAGCATCAGCGGCGTGTTCCTGCTGATAGCAGCCTTCTTTACCCATCTGCCGGCGCTGAGCCTAGCGATCTTGCTGATCGGCCGCCTGGTGCTGGGTTGCGGTGAGAGCATGGTCGGTACTGGTGCGATTACCTGGGGCATTGGCCGGGTTGGCGCGCAGCATACGGCGCGCATGATTTCCTGGAATGGCATCGCTACCTACGGCGCTTTGGCTATCGGCGCGCCGCTGGGCGTGGTAATCGCACACACATGGGGTCTGGCGGCGGTTGGCGCGACCGTCACAGCGCTGTCGATCATCGGCTTTCTGCTAGCCCGCATGAAAGCCGCAACAGCGGTGGTGCGCGGCGAACATTTGCCGTTCGGTCGCGTATTGCGCAAGGTTTTCCCGCATGGCATGGGATTAGCGCTAGGCTCGATCGGCTTCGGTTCGATCGCCACTTTCATCACCCTGTTCTACGCCAGCCATCAGTGGCCGAACGCAGCATTTGCGCTGACCTTGTTTGGCACTTTCTTCGTTGGCGCACGGCTGCTTTTCGCCCACACCATCTCACGCTTTGGCGGCTTCCGGGTTTCGATCGTCTGCTTTTCTATCGAAGCGCTGGGCCTCCTGTGTTTGTGGCAAGCCGGCTCCCCATTCTTTGCGCTGCTGGGCGCAGCCCTGACTGGTTTCGGCTTTGCCTTGATCTTCCCCGCACTTGGCGTCGAAGCGGTGAACCTGGTGCCTGCCCATAATCGCGGTAGCGCCTTAGGCGCTTACTCGGTGTTCCTTGATCTTGCACTCGGCGTTACCGGCCCGCTGGCAGGATTGATCGTAAGCCAGTTCGGCTATCCCGAGGTATTCCTGTTTGCAGCAGTGGCGTCGATGACTGCAGTGGCGCTGACTGTCAGTATGTATCGACGCTCACAGACGATAGCAGGTGCCGCCGCCGATTAGAACGGCTGCAGCGATCATCGTAAAAACGCGCATTTCTTTGCTTCCTGTGAATTGACATAAAATCGAGGTGCAAGTCTCTCATTCAACTGTCACTGAAGGAGCAGCATAATGGCAAAGAAGAACGTTGCAGTCATCGATATCGGTATCAGCGACAAGGACCGCAAGAAAATCGCCGACGGCCTCAGCAAACTGCTGGCCGATACCTACACCCTGTATCTGAAAACCCATAACTTCCATTGGAATGTTACCGGGCCGATGTTCAATACATTGCATCTGATGTTCGAGACGCAATACAACGAACTCTGGCTGGCGGTCGACCTGATCGCCGAACGGATACGCGCATTGGGCTATCCGGCGCCGGCCACCTACAAGGCATTCGCCAAACTGACGTCGATTTCGGAAGAAGAAGGCGTGCCGAATGCAACCGCCATGATCCAGCAACTGGTAGAAGGCCAAGAGGCGGTCACCCGCACTGCCCGTTCGATCTTCCCGGTGGTGGATGCTGCGGCCGACGAACCGACCGCCGATCTGCTGACCCAGCGCATGCAACTACATGAAAAAAATGCATGGATGTTGCGCAGCCTGCTGGAAACCTGAGCGCGCCTGCGGCCGCTTAGTTGTTTTCGAATAAAGCGACGAAACTGCGCGCTGCGGCCGTCGGATCTTCCGCCAGGTAAACACTACTGATGGCGGCCACCATATCCGCACCGGCGGCGATCAACGGTAAGGCATTTTCCTGCGTCATGCCGCCGATCACGACGTTCGGCAAAGCGATTTCAGCCTTGGAGCGTGTGACGATATCGGCCGGCGTGGTCACTGGATATTTCTTGACGCGCGACGGATAGAACCCGCCGAACGCGACGTAACTCGCGCCTGCACGCTGCGCTGCGTGCGCCAGTTGCAGATCGCCGTAACAGGAAGCGCCGACGATCTTGCCGGGGCCAACCAGCGCGCGCACTTCAGCCACACTGACGTCGGTGCCGCCGACGTGAATGCCGTCGGCATCCAGCGCCAGGCAAAGATCCACATAATCGTTAATGATGAACGGTCGCTGATAACGGCGGCAGAGCGCCAGCAACGCTTCCGCCTGCTCCCTGCGCAGTGCCGCATCGGCAGTCTTGTGGCGGTATTGCAGCAATGCCGCACCGCCTTGTAGAGCCTGCTCGCTGACTTTCAGCAATTTCGCAGTGTCATCCCAATCGGGTGTGACGATGTATAAGCCCTTCATCGCTTTATCCTCATTATTTCAAAAACGGCAGTGTCCGGTTAGGTATCCGCTGGCCGGGAGCGATCCCGTACGATGTCGCCAGAGCTTCCTGGCAATAGATTTGCGCAGCATCGATCGCCAGTTCTACATCCATCCCTTGCGCCAACAACGCGGCGAGCGCTGCTGCCAAGGTGCAGCCGCTGCCGTGAAACTCTCCCGGCAAACGCGGCCAGCGCCAATTGCGCTGCCGTCCTTTGCCAATCCAGCGGTTCAAGACTTCATCTTGCTCCGGTCCGTGGCCGCCCTTCAACAACACGTTCTGGCAACCGCGTTCAAACAGCATTGCGGCTTGTTGTTCGGGATTGGTTTCGGGGCTGCACAAACGATTGGCTTCAAGCCGGTTTGGGGTAATCACCGTGGCCAGTTCAAACAAGGGGGCGACCGCCGCAACCGGATCTTCGCTGGCCAGGCTATCGCCGTGGCCGTTCGCCAGCACAGGATCAAACACCACGGGCAAATCCGGCTGCCGAGAACGCAAGTCGCGAATGATGGCCGCAATCACTTCGGCGTTGGCGCGATTGCCCACGATGCCAAGCTTGACCGCGGCAATCGGTATGCGATCGATCAATGCCTGCGTTTGTTGCCTCACCAGTTCAGCCGCTACCGGGTAGACGCCAAATACGCGCTCATTATCCTGCACCGTCAGCACCGTTAATACAGAGAGTGGATGTGCGCCGAGTGCTGCAATCGCCGTGATATCGGCTTGCATGCCGGCGCCGCCGCTCGGATCCGAACCGGAAAACACCAGCACGCAGGGTGGCGCAACTGCTCCTGTACTCACTTGAGTCGTCCGGCCATCGGTGAAGACGGCGACGCCGCAAAACGCTTGGGAATCCGGCCCGCAAGAAAGGCTTCGCGCCCGGCTTCAATCGCCAGCCGCATCGCCCTTGCCATGCGAATCGGATCCTGTGCGCCGGCAATCGCGGTATTCATCAGCACGCCATCGCACCCCAGTTCCATTGCAATCGCAGCGTCGGACGCGGTACCTACACCGGCATCGACCAGTACCGGCACCTTGGCCTGTTCGATGATCAGCGACAGGTTCCATGGATTCAAAATGCCCATGCCCGAACCGATCAAGGACGCCAGCGGCATCACCGCAACGCAACCAATCTCTTCCAGGATACGCGCCTGGATCGGATCGTCGCTGCAATACACCATCACATCGAAACCATCCTTCACCAACGCTTCGGCGGCTTTCAAGGTTTCCGGCATATTCGGGAACAGCGTCCGCTCGTCGCCCAGTACTTCAAGCTTGGCCAGCTTGTGCCCGTTCAGCAGCTCCCGCCCTAGTTGCAGCGTGTAGACCGCATCGGCTGCGGTATAACAACCTGCCGTGTTAGGCAGGATCGTGTAGCGCAACGGCGGCACCACATCCAGCAAATTAGGCGCATTGGGATCTTGCCCGATATTGACGCGCCGAATCGCCACTGTGATGATTTCCGCACCGCTGGCTTCGGTGGCAGCCCGTGTTTGTTCCAGGTCACGATACTTGCCACTGCCAACCAGCAACCGTGAGCTATAGGTCTTGCCGGCAATGGTCAAGCCAGTGTCTGCTAGTTCCGTCTGAGAGGATGAATTCAGATCCATGATAAATCCTTAAAAGATTCCTACGATTTCCGGTGCGCACCCAAATGACTCTGTGCCACCGCCAGAAACCGTAGCGAGCGGCTCAAGGTCTGGGTAAGAAGCGCAGCCGTACGAAAGTACGGTGAGCATCGCAGCCCAGAGATTGAGTTGCGCAGTAGGTTTATGGCGGTGGATTATCCACCGCCTATGGCGCGCACTACATCGACTTTGTCTTCCGGCTGCAAAACGCGTTGCGGCCACAGGCTGGCCGGCACGACCTGCCGGTTGACAGCCACCGCAACCGCCTTGCCGGCCAGTTCCAGCGCCACGATCAGCTGCTGCAGGTTTTCACCGTCGGCCAGCGGATGCGGCGCACCATTCAAGACGATTTCCATCAGCGGCCTCACTGTTTGCTGTAGATTTCCGCACCGTTCCTGACGAACTCGATGGCTTTCACTTCCATTCCCTGCTTGAGTGCGGCGATGTCGGAAATGCCTTGCGCGGCGGCATATTCACGGACTTCCTGCGTGATCTTCATCGAACAGAAATGCGGCCCGCACATCGAGCAGAAATGCGCCACCTTGGCCGAGTCCTTAGGCAAGGTTTCATCGTGGAATTCACGCGCCTTGTCCGGATCAAGACCAATGTTGAACTGGTCTTCCCAGCGAAATTCGAAACGCGCCTTCGACAAGGCGTTGTCCCGGATCTGCGCGCCGGGATGTCCCTTGGCCAGATCGGCTGCATGCGCTGCGATCTTGTAAGTGATGATGCCGTCCTTGACGTCGACCTTGTTCGGCAAGCCCAGATGTTCCTTTGGCGTGACGTAGCACAGCATCGCCGTGCCGTACCAGCCGATGGTGGCGGCGCCGATGCCGGAAGTGATGTGATCGTAGCCAGGAGCGATGTCTGTGGTCAATGGCCCGAGCGTATAGAACGGCGCTTCGTGGCACTGCTCCAGCTGCAGGTCCATGTTTTCCTTGATCAGATGCATAGGCACGTGGCCCGGACCTTCGATCATGACCTGGACATCGTGCTTCCAGGCGATCTGGGTCAGTTCGCCCAGGGTTTTCAGTTCACCCAGTTGCGCTTCATCGTTGGCGTCGTAAATCGAACCTGGACGCAGGCCGTCGCCAAGACTGAAACTCACGTCATAGGCCTTCATGATTTCACAAATGTCTTCGAAATGATCGTACAGGAATGATTCGCGGTGATGCGCCAGGCACCACTTGGCCATGATCGAACCACCGCGGCTCACGATGCCGGTCAGGCGCTTGGCGGTCATCGGCACGTACTGCAGCCGCACACCAGCGTGGATGGTGAAATAGTCGACGCCTTGTTCGGCTTGTTCGATCAAGGTGTCGCGGAAAATTTCCCAGGTCAGGTCTTCTGCCTTGCCGTTGACTTTTTCCAGCGCCTGATAGATCGGCACTGTGCCGATCGGCACTGGCGAATTACGGATGATCCATTCGCGCGTTTCGTGAATGTGCTTGCCGGTGGACAGGTCCATCACGTTGTCGCCGCCCCAGCGGATTGCCCAGGTCATTTTTTCGACTTCTTCGCCAATCGACGAGGTCACTGCCGAATTGCCGATGTTGGCGTTGATCTTGACCAGGAAGTTGCGGCCGATGATCATCGGCTCGATTTCGGGATGGTTGATATTGGCAGGTATGATGGCGCGGCCGCGGGCGATTTCATCGCGCACGAATTCCGGTGTGATTTCGGCCGGCAGCGAGGCGCCGAACGATTGGCCCGGATGCTGGCGTCCCATCAGCTCGGCCAGTTTGTTGCCCATCGGACCGGAGGCCTTCAGCTCTTCCAGGTACTCTTTGCGGCGCATGTTTTCGCGGATTGCCACGAACTCCATTTCCGGCGTGATGATGCCTTGACGTGCGTAATGCATTTGCGAGACGTTCTTGCCGGTCTTGGCACGGCGCGGCTTGCGATGCAGGTTAAAACGCAATTCGGCCAGCTTCGGATCGTTGAGGCGCTCGATGCCGTATTCGGAACTTGGTCCTGGCAGCTCTTCGGTATCCTCGCGCTCCATGATCCACGGCAGGCGCGGGGTCGCCAGGCCGGAGCGGATATCGATCTTTACGTCCGGATCGCTGTACGGTCCCGACGTGTCGTAGACATAGATTGGCGGATTTTTTTCCGCGCCGAACGAGGCCGGCGTATCAGACTGGCTGATCTGCCGCATCGGTACGCGAATGTCAGGGCGCGAGCCGGTGACATAAATCTTGCGGGAATTCGGCAGCGGATGGATTGCAGCTTCATCCACCGTGGCTGTGGCGGACAGGAATTTTGGGTTGGCGTTCAATTTTGGCTCCTTTGCTTGTATTTCATGGCTTGGAGCCAGCAAAGGAGTTTTCGAGTCTGGCGGTGCGGGACTACTGCATAGATATGATGATAAATACGCGGTAAATCGGCCGACAACATTCTCGACAGCTTCCCTTCGCTGGCATTACCCAGATCAGGTTCGAGGGTATTTCTCACCCGATTACATTGGCATTTCAGCAATCAGGACCCCTAGCGTTGTGCTGCCCGGCGTTTGAATTCCGAGGCAGCGACAAGGATTTTACACCCGCAATCGGCTTGCGGTATATCAAAAATGTGCGGTTCCTTATCCCCGGTCAAGTATAAAAGGCCGCATCCGTGGCAAATCAATCCACATGATTGTCTTTACATCAAAAATCGCCCCGTCGTCGCCTGCAATGTTAGGAGCAGTCGGCTGCGTACTTTATAATCATCGTTTTAGCAAAAAACACTAACAGATCATGGAATTAGCCAAGTCTTTCGACCCTGCCGAGATTGAACAATTCTGGCGTACGGAATGGGAAAAACGCGGGTACTACACCGCCACCACCGACGCCGACAAACCGTCCTTCAGTATTCAGTTGCCGCCACCCAACGTGACAGGCACGCTGCACATGGGCCACGCGTTCAACCAGACCATCATGGATGGCTTGACCCGTTACCACCGCATGCGCGGTTTCAACACCGCATGGATTCCTGGCACCGATCACGCCGGCATCGCCACGCAAATCGTGGTCGAACGACAACTCGATGCGCAAAAGGTATCGCGCCATGATCTGGGCCGTGAAAAATTTGTCGAAAAGGTCTGGGAGTGGAAAGAAAAATCCGGCTCGACCATTACCGGCCAGATGCGCCGCATGGGTGCTTCCACCGACTGGAGCCGTGAATACTTCACGATGGACGACAAACTGTCTGGGACCGTGGTCGAAGTATTCGTCCGCCTGTTCGAGCAAGGCTTGATCTATCGCGGCAAGCGCCTTGTAAACTGGGACCCGGTGCTGGGCACCGCCATCTCGGAACTGGAAGTAGCGCAGGAAGAAGAAGACGGTTCGATGTGGCATATCCGTTATCCGTTCGCCGATGGCAGCGGCCATCTGACGGTTGCCACCACGCGCCCCGAAACCATGCTGGGCGACGTTGCCGTCGCCGTCGATCCGACTGACGAACGTTATATCCATTTGGTCGGCAAGATGCTCAAACTGCCGCTGACCGACCGCGAAATCCCGGTCATCGCCGATAGCTATGTCGACAAGGAGTTCGGCACCGGTTGCGTGAAGATCACGCCGGCTCATGACTTCAACGACTATGCTGTGGGACAACGGCACAAGCTGGCGCAAATCTCCATCCTGACGCTGGACGCCAAGATCAACGAGAACGGCCCGGTCCAATATCAGGGCATGGATCGCTTCGTGGCGCGCAAACAGATCGTTGCCGATCTGGATGCCCAAGGTTTGCTGGAATCGGTCAAGCCGCACAAACTGATGGTGCCACGCGGCGACCGCACCGGCGTTGTGATCGAGCCGATGCTGACCGACCAGTGGTTTGTAGCGATGAGCAAGCCGGCGCCGGAAGGCACGCATTTCCCGGGTAAATCGATTACCGAAGTGGCGCTGGAAAAAGTCGCCAACGGCGAAATCCAGATGATCCCGGAAAACTGGAACAACACTTATAACCAGTGGCTCAACAATATCCAGGACTGGTGCATTTCCCGCCAGCTGTGGTGGGGCCATCAAATTCCGGCCTGGTACGCCGACGACGGCAAGATCTATGTCGCCCGCAATGAAGCGGAAGCGCAGGCCAAGGCAGCAGCAGCCGGCTATACCGGTAAGCTGACACGCGACGACGATGTGCTCGATACCTGGTTCTCGTCAGCGCTGGTGCCATTTTCGACCCTTGGCTGGCCGGAAGAAACGCCAGACTACAAGATGTTCCTGCCATCGTCGGTGCTGGTCACCGGCTTTGACATCATCTTCTTCTGGGTAGCGCGGATGGTGATCATGACCACCCACTTTACCGGCAAGGTGCCGTTCAAGACCGTCTATGTGCACGGCCTGGTACGCGACGGCAACGGCCAGAAGATGTCCAAATCGAAGGGCAATACGCTGGACCCTATCGATCTGATCGACGGCATCGATCTTGAAACGCTGGTGGCGAAACGCACGGTCGGCCTGATGAATCCGAAGCAGTCCGACAGCATTGCCAAGGCGACCCGCAAGGAGTTCGCCGATGGCATTCCAGCGTTCGGCACCGACGCCTTGCGCTTCACTTTTGCATCGCTGGCAACGTTGGGCCGCAATATCAATTTTGACCTCGGCCGCTGCGATGGCTATCGCAATTTCTGCAACAAGCTGTGGAACGCCACCCGTTTCGTGCTGATGAATACCGAAGGCAAGGATTGCGGTTTCGATGGCCATACACCAGGCGAGTGCGATAAGGAAAAGCTGCAATTCTCGCAAGCCGACCGCTGGATCGTTTCGCTCCTGCAGCGTACCGAAGCCGAAGTCGCCAAGGGTTTCGCCGACTACCGTTTCGACAATATCGCTTCGGCGATCTATAAATTCGTTTGGGACGAGTATTGCGATTGGTACCTGGAAGTCGCCAAGGTTCAAATCCAGCAGGGCAACGAAGCGCAACAACGCGCCACTCGCCGCACTTTGTTGCGCGTACTCGAAGTCGTGCTGCGTCTGGCGCACCCGATCATCCCGTTCGTCACTGAGGCTTTGTGGCAAAGCGTGGCGCCGCTGACCGGCAAGACGCTGGAACCGGCAGGCGACTCCATCATGCGCCAGCCTTATCCGGAAGCTAATCTGGAAAAGATCGACGACGGCGCTGAAGCCTGGATGACCCAGTTGAAGTCGCTGACCGATGCCTGCCGCAACCTGCGCGGCGAAATGCAATTGTCGCCGGCGCTGCGGGTGCCGCTGATCATCGCCGGCTCGGCCGAACAGCGAACTACCTTGCTGTCGTTTGCACCGTATCTGCAGGCATTGGCGAAATTATCAGAAGTGCAAGTAGTAGAGACTCTACCCGAATCCCCGGCACCGGTCTCGATAGTCGGCGATGCTAAGCTGTTGCTCAAAGTAGAAATTGATGTTGCAGCTGAGCGGGAACGTTTGGGTAAGGAAATCACTCGTATCGAGGGTGAGATGGCGAAAGCCGAAGCCCAGCTAGGCAATGAGAGCTTTGTGGCAAGAGCACCGGCACAGGTGGTTGCGCAGATGCGGGAACGTCTGGTCAATTTTTCGGGTACCCTTGAAAAATTGCGCGAACAGTTTGCAAAATTAAAAGTATCTTGATTTCTTAATAATAGGATGACGCCGGCCTGCAGTAGTGCGGCCGGTGCAACAGATACCAGGAGACGAAACATGCATAAACTTTTAATCAATAAACTATTAATGCCGCTCTTGATGACGGCGGCTGCCGGTAGCGCCTTACTGGCTCCCGCCGCTTTCGCCCAGGCCCCCAATTCAGCAGTCGGCCTGTGGAAAAATATTGACGATCACAGCGGCAAACCAAAAGCGCTGATACGCATCACTGAAGCCAACGGCGTCCTTAGCGGCAAAATTGAAAAGCTGTTACGCGATCCAAGCGAAGATCAAAATCCCAAATGCGTCAAATGCGAAGGTGATCTCAAGGATCAACCTATCCTCGGCATGACCATCATCACGGGCATGCAAAAAGATGGCAGCGAATATAACGGCGGCAAGATTCTTGATCCGGATAACGGCAAAGTTTACAAGAGCAAGATGACGTTGCAGGAGAATGGTCAGAAACTCGATGTGCGCGGTTATATCGGCGTGCCGATGCTCGGCCGTACGCAAACCTGGTTGCGTCAGGAATAATCACCATACCAGCTGTCGGCTCGCCCAGCGCGTGCCGGAAAAAAAGCCGTTCCAGCTTGTCGCTGAACGGCTTTTTTTGCTAACGCTATCAGGATCCTTAGACGAATGACACTGTGAGTCCTGGCAGCGTAATTCCCGAAAAAGCAGTGACCCAGGTTTGTCCTGCCTGCACTGGATAGGCATCGGTCCAAGTGCCGGTAGTAATGATTTCACCGGCCTGCAAGGGAGTGAATTCAGGATGAGCGTTGAGTTCCTGGTGCAAATGCCACAAAGCGTGTACCGGACTGTCCAGTACGTCGCTGCCAAAACCGGCCCCGCACAGGGTGACAGAATCCTCAGTGCAGCAGGATAGCGAAACGCTGGCGTTGGCCAGCATGCTGGCGAGATTGCGCCGCGTAGCGCTCGACAGCACATGCGGCTCGCCGATGATCAAGGTACCGTGCAAACCGAAAGCGGCGATAGCATCGACCGCTTCGAATTTCCAGTCGGGAAATGGACAGACGACAATTTCGAAGGCATGTGCCATCCACTCGATGCAGTCGGCAAGCTCCTCCAGATCGGCATCTGGTGCCGGCGTGCGACCCAGACTGAACACCACTTCCGGTTCGATCCGCGGCTGCACTGCGCCTTCCAGGCTCTGAATCCCGCGATTGTCTTCGGCGTAACGTACTGTGGTGTCGAAGATATGTGCCCAGATCGGCGCGCTGATCGATTGCGCGATGCCATATTTTTGCCAGATATTGCGATTGCAGAACCCAAGCTTGCGGCCAACCGGATTCGATCCCTGGCCAATACTTGCATCCAGGATCCGCTTGCCGATTTCATAACCATCCATCAGCGACAAAGCGTCGGCATCGGACAGCAGGGGCATCAGTTTGGCTTGCGCTCGCGCGTCCAAAAGCTGATGAGCATAACGGTTAGCTTTGGTAGACATAAGCATGGTTGACTTGCACACTATTAGTGAAGACTATCGTATTGTCTGTGACGTTTAATTTTTACACAAGCACCGAGATAGTGACATTTCGACACCTGCACCGCGGGACGGCACGATGCCCGCGCATTTACAGCTATCTGCTGCGATTAGAGATGATTATCGAATTCGCGATTTCTGCAAAAACTGATCAAGCTGTGAAGCGAACAAATGGCGATCGCTTTGGCTGAATGTCGTCGGATCGCCAGTTTCGACGCCACTGCTGCGCAATTCCTCCATGAATGTACGCATCGTCAGGTGCTGCTGGATATTATCCTTGGTATAAAACTCGCCACGCGGATTGAGCGCTTTTCCGCCTTTTTCAAGTACGTCGGCCGCCAACGGGATATCCGCCGTAATGACCAGGTCGCCAGCTTGCAACAAGCGGACAATTTCGTTATCCGCTACATCGAAGCCCGCTGGCACCTGCACCGCCTTGATAAAACGCGATGGCGGTACTCTTAACAGCTTGTTAGCCACCAGCGTTACTGTAATCTGCAAGCGATCGGCAACCCGGAACAAAATTTCTTTGATGACATTCGGACAAGCATCGCCGTCAACCCAAATCTGTATCGTGGCTGGCGTCGGCGCATTAACGTCGCTAGTTGGGGGTGAATTAATTTTGCCCCCATAACTCGCCGTTCGGCCCGGCTCGCGGCGCCGTGACGCCAAAATGCGTATAGGCCGCAGGCGTTGCGATGCGACCGCGCGGCGTGCGCTGCAAATAACCCTGCTGAATCAAATAGGGTTCAAGTACGTCTTCAATGGTGTCGCGCTCTTCTCCGATCGCAGCCGCCAGATTGTCCAAACCAACCGGACCACCGCCAAATTTGAACAGCACTGCCTCCAACAGTTTTCTATCCATCACGTCGAAGCCAACCGGATCAACATCCAGCATGACCAGCGCCGCATCAGCCATCGCCTTGGTGATTTCTCCATTACCTTTGACTTCCGCATAATCGCGCACACGGCGCAACAAGCGGTTGGCGATACGCGGCGTACCGCGGCTGCGCTTGGCGATCTCGAAGGCACCGTCGTCCATGATCGGCGCGCCCAATAAGGAGGCGCTACGCGTTACGATCTTGCCCAGCTGCTGTGGAGTATAAAATTCAAGGCGGGCAACAATACCGAAACGGTCTCGCAGGGGATTCGTCAACATCCCGGCTCGCGTTGTCGCACCCACCAATGTGAAAGGCTGGAGATCCAGACGCACCGAGCGTGCCGCAGGACCTTCGCCGATCATGATATCTATCTGATAATCTTCCAATGCCGGATACAGGATTTCCTCGACCACGGGGGAAAGACGATGAATCTCATCGATGAACAAGACGTCGTTGGCTTCCAGATTGGTCAACAACGCAGCCAAGTCGCCGGCGCGTTCTAGTACAGGGCCTGAAGTCTGGCGTAAATTGACGCCCATTTCACGCGCAATAATGTGTGCCAGCGTAGTCTTGCCTAAGCCCGGAGGACCGAATAACAGCGTGTGATCCAACGCTTCACGTCTTTGCCGGGCGGCGGTGATAAATATTTGAAGCTGATCGCGTATCTTTTCCTGGCCGACATATTCGTCCAGTTGCTTCGGCCGCAAAGCGCGTTCGATCGCCTCTTCATTCGGCGACGCAGGCGTGGCGGCAATAATGCGTTGTTCAGTAAAATCGTCGGTTTGGATACTCATGATCGGATTGTAGCCAGAGTGCGGCGATTAAAAATGAAAAAAGACTTCGCTCCGCCGATAAAACACAAAGATGTTGCTTTGCCCTGCTCGATTACAGCTTGGAGAGCATTTTCAGTGCCAATTTGATACCTTCCGAGACCGTGGCTTCCGGTGGCAATTGCTTGAGCGCCAACAATGCTTCCTTGTCTGAATAGCCGAGTGCAATCAGGGCGTTCAGGATATCGCCGCTGGCGTCGCTTCCATGAGGACTGTCAACCGGCCCCAGATCCGCGCCCAGTTTACCTTTCAGCTCAAGCAACAGGCGCTCCGCAGTTTTCTTGCCGATCCCAGGCACTTTGGTCAATCGGCCGGCTTCCTGCAAAGTCACCGCCTGCGCCAGATCTTGCACCGACATGCCGGATAGGATCGAAAGTGCAGTACGAGCGCCCACACCGCTGATCTTGATCAACTGCTTGAATACATTCCGTTCTTCCGCTGTGCCGAAACCATACAGCACGTGCGCATCTTCGCGTATCGCCAGATGGGTCAACAACGCAACTTTTTCGCCAATCCCCGGCAAATTATAGAAAGTGCTCATCGGCACCCCGACTTCATACCCGACGCCATTGCAGTCGATAAGTAGCTGGGGAGGATTTTTCTCGAGCAGAGTGCCTGAAAGACGACCGATCATTGCAGTATGGCCTAAATATGAATCAATGAATCATACAGGACAACTGGTTAAAAACACAGTGGTTTTGTTGTTGGAGCGCAGAAATTAGAGGAGGTGTCGGGAAATCTGGTGCTTACGAGGCGAGAATAAATGCATAAGTGGCTTTTTCATGCCTGCCATTACCGGATTTTTGCAGCGCATCTGTGCGTTACGAAGTAATTTTGCCAATGCGAATTTCAAATCCAAAGCCCAAAGCAAAAACCCTCCCAGCAATCGCTGAGAGGGTTTTCTAATAAAAGCCTGACGATGACCTACTTTCACACTGGTTGCAGCACTATCATCGGCGCAAAGTCGTTTCACGGTCCTGTTCGGGATGGGAAGGGGTGGTACCAACTCGCTATGGTCATCAGGCATAACTTGTACCGCTGTCTGTTCTCCAGTTGGAGCAACAAACCGCGCAATCTAGAAGAAGTAGTTTTTTATACCGAACTCATCGGGGTGGATGAGTCCGGTTGGGTATGAATGTCCAAACGGTTGGTATCTCTTTCGAGGTTCAACCTTGGCAAACAAATAAAGCTCATCATATAACCTGCTAAGGTTATAGGGACAAGCCTCACGGGCAATTAGTATCAGTTAGCTTAACGTATTACTACGCTTCCACACCTGACCTATCAACGTCCTGGTCTCGAACGACCCTTTAGGGGAATCTAGTTCCCGGGAAATATCATCTCAAGGCAAGTTTCCCGCTTAGATGCTTTCAGCGGTTATCTCTTCCGAACTTAGCTACCCGGCAATGCCACTGGCGTGACAACCGGTACACCAGAGGTTCGTCCACTCCGGTCCTCTCGTACTAGGAGCAGCCCCCTTCAAATTTCCAACGCCCACGGCAGATAGGGACCAAACTGTCTCACGACGTTTTAAACCCAGCTCACGTACCACTTTAAATGGCGAACAGCCATACCCTTGGGACCGGCTACAGCCCCAGGATGTGATGAGCCGACATCGAGGTGCCAAACTCCCCCGTCGATATGAACTCTTGGGAGGAATCAGCCTGTTATCCCCAGAGTACCTTTTATCCGTTGAGCGATGGCCCTTCCATACAGAACCACCGGATCACTATGTCCTACTTTCGTACCTGCTCGACTTGTCAGTCTCGCAGTTAAGCACGCTTATGCCATTGCACTATTAGCACGATGTCCGACCGTACCTAGCGTACCTTCGAACTCCTCCGTTACACTTTGGGAGGAGACCGCCCCAGTCAAACTGCCTACCATGCACTGTCCCCGATCCGGATAACGGACCAAGGTTAGAACCTCAAACAAACCAGGGTGGTATTTCAAGGATGGCTCCACGAGAACTAGCGTCCCCGCTTCAAAGCCTCCCACCTATCCTACACAGATTGGTTCAAAGTCCAATGCAAAGCTACAGTAAAGGTTCATGGGGTCTTTCCGTCTAGCCGCGGGTAGATTGCATCATCACAAACATTTCAACTTCGCTGAGTCTCGGGAGGAGACAGTGTGGCCATCGTTACGCCATTCGTGCAGGTCGGAACTTACCCGACAAGGAATTTCGCTACCTTAGGACCGTTATAGTTACGGCCGCCGTTTACTGGGACTTCAATCAAGAGCTTGCACCCCATCATTTAATCTTCCAGCACCGGGCAGGCGTCACACCCTATACGTCCACTTTCGTGTTTGCAGAGTGCTGTGTTTTTATTAAACAGTCGCAGCCACCTTTTTATTGCAGCCCTTTCGTCCTTCTGGCGCAGGCCAGTCAAACTACCGGGGCGTACCTTATCCCGAAGTTACGGTACAAATTTGCCGAGTTCCTTCTCCCGAGTTCTCTCAAGCGCCTTAGAATACTCATCTCGCCCACCTGTGTCGGTTTGCGGTACGGTCTCGTTAGACTGAAGCTTAGAGGCTTTTCTTGGAACCACTTCCGATTGCTTCACCAATAAATTGGCTCGTCCCATACCCTTGAATTACGCTGCCGGATTTGCCTAACAGCCTTCTCTGATACAGAAACCGGGACTTCCAACACCCGGACAACCTTCCGCGATCCGTCCCCCCATCGCATCTAACGACGGTGCAGGAATATTAACCTGCTTCCCATCAGCTACGCATCTCTGCCTCGCCTTAGGGGCCGACTCACCCTGCTCCGATGAACGTTGAACAGGAAACCTTGGGCTTACGGCGTGGGGGCTTTTCACCCCCATTATCGCTACTCATGTCAGCATTCGCACTTCTGATACCTCCAGCATCCTTTACAAGACACCTTCGCAGGCTTACAGAACGCTCTCCTACCATATCCTTACGGATATCCGCAGCTTCGGTGACTGGCTTAGCCCCGTTACATCTTCCGCGCAGGACGACTCGATCAGTGAGCTATTACGCTTTCTTTAAAGGATGGCTGCTTCTAAGCCAACCTCCTGACTGTTTTAGCCTTCCCACTTCGTTTGCCACTTAGCCAATCTTTGGGACCTTAGCTGGCGGTCTGGGTTGTTTCCCTCTTGACGTCGGACGTTAGCACCCGGCGTCTGTCTCCCAAGCTCGCACTCATCGGTATTCGGAGTTTGCAATGGTTTGGTAAGTCTCGATGACCCCCTAGCCATAACAGTGCTCTACCCCCGATGGTGATACTTGAGGCACTACCTAAATAGTTTTCGGAGAGAACCAGCTATTTCCAAGTTTGTTTAGCCTTTCACCCCTACCCACAGCTCATCCCCTAATTTTTCAACATTAGTGGGTTCGGACCTCCAGTGCGTGTTACCGCACCTTCATCCTGGCCATGAGTAGATCACTTGGTTTCGGGTCTACACCCAGCGACTGAACGCCCTATTCGGACTCGATTTCTCTACGCCTTCCCTATACGGTTAAGCTTGCCACTGAATGTAAGTCGCTGACCCATTATACAAAAGGTACGCAGTCACGGAACAAGTCCGCTCCTACTGTTTGTATGCACACGGTTTCAGGATCTATTTCACTCCCCTTCCGGGGTTCTTTTCGCCTTTCCCTCACGGTACTGGTTCACTATCGGTCGATATCGAGTATTTAGCCTTGGAGGATGGTCCCCCCATGTTCAGACAGGATTACACGTGTCCCGCCCTACTTGTTGCAAGCTTAGTTCCACAATGATCATTTCGTATAAGGGGCTATCACCCTCTATGGCCGACGTTTCCAAGTCGTTCTACTATGTCCACTGCTAAAACTTGCGGCTGTTCCCATTTCGCTCGCCACTACTTTGGGAATCTCGGTTGATTTCTTTTCCTGCAGCTACTTAGATGTTTCAGTTCGCCGCGTTCGCTTTGCATACCTATGTATTCAGTATGCAATGACCACTAGGGCCGGGTTTCCCCATTCGGAAATCTGCGGATCAAAGCTTGTTTGCTAGCTCCCCGCAGCTTATCGCAAGCTACTACGTCCTTCATCGCCTGATATCGCCAAGGCATCCACCATGTGCACTTATTCACTTGTCCCTATAACGTTAGCCTCTGACTGCGTTCACAGCCAAAAAGCGGTTATAGAGGTATTTCTATGAGTTTAGCGTTTGCCGTATCCAAAGTGTTTTCGCAGTTGTTGATGCAGCTTGCGCCCATCAACTCTTTTGAGAACTCTTTACATACTTTTTGATTTGATACAATCATACCCATCAACAAACAATGTCTTGTCTGCTGACGAATCTTTACTACTTCTTCTAGATTGTTAAAGAACGGTAAATCCATTGATCTTAAAAAGACCAAACCTAAATCCCAACGCACTCTCTGCGCCGACTTAGGTTTGATATTTCTTGCTTCGTGCCACCGGAAACTTGGTGGAGGTTGACGGGATCGAACCGACGACCCCCTGCTTGCAAAGCAGGTGCTCTCCCAGCTGAGCTAAACCCCCGAAACTTGTTGGTGGGTCTGGTTGGGCTCGAACCAACGACCCCCGCGTTATCAACACGGTGCTCTAACCAACTGAGCTACAGACCCGCTTGGATCAGTACGAGCCACCCATCAACTACTGCGCTCTCACGCAACAGTCTTGACCGATACCTGTTCTTCTTTATTAACAGACGATAAGTGTGGACGCTTAACTTTCATGCAAACTCTAGAAAGGAGGTGATCCAGCCGCACCTTCCGATACGGCTACCTTGTTACGACTTCACCCCAGTCACGAATCCTACCGTGGTAAGCGCCCTCCTTACGGTTAGGCTACCTACTTCTGGTAAAACCCGCTCCCATGGTGTGACGGGCGGTGTGTACAAGACCCGGGAACGTATTCACCGCGACATGCTGATCCGCGATTACTAGCGATTCCAACTTCATGTAGTCGAGTTGCAGACTACAATCCGGACTACGATACACTTTCTGGGATTAGCTCCCCCTCGCGGGTTGGCGGCCCTCTGTATGTACCATTGTATGACGTGTGAAGCCCTACCCATAAGGGCCATGAGGACTTGACGTCATCCCCACCTTCCTCCGGTTTGTCACCGGCAGTCTCATTAGAGTGCCCTTTCGTAGCAACTAATGACAAGGGTTGCGCTCGTTGCGGGACTTAACCCAACATCTCACGACACGAGCTGACGACAGCCATGCAGCACCTGTGTTACAGTTTTCTTTCGAACACTCCCAAATCTCTTCGGGATTCTGTACATGTCAAGGGTAGGTAAGGTTTTTCGCGTTGCATCGAATTAATCCACATCATCCACCGCTTGTGCGGGTCCCCGTCAATTCCTTTGAGTTTTAATCTTGCGACCGTACTCCCCAGGCGGTCTACTTCACGCGTTAGCTGCGTTACCAAGTCAATTAAGACCCGACAACTAGTAGACATCGTTTAGGGCGTGGACTACCAGGGTATCTAATCCTGTTTGCTCCCCACGCTTTCGTGCATGAGCGTCAGTGTTATCCCAGGGGGCTGCCTTCGCCATCGGTATTCCTCCACATCTCTACGCATTTCACTGCTACACGTGGAATTCTACCCCCCTCTGACACACTCTAGCTATGCAGTCACAAATGCCATTCCCAGGTTAAGCCCGGGGATTTCACACCTGTCTTACATAACCGCCTGCGCACGCTTTACGCCCAGTAATTCCGATTAACGCTTGCACCCTACGTATTACCGCGGCTGCTGGCACGTAGTTAGCCGGTGCTTATTCTTCAGGTACCGTCATTAGCAAGGGATATTAGCCCTCACCGTTTCTTCCCTGACAAAAGAGCTTTACAACCCGAAGGCCTTCTTCACTCACGCGGCATTGCTGGATCAGGGTTGCCCCCATTGTCCAAAATTCCCCACTGCTGCCTCCCGTAGGAGTCTGGGCCGTGTCTCAGTCCCAGTGTGGCTGGTCGTCCTCTCAGACCAGCTACTGATCGAAGCCTTGGTGAGCCTTTACCTCACCAACTAGCTAATCAGATATCGGCCGCTCTATGAGCACGAGGTCTTGCGAGCCCCCGCTTTCATCCGTAGATCGTATGCGGTATTAGCTAATCTTTCGACTAGTTATCCCCCACTCAAAGGTACGTTCCGATATATTACTCACCCGTTCGCCACTCGTCAGCGGAGCAAGCTCCCTGTTACCGTTCGACTTGCATGTGTAAGGCATGCCGCCAGCGTTCAATCTGAGCCAGGATCAAACTCTTCAGTTCAATCTCTGTTTTGTGGCATTGCTGCCTAGCATCTCTGCTATCGCTCACTCAAAATACTGACAGGCTACTTCTTGCGAAGCATCCTATTTTCTTCTTTTGTGAACATTTAATGTTTTAAGTTATACGCCACCGACTTACGTCAGCAGCGCTGCACTTCCATTAAACGCCCACACTTATCGACTGTTAATTGTTAAAGAACCTTCTACTTCGCGTCACCAGCTACCCGGTTCGCGTCGCCAACAAATCGTTTTGTTTGTCAGCAGCAGAGAGATGAGATTATGTAGCGTTTCAAGTTTTTCGTCAACTACTTTTTTACTAACCACCGAAAAACTTTTTACTCACCACACCTACTTCTTCCCCGCTTTTACCCCTCAAACTTCACCCGCAAAACAGACCTTTTACTACCTGCCTGCTTCGCTTCTTTCGCGTCGTTCTCAACGGGAGGCGAACTATAGCAACCCCTCCCGTTGGTGGCAAGCGTTTTGTTAAATATTTTTAAAAATAGGTAAACGCTTGCCCAGGAATGCTTGCATGCCTTCCTTTTGATCCTCTGTTGCGAAGGTGCTGTGGAACAGGCGGCGCTCGTAATTGATGCCTTCTGCCAGCGTGGTTTCATAGGCGCGGTTGACCGATTCCTTGATCATCATTACCGCAGGCAGCGACATCGAGGAAATCACGATTGCCGCTTCCAACGCTTCCTGCAGCAGTCGTTCCAGCGGCACGACACGAGAAACCAGGCCGACGCGCTCGGCTTCGGCGGCATCCATCATACGCGCGGTCAGGCACATGTCCATGGCCTTCGACTTCGATACTGCACGCGGCAGGCGCTGAGTGCCGCCGGCACCGGGGATAATACCCAGCTTGATTTCCGGCTGGCCGAACTTGGCGTTGTCGGCGGCAATAATGAAGTCGCACATCATGGCCAGCTCACAACCGCCACCCAGCGCAAAACCTGCCACGGCCGCAATCACTGGCTTGCGCACGCTGCGAATTTGCTCCCAGTTACGGGTGATGTAGTCACCTTTGAAGACATCCATATAGCTCAGCTCAGCCATGCCGCCGATATCAGCGCCGGCGGCGAAAGCCTTGTCGCTCCCGGTCAAGACGATGCAGCCGATCTCTGGATCCGCATCAAACGCCACCAGCGCCTGACCCAGCTCCGTCATCAACTGGTCATTCAGGGCATTCAAGGCTTTAGGACGGTTCAGATGGATCAAACCGACTTTGCCCTGCGTCTCAACCAGAATATTTTCGTATGTCATTACAGATCCTATCTCTATGTTCGATGTTAGTTAGTTGATTACGTATGCTAAATCAGCTCAATTGTAGCGCCGCTAAGTCAGATAAGGGATAGGATGACTACATTGCAAATGAACAATGCGGCCGGCCCGAGGAATTTTTCAAATTACCAACTGTCTATATAAGTACAAGCTGACTATATTACCGACAAGATCGCCCGATTTTGACCGACACCCCTTTTACTAGAAGGAGGCAAGCCATGTTCAAAACCATTCTTGTGCCCACCGACGGCTCTCATTTATCGGAAAAGGCCGTCAATACAGCGATTGAATTTGCAAAATTTAGCAGCGGCAAGATATACGCACTCTCCGTCGCCGAACCCTACCCGTTCTCGCCAATGGCGGAAAGCAGCATGGCGACCGATCCCGGCACCTATGAAGAAAACATGCTGGCATTGGCCAAGCTGAACGTGCAAAAAGTCGCCGATGCCGCAAAGAACGCCGGTGTAACCTGCGAAATGCTGACTGCACAGGCGTTTAATCCGGATGAAGAAATCATCAATGCAGCTGAAAAATACCATTGCGACGCAATTTTCATGGCCTCGCATGGCCGTAGTGGTCTGAGCCGTCTGTTTTTGGGCAGCAAAACCCAAAGAGTACTGGCGCATTCGACCATTCCGGTACTGGTATTGCGCTAAAGAGAGCGCCGGACTCGATTTCAAACAGGATCGAGTCCGCCGGCAATTTCCTCTCTCTCTATATATATAGGTGCTTAACGTGCCGCAGCCACCTTCGGCAGCAACAGCCACATCATGCCGCGCTGCTTCATCTTGCCAGCCTTATCGCCGGCCTCGTTGCCAAAACCCCAGAAAAAGTCGGCACGCACCGCGCCTTTGATCGCGCCGCCTGTATCCTGCGCCACCACCAACTGCTGTAGCGGCGCATTGTTATTGGGCTGGGTGGTCGCCAGGAATACCGGCGTCCCCAGCGGCACAAACTGTGGATCCACGGCAATCGAACGCATCGGCGTCAGCGGCACGCCTTGTGCGCCTTTCGGCCCCTTGCTCGGATCCAGCACTTTCTCTTCCTTAAAAAAGACATAGCTAGGATTAGCGTTCAACAATTCCTGCTGACGTCCCGGATTGGCCGCCAGCCAGCCTTTGATGCCCTGCGCGGATGCCTGGGCCAAGGTCAATTCGCCTTTATCCACCAGATAGCGGCCGATCGAGCGGTAGGGATAACCGTTCTGGTCGGCGTAGGCAACGCGTACAATACTGCTGCCGTCATTCATCTGCACTCGGCCGGAGCCCTGCACCTGCAGGAAAAAAGCATCGATCGGATCATCCACCCAGAGGATTTCCTTGCCGGCCAGGACCCCGGATTTATCCAGCTCGGCGCGACTTGGATAGGGCAGCACTTTATTACCGACAAGGCGGCCACGCAGGCGCAAGCCTTTCAATTCCGGGTAAATGCTCGCCAGATCAACTGTAATGAGATCGTCCGGAGCACGGTAAATCGGCGTCTGATAAGAGCCACCGCGCTTGCGCGAGCCTTTCAACAGCGGTTCGTAATAGCCGGTAACCAGGCCGTTATCGCTGCCATCGGCATTAACAACCTGATAAGGTGTGAAAAACGACTGGAAGAAGGTACGGATGGCTCGCTCATCTCCACCGTCCAACCCGGCCGCTATGGCGCAAGGCTCTTTCCAGTCGCTTTTACGCGCTTGCGTCGTGCAGGAGGTCAAGAAAGCCGGCAAAACCTGGCGCAAATCGTCATTCCCCCAGCCCGGCAAGGTCGCAAACGTGGTGGCGCGCAAGTTGGCGCCTGGGGCAACCGACGGCAAACCGGGAGTGGTGCCCGAGCGTGGCGGCTCCTGCACAGTCGGAGTACCAGGAGTGGTCAGCGGTGTAGTAGTACAGGCAGCTAAACTGAATCCGATAACAAGAACAGAAACGGGTAAACTGAGACGTTTAAATAGCATTAGGATTCTTTATGTGGTTAGTGGCTCTCGAAGCATGCTTCGCCTTCTTTGTATTCGCATTCATTGTCTGGTGGACCATGTTTTCCGGCCGTAAGCCGGATCAGAAACCAGGTCAAAAGCCGCCAAGCAAATCGCTACCGCCGAAAGACGACAAAAAGGGCCAATAAGTTCCGTCGTCAGTGCAGGGTACGCGGCAGGGATAGGATGAATTCTGGAATGCGGGCTTCAAATTGCTCGCCGTCTTCGGCCACGCAAAAATATTCGCCCAGCATCGAACCTTGCGGTGTCGCCATCGAGGTGCCGCTGGTGTATTCGAACTGCTCTCCCGGTTGCAACAGCGGCTGATGGCCGACCACGCCAAGGCCGCGCACTTCTTCCACATGATTGTTGGCGTCGGTGATGACCCAATGGCGCGAAATCAGCTGCGCCGCGACTTGCCCAGTATTCTTGATCGTTATCGCATAGGCAAATACATAGTGCGAACTGTCCGGCTGGGATTGTTCTTCCAGATACTGGGTTCTGACAGTGACGGTAAATTCATAGGCGGCCATGCTGGTTTCCTTGATTGGTGCTTGGTTGATGCTTGATTGATGCTTGATTGATGCTTGGTTGGTGCTTATATATAACGCTAACGGCCCATTGCACACGAATTTCTCCGCAGACGCAAGCTGCAAGGACGCCGGAGCCGGGGCTAAAGGGTAAAATAGCGATCTTTTGCGCCTTTCCCTGGATAGCCCTCATGCCAACCTACCGTATCGCTCCAAGTATCCTCTCCGCCGACTTCGCCCGCCTGGGTGAAGAAGTACGCAATGTTGTCCGCGACGGCGCCGACATGATCCACTTCGACGTCATGGACAATCATTACGTGCCCAACCTGACCATCGGCCCGCTGGTGTGCGAAGCGATCCGCCCGCACGTGCAGGTGCCAATCGACGTCCATCTGATGGTCAAACCGGTGGACCGCATCATCCCCGACTTCGCCAAGGCCGGCGCCAACATCATCACCTTTCATCCCGAAGGCTCGGAACACATCGACCGTTCGCTACAACTGATCCGCGATCACGGCTGCAAGGCTGGCCTGGTGTTCAATCCGGCAACTTCGCTGGATTACCTGACCCATGTGATGGACAAGATCGACATCATCCTGATCATGTCGGTCAACCCCGGTTTCGGCGGCCAGTCTTTCATCCCTGAAGCGCTCAAGAAAATCGCCGAAGCGCGCCGCCGCATTGATGAATCGGGCCGCGACATCATGCTTGAAGTCGATGGCGGCATCAAGATCGACAATATCGCGGCGGCCGCCAAAGCAGGCGCCGACACCTTTGTCGCCGGTTCGGCCATTTTCGGCAAGCCAGACTACAAGGCTGTCATCAACGATATGCGCGCGCAGCTGGCAAACATATGAATACTGTGACGACCGCTTCGATTGCACTGACCGGCATCAAGGCGGTCATCATTGATCTCGACGGCACCATGCTGGATACCGCGCCGGATTTCCACGCCGCAGTCAACCGCATGCGCGCCGAGTTTGATCTGGCGCCGCTCTCGCAACAAACCATCGTCGATTTTGTCGGCAAAGGCAGCGAGAACCTGATCCGCAAGGTACTCAGCGTGGACTACCCGCCAGCCAAGGCCGAGCAACATTTCGAGGCTGCGCTGGATTCCTATCAGCGCCACTACGCTGTAATCAATGGCAACTTTGCCAGCGTTTATCCAGGCGTACTCGAAGGCCTGGAAACCATGCGCAAGCAAGGCCTAAGGCTGGCCTGCGTTACCAACAAGCCGCTCGTCTTTGCCGAAGCGCTGCTGGAAAAGGTCGGTTTGCGCGACTATTTCGAGGTGGTCTACGGCGGCGATTCGTTTCCCAAAAAGAAGCCGGATCCGATGCCGCTACTGGCGGTGTGCGCCGATTTCAAGCTGCAACCGTCGCAAGTACTGGCCATCGGCGACTCCAGCAACGACGCCCAAGCTGCCCGCGCGGCCGGTTGCCCGGTATTTAATGTGCCCTACGGATACAATCACGGCGAGTCTATACAAGATGTCGATTCCGATGGTATAGTCACCTCGCTGCTTGTTGCAGCACAAAATTTAAGCCACTGAATCGACTGATTTAAGACGCCCTACCTCTCATGTTTTTCAACAAAAAACTTCATGTCCTCCTAGCCGCCCCCGGGGCCTGGCTATGGCGACGCTGGCAATCCTGGGCTAACTGACCCACCGATAGCAGCTGCCTGTTATTGATTAGTTGGGGACAGAGTAATTCGCCACGCTACGGTGGCTCTTAAACTCTTTCCCACAATAATGAAAACTCAGGCAACGTTTTTTGTAGTGAACCACCGCTGTTCTACAATAGCGGTCTGGAGAGAAACATGACCGAACTCGAATTCAAATCGCTGGCCACGCAAGGCTACAACCGCATCCCTCTGATCGCCGAAGCATTCGCCGATCTCGAAACGCCATTGACGCTGTACCTGAAACTGGCGCAAACCCAGCAGACCGGCAAGAATACTTTCCTGCTTGAATCGGTAGTCGGCGGCGAGCGTTTCGGCCGTTACTCCTTCATCGGCTTGCCGGCGACGACCCTGCTGCGCAGCTACGGAACGCGGATCGAAGTGGTCAAGCACGACAAAGTAGTCGAAAGCCTCGAAGGCAATCCGCTCGATTTCATCGCTGAATTCCAGTCGCGCTATAAAGTGGCGCTGCGACCTGGCCTGCCACGTTTTTGCGGCGGTCTGGCCGGCTATTTCGGTTACGACACCGTGCGTCACATTGAAAAACGGCTGGCGCACTCAACACCCAAAGACGATCTCGGCCTGCCCGATATTCAATTGCTGCTGACTGAAGAGCTAGCGGTGATCGACAACCTGTCGGGCAAACTGTACCTGATCGTGTATGCCGATCCGACCCAGCCGGAAGCCTTCTCCAAGGGCCGGCAGCGGCTGAAAGACCTGCGCAACATGCTGCGCCGTCCAGCCGATGCGCCGGTGACCTCGGCTTCGGTTCGCACTGAAACCATCCGCGAATTCAAACGCGATGATTATTTAAAGGCGGTCGCCAAGGCCCAGGAATATGTGATGGCGGGCGACCTGATGCAGGTCCAGATCGGCCAGCGCATCAAGAAACCTTACGTCGACTCTCCGCTGATGCTGTATCGCGCCCTGCGCTCGCTGAATCCGTCGCCGTATATGTATTTCTATAATTTCGGCGACATGCAGATTGTCGGTGCATCGCCGGAAATCCTGGTCCGCAATGAACAGACTTCTGCACCTAAAGCCGATGGCGAAGCCAAGCGCAAAGTCACGATTCGTCCTCTGGCAGGCACTCGTCCGCGCGGCAGCACGCCGGAACAGGATGCGCAACTGGCCACTGAATTGCTGGCCGATCCGAAAGAAATCGCCGAACACGTGATGCTGATCGACCTGGCGCGTAACGACATCGGTCGTATCGCCGAGACCGGCAGCGTCAAGGTCACCGACCAGATGGTGATTGAAAAATATTCGCACGTGCAACACATCGTCTCGAATGTCGAAGGCGAGCTCAAATCCGGTTTGTCCAATCTCGATGTGCTGAAAGCCACCTTCCCGGCCGGCACCTTGTCCGGTGCACCGAAAGTGCGCGCCATGGAAATCATCGATGAGCTGGAACTGACCAAGCGCGGCATCTACGGCGGCGCTTGCGGCTACCTATCGTTCGGCGGCGAAATGGATGTCGCCATCGCGATCCGCACCGGCGTCATCAAGGATGGCATGCTGTATGTGCAGGCTGCAGCCGGCATCGTCGCCGATTCGGTGCCCGAGATGGAATGGCAGGAAACCGAGAACAAGGCGCGTGCGGTATTGCGCGCAGCGGAACAGGTACAAGACGGTCTGGATGGAGAAATCTGATGCTGCTAATGATCGACAACTACGATTCCTTCACCTACAACCTGGTGCAATACTTCGGTGAACTCGGTGAAGATGTGCGGACTTACCGCAACGATGAAATCACGCTGGAACAGATCGAGGCGCTGAAACCGGACCGCATCTGCCTGTCGCCAGGCCCTTGCAGCCCGCGCGAAGCCGGGATTTGCGTCGATTTGCTGAAGCAATTTGCCGGCAAGCTGCCTATTCTCGGCGTCTGCCTTGGCCACCAGGCCATCGGCGAAGCGTTCGGCGGCAAGGTGATCCGCGCCCAACAGGTCATGCATGGCAAGACCTCGCCGATTACCCATACCGGGGTTGGCGTATTCAAGGATTTGCCTAGTCCGTTTACAGTGATCCGTTATCACTCGCTGGCGATCGAGCGTGCTTCGATTCCGGCCTGCCTGGAAATTACCGCGTGGACCGATGACGGCGAAATCATGGGCGTGCGTCATAAGGATTACGATATCGAGGGTGTGCAGTTTCATCCGGAATCGATCTTGTCGGAACACGGCCATGCGCTGCTGCGCAATTTTGTCCAGAGAACTGCCTGAACAGGCGATAGCCGTATGCCGGCGCCGCACTTAGCTGCGCGGTGCGGCCACTTTCGCCGTCATTCTAACTTCCGGTAAAGACATCATGCCAATCACCGACCAAGAAGCGCTGTTGCGTTGCATCGAGCACCGCGAAATTTTTCACGACGAAATGCTGTCGCTGTTCCGTCGCATCATGAAGGGCGAGATGTCGCCGCTCATGATTGCAGCGCTGACCATGGGCTTGCGCGTCAAAAAAGAAACCATTGGCGAAATCGCCGCTGCTGCGCAAGTAATGCGTGAGTTCGCCACTCCGGTGCCCTGCCGCGATACAAGCAACCTGGTGGATATCGTCGGCACCGGCGGCGACGGTGCGCAGACTTTCAACATTTCTACTGCCTCGATGTTCGTTGCCGCCGCCGCTGGAGCGCGCGTGGCCAAGCACGGCGGACGCAGCGTCTCGTCATCGTCCGGCAGCGCTGACGTATTGGAATCGTTCGGCGCCAATATCAACCTGACGCCCGCGCAAGTAGCGCAATCGATAGAGCAGACCGGCATCGGTTTCATGTTCGCGCCGAATCACCACGCGGCGATGAAGCATGCGGCGCCGGTGCGCAAAGAACTGGGCGTGCGTACGATCTTTAATATCCTGGGGCCGCTGACCAACCCGGCCGGCGCGCCGAACATTCTGATGGGTGTATTCCATGCCGACCTGGTCGGGATCCAGGTGCGCGTGCTGCAGCGCCTGGGAGCGCAACATGCCATTGTGGTCTGGGGCCGCGATAACATGGATGAAGTTTCGCTCGGCGCCGGCACCATGGTAGGCGAGCTGGTCAACGGCGAAATCCGCGAATATGAAATTCATCCTGAAGATTTCGGCCTGCAAATGACCGCTAGCCGCAACTTGAAAGTAGCCAATTCTGCCGAATCGAAACAGAAAGTGCTGGAGGCGCTGGAAGACCAGCCTGGCGCAGCGCGTGATATCGTCGCGATTAATGCCGGCACCGCCTTGTATGCGGCAGGCGTCGCCAGCTCGATAGCGGACGGCCTCGACAAAGCGCGCGCCGTGATTGCTTCAGGTGCTGCCAAAGCCAAACTCGATCAGTTCGTACAGGCGACGCAAACCATTGCCGCGGCCGGGTGATCGCCACAAACTGCCGTAAAGGAAGAACCTCATGCCTGATATCTTGAACAAAATCCTGGCCGTCAAAGCGGACGAAGTCGCAGCGGCAAAAAAGCAGCAAGACTTCGCCAGCCTGCGGCGTGAAGTGGAATCTGACGCTGATGCGCACGTCGGTTTGCGCGGGTATGAAGCAGCCTTGCGCGGGAAAATCGCCGCAGGCCATGCCGGCGTAATCGCCGAAGTCAAGAAAGCATCGCCATCCAAGGGCGTGATTCGCGCCGACTTCCGGCCCGCCGAGATTGCTGTCGACTATGCAGCGCATGGCGCCGCCTGTCTGTCAGTGCTTACTGACATCAATTTCTTCCAAGGTACGCCAGAATATCTGCAGCAAGCGCGCGCCGCATGCACCCTACCGGCACTGCGCAAGGATTTCATGATCGATCCCTATCAGGTGTACCAGGCGCGCTCATGGGGAGCCGACGCTGTCTTGCTGATCGTCGCCGCGCTGGATCACGGCCTGATGGCGGAAATGGAAGCCGTCGCCCATGAACTAGGGATGAGCGTACTGGTGGAAGTACACAATATGGAAGAACTGAATGCGGCGTTGAAGCTGAAGACCAATCTGCTCGGCATCAACAACCGCAATCTCCGTACTTTCGAAACGTCCTTGCAAACCACGTTGGACCTGCTGCCGCACATCACACCGGACAAGCTGGTCGTTACCGAATCCGGCATTCACACCCGAGATGACGTCAAACGCATGCGCGATGCCAATGTCCATGCCTTCCTGGTGGGTGAAGCCTTCATGCGCGCGGAACACCCAGGTACAGAACTCGGTCGCCTGTTTAACGACTAAATCAGCTTTTCTCATGCCTTGGCGGCGGCAAGGCATGAGATCGAAGCTTAAAACGCCGGAATCAAGGAACCCTTGAATTCAGTCTCAATGAATTTACGCACCTCCTCCGACTGATATGCCTTGATCAGTTTCTTCACCCATGGCTTGTCCTTGTCTTCCGCCCGCGTAACGATCAGGTTGGCATACGGCCCCTTGGCTTCCTCCACCACAATCGCATCGCGCCGCAACGACAATCCGGCTTTCACCGCGTAATCGTTATTGACCGATGCAGCAGCAAGGTCGTCCAGTGAGCGCGGCAGCTGTGCCGCATCCAGCTCTACCAGCTTAAGCTTTTTCGGGTTCGCGATGACGTCAAGCGGTGTTGCATTAACGCCGTTTTCGCCGACGCCAGCCCTCAATTTGATCAAGCCCGATTTCTGCAGTAACAGCAATGCGCGATTGCCGTTGGACGGATCGTTCTGAATGCCGATGCTGGCGCCCACCGGCAATTGATCGACATTTTTATATTTCTTCGAATAGATCCCCAGCGGCGCCGTGATAGTCAGGGCGACCGGGACGATCTTGTAGCCGCGCGCCTTGATCTGGCTATCCAAGAAAGGCTTGTGCTGGAAAGCGTTGGCGTCGAGATCGCCAGCCGCCAGCGCTTCATTCGGCTGCAAGTAATCGCTAAAAGTGATCAGCTGGATTTCCAGTCCATCGCGCGCCGCCACTTTCTTGACCACTTCAAAAGTCTGCTCGGCATTACCTACGGAAACACCGACCTTGATCTTTATCTTGTCCTGCGCATGGGCCATGCTGATGCCGACAGCCAGCAATAAAATCGGTAATGTCTTGAAGATGAAACGACGCATTATTTCTCCGCTGCGGTATGTTGACAATAAAGTAAATGGCCATATTTACATAATCGTCGCAATTCACTAAGGAACGATTTTGCATGTCGATATATCTCAATTTTTGATTGATTGAGAGTCATTCCTGTTTTGTTCATATAATAAGCTTGCCGATCAAGCAAGCCATACCGCCGCTTATGACGTCACTTAAGGCCACGACTAATTACGACCGAAGTACTTTTTTGGAGGGTTTTGATGCGCGCTATTTATAAAGTGGTTACCGCCACATGCTTCAGTTTGTCCATCATCGGCGGAGGTGCAACGGCAGCTGACTCGCCTAAACACTATTCGGTCCGCGATTTCTTCAGGAATCCCGAGCAAGCCAGTTTCCAGCTTTCGCCCAACGGCAAGTACATCAGTTTCATGCAGCCGTGGGAAGGCCGCATGAATATCTTCATCCGGACTGTCGGCTCGGATGCCGCGCCGCTGCGCATTACTTCGGAAAAGGAGCGCGATATCAGCGGTTATTTCTGGAAGGGCGATGATCACATCCTGTTTGCCAAGGACTTCGGCGGCGACGAGAATTTTCACGTGGTGTCGGTCGGGCGCGACGGCAAGGACCTCAAGGACCTGACACCCTACCCCAAGGTACGGGCACAGATCGTCGACGACTTGAAGGACGACAAGGATGAAATCCTGGTCAGCCACAACAAGCGCAATGCGGAAGTATTCGACGTTTATCGTGTCAACGTCAAGACCGGCGCCGAAAAGCTGGTGGCAGAAAATCCCGGCACGATCCAGTCATGGATTACCGATCACGATGGCAAGGTGCGGGCGGCGACCACTTCGGATGGCGTCAATACCAGTTTGCTGTATCGCGCTACTGAGAGTGGCCCATTCAAGACCATCCTGACCACCTCGTTCAAGGATGCGGTCAGTCCGCTGTTTTTCACCTTCGACAACAAGAAACTGTATGTCGCGTCGAACCTCGGCCGCGACAAGCAGGCAATCGTGATTTTCAATCCGGAAACCGCCAAGGAAGAACAGGTGCTGTATGAAAATCCCGAAGTCGACGTCGACGGTCTTTCCTATTCGAGAAAGCGCAAAGTCCTGACGGAAATCAGCTACACCACCTGGAAAACAGAGCACAAATTCCTCGACGCTGAAACAGAAGCCCTATACAAAACCTTACGGGAAAAACTGCCTGGCTATGAAATCGTCACACAGTCGAACACCAAGGATGAATCGAAGTGGATCGTGGCTGCCTACAATGACCGTACTCAAGGCAGCCGCTATCTGTTCGACAGCAAAACCGGCAGCCTGACCAAGCTTGCCGACATCAATCCCGCCATCGCCGAACAGGATATGGCAGAGATGAAACCGGTGCAGTACAAGGCGCGCGACGGCTTGCTCATCAATGGCTACCTGACCCTGCCGCTGGGCAAAGATCCGAAGAACCTGCCGGTCATCATCAACCCGCACGGCGGCCCGTGGGCGCGCGACGTCTGGGGCTACAATCCGGAAGTGCAATTGCTTGCCAACCGCGGCTATGCGGTGTTGCAGGTAAATTTCCGCGGCTCGACCGGCTATGGCCGCAAATTCTGGGAAGCGTCGTTCAAGCAATGGGGCAAGACCATGCAGGATGACATCACGGACGGCGTGCAATGGCTGGTCACGCAAGGCATTGCCGATCCTAAACGGGTGGCGATCTACGGCGGCTCCTACGGCGGCTATGCAACGCTGGCCGGCGTCACCTTCACACCGGATCTGTATGCGGCTGCGGTCGATTATGTCGGCGTCTCCAATCTGTTCACCTTCATGAACACGATTCCCCCTTACTGGAAACCTTTCCTCGACCAGATGCATGAAATGGTCGGCGATCCGGAGAAGGACAAGGCTTTGCTGAGCTCCGCATCGCCGGCCTTGCATACCGACCGCATCAAGACACCGCTGTTCGTTGCACAAGGTGCCAACGATCCGCGCGTCAACAAGGCGGAATCTGACCAGATCGTGGAAAGCCTGCGCAAGCGCGGCGTGCCGGTGGAGTATATGGTGAAGGACAATGAAGGCCACGGCTTCCACAATGAAGAAAACCGTTTCGACTTTTATACAGCGATGGAAGGCTTTTTAGGCAAGCATCTGGCGCCGCAATAAAAATCACTGCATGGCTTTGAGCCAGAAATGGCGGGCGCCGGTAACGGTTGCCCGCTTTTTTTTTTGGCCGCAGCCAAGGTAACAATCAAAATGCAGCAGCTTTCCTCGCATGCACATCCATTCCGTCGGTCTTTAGATACTGTTTCTCAGCAAATGCCTATTTGTCAGATGCTGAATCACAAAAGTTTAGTAAGTTTACTAAACAAATATAAATGATATATGTAAAATAAAACCTTATATATCAGTTAGTTATGCGAATTTATTTTCCTAAAAATTTGTATATTTCTTTTTTTTACTATACATTAATACTCACAAAATATTCTTGAGTTCCGGCAACATAAACCGCAGCGAACAGCCGCGTCGTCAGCCTGCTCAGGTAAATGCGTGCGCCGCTGGCCGCGTGCAAATAAGGAGGAGAGAATGAGAGCAACGATTCGCGATATCGCCCTGGCCGCCAACGTGTCGATTGGCACCGTATCGCGGGCTTTGAAGAAGCAATCAGGTCTGACCGAGCAAACCCGCATCCACGTACAAAAAATTGCGACCCAGTTGGGCTACAACGAATCCAACCTGCGCCAGGGAAAGATCCGCCGCCTGACTTTCCTGCTGCATCGCCAGCATAATAATTTTGTCGCCAGCCCGTTTTTCTCGCATGTGCTGCACGGCGTGGAAACCGCCTGCCGCGAGCGCAGCATCGTGCCGACTGTGCTGTCGATCGGCCCTGCCGACAACGTGATGGACCAGATTCGTCTGCACGAACCCGACGCACTGGCGGTCGCCGGCTTCATGGAGCCAGAAGTGCTGGAGTGGCTGACCGAGACTGGCAAGCCTGTAGTACTGATCGATTTGTGGGCGCCCGGCTTTCGTTCAGTCAACATCGACAACCTCGGCGGCGCGCTAGCCGCGACCCGCCACCTGATGGATCTCGGCCGCCAGCGGCTGGCCTTTATTTCCGGCCCGCTATCCCATTACAGTATTGCGCAACGCGCACTCGGCTATCGCCAGGCATTGTTCGAAGCCGGCCGCCTGTTCGATCCGCGGTTGGAAATCACTTTGCAGCCGGGTCAGGAATTGCATCTGCAGGCCGCCGCCGCGATGCAAACCTTGCTGCAAACAGGCCAGCCGCCAGATGCGATATTTTGCTACAACGACGCCACGGCGCTCGCCGTCATGAGCGTATGCCAGGCGCGTGGCTTGCGGATTCCGGAAGATATCGCGATTGTGGGATTCGACAATATCGATAGCTCCACCAGCGCCACCCCACCGCTCACTACACTCGCTGTAGATAAGGAAATGCTGGGCCGAATGGGCATCAAATTATTGCTGGAAGATGCTCCCTCAAACACTGAAATGATGTTGCCTGTGGAACTGATCCAGCGCGCCAGCACACTTGGCAACTGAGCCGACAACACCATGAACATGCTAGAACTGACCGTAATGCCCAAAGACGAATTTCGCAATCCCTCGTTCCTGCTGCAACATGTGCGCGACACCATGCGCTTCTATCATCCGACCGTAATTGACGCCTCTGGCGGCTTCTATCATTTTTTCAAAGACGACGGCAGCGTCTACGACAGCGAAACTCGTCACCTGGTCAGCAGCACCCGTTTCATCTTCAACTATGCGATGGCTTACCGTCAGTTCGGCGATGCCGCTTATCTGGATGCGGTACATCATGGCGTGAAATTCTTGCGCGAAGTGCATTGGGATCCGCAACTAAAAGGCTATGACTGGACCTTGTCATGGAAAGACGGACGCAAGCAGGTAACCGACGCAACCCGTCATTGCTATGGCCTGGCGTTCGTGCTGCTGGCGTATGCACACGCGGCGATGGCTGGCGTATCCGGCGCAGAAAAATGGTTGTACGAGACCTATGATCTGCTTGAGGAGCACTTCTGGGAGCCGCATGCTGGCTTATATGCGGACGAGGCCAGCGCCGACTGGAAAGTGCAGCCGTATCGCGGCCAGAACGCCAACATGCACATGACCGAGGCTTTGCTGGCAGCCTATGAAGCCAGCGGCGACCCGTTATTCCTGGAGCGCGCCGACACCGTGGCGCGTCATATCACCGTACGCCAGGCAGCGTTGAGCAACGGCCTGATCTGGGAACACTATCATCAGGACTGGTCGGTCGACTGGGACTACAACAAAGAAGACAGCAGCAACATCTTCCGCCCCTGGGGCTTCCAGCCCGGCCATCATACCGAGTGGGCCAAACTGCTGCTGATTCTAGAACGGCACCGACCGCAGGAATGGCTGCTGCTGCGCGCCATCGAATTGTTCGACGCCGGACTGGATGCAGCCTGGGACATGGAATGCGGCGGCATCTACTACGGCTTCGCGCCGGACGGCGTGATCTGTGATCAGGACAAGTATTTCTGGGTGCAGGCGGAGAGTTTTGCGGCTGCCGCGCTACTCGCCAAACGTACCGGCAAGAACCGCTTCTGGGATTGGTACGACCATATCTGGCAATACAGCTGGCAGCATTTTGTCGATCACCAATACGGTGCCTGGTTCCGTATCCTGACGCGCGACAACCGCAAGTATAGCGACGAAAAAAGCCCTGCCGGCAAAACCGACTATCACACCATGGGCGCATGCTACGAAGTGCTCAGCGCCTTGTCCGCTGAACCCCTGCCATGAATTTCATTCCTCAAACCCGACTTCCGCAGTTTGTCTCCGCCGGCGACATTCTCACCGACCTGATCCGCGTTGACGACTTGCATTGGACAGCGCAAGCCGGCGGCGCAGGCTGGAATGTGGCGCGTGTGGTGGCGACGCTTGGCGTGCCAAGCGCCTTCGCCGGCGCCATCGGCTTCGATCATTTCAGTGACGAACTTTGGACACAAAGCGAACGCGCCGGGCTGGATCTGCGTTTCCTCCAGCGCTACTCGCAGCCTCCATTGCTAGCGGTAGTGTCGGAAACCGATCCGCCCGATTACTTTTTCATCGGCAGCGACAGCGCCGATCTCGCGTTCGATCCTGAACATTTGCCGGCAGGCTGGATGCAGCAAGCCCGATGGGCTCACTTCGGCTGTATCAGCCTGGTTCGCCAGCCGCTGGCAGACAAGCTGATCGCACTGGCAGCGACCTTGAAGGCCAGCGGCGTCCGCATCAGCTACGACCCCAATCATCGCAAGCTGATGGATGAACATTACCTGCCGACGCTGGAAAAAATGATGGCGCTGGCTGACATCGTAAAAATCTCCGACCAGGATCTGCAAGCCTTCTTTCCAGAACTAGATACCGCCACGGCAATCGCCCGGCTGCAACAAATGCAGCCGGGCGCCACCATCCTGTTCACCCGCGGCAGCGCCGGCGCCTGCCTGTTGCAGGATGGGGTTGAAATCGCCGTCAGCCTGCCGCCGAAAGTAGCGGTACGCGATACCGTCGGCGCAGGCGATGCTTCGATCGGTGGTTTGCTATTCAGTCTTATGCACCATACGCACCGCAGCTGGGCCGAACATCTAGGCTTTGCCGTCGCAGTGGCGGCTGCGTCCTGTCGTCAGCAAGGCGCTTACGCGCCGACGCTGGACGAAGTGGAACAGCTGCTGATTCTCAACCTGTCGAACGTATCGACCGAATGCTTCTACTAAACATCTCGTAGTCTGCGGCGCCCTTGTGGCCCGCCCTGTCGCCAATCCACATCTGGATATTGGCAACACCAGCAAATCTTGACATCGAATTACATACGTAATTCGTAGTGGGTAGGTGTATCCGATTACTTTGCACAAGCAAGTAACGACTATAAGGAGGAACAATGAATAAGCAGTCATGCAGGAAGCTTGCTATTGGTGTTCTCGCGGTCATGCTGTTCGGCTGTGGCGACGGTTCAAACGGTCTGGATGGTGCGACAGGAAGCGCCGGTGCGAACGGCGCCACAGGAGCTGCAGGCGTCGCTGGCATTAACGACGTTCCCGGCCAGCCTGGCGCGGCTGGAGCTACAGGAACTACAGGTGCAACCGGACCGGCCGGACCTCCTGGGCCGCCGGGAACCAGCACTATACCTCCGGTCGCGGAGGTGGATACCAGCCAGACGAAACCGCTGCCTGAACTGGCGCTGACCAAATATATCAATCCCTTCCTCGGCACCAAACAACAGCCAGGCGGCACGCATCCCGGCAACACCAGCCCGGCCGCAACGCTGCCTTTCGGCATGGTGTCGTTCGGGCCGGATACCGACATCGATCATGAGTACTATTCCAGCGGCTCCGGCTATAACTACGACAGCAACATGATCAATTATTTCAGCATGACTCGCATCAGCGGCCCGGGTTGCCGCAGCGGCGGCACCTTGCCGATCATGCCGACCATGCTGACCAGCCAGCTCACCAGCAACAGCAACCTGGTCATGCGCCAGTCCAGTAACACCTTCGACCACAAGGATGAAAGCGCGGCGCCTGGCTACTACAAGGTCAAGACCAAGGATGGCATCATCACCGAGCTGACGGCGACCGCCCGTAGCGGCTATGCCCGCTTTACCTATCCAGACAAGACCAAGGCTATCCTGGTGATCGATGCAACCCAGAACAACTCGATGACCGGCGTCAATGCACAGATCTGGCAAGATCCCGCCGATGCCAGCGGCTTCTACGGCAAGACCACCAACAAATTCAACTGTGGTGGCAGCTATGACGTGTACTTCTACATCCAGTCCGGCTCCGCCTATGCCAAGGCGCCGCGCTTCATCAACAACACCGGCACCTTGATCCTGAATTTCGATCTGTCTAAATCCGCGGGTAGCAGCGCCGCAGTCAAGGTCGGCCTGTCCTACGTCAGCCCGGCCAACGCTTTGCGCAATCTGAAAAAGGAAAACGCCGGCTTTGACTTCGATAAAACAAAAAGCAAGGCGGACGCCGCATGGAATACACGTCTTAATACAATCCAGGTGGATGCGACCGGCGCCACCAATGACTCCCTGACGCAGTTCTATACAGCGTTCTATCACGCCATGTCCGGCCCGACTTTGTTCAGCGATGTCGACGGCAGCTACATCGGCCTGGATAAGCAACGCCATCAGACCGACACCTACAAGGACAAGAACGGCGCCCTGGTGCGCCGGAACCATTACACCACCTTTTCCATCTGGGATACCTACCGTTCGCTCGGCGCCATGCACGCCTGGCTGTTCCGCGACGAAGCGGCAGACATGGCGCAATCGCTGGTGAACGACGCCGTGCAATGCGGCGCCTTCCCGCACTGGGCCGACGCCAATGTCGATGACGTGCCGATGGAAGGCGATCATGCGCCGATGCTGCTGGCCAGCCTGCAAGCCTTTGGCGCCACCCGCTTCGACAGCGCCACCGCCCTGACTTACATGCGTCGCGCCGCGTTCGGCCCTACTCCGGATTGGCCGCAATGGCCGGCATGCAACGGCAATCCTGCGTTCGGCAGGAATGTGGCCGGCACTGCGCAGGGTAATATGCCGGACTATCTGAAACTGGGCTACGTCGCCGAAGGCAGCGACGCCAGCGGCATCCATACCGGCTCGATCACCATCGAAGGCGCCAACCGCGATTTCGCCATCGGACGCTTCATCAACAACCTGAATCAAAGCAGCGTCAGCGACGACGACAAGAAGAACGCGACCACCCTGCTCTTGCGCGGGGAGAACTGGAAAAATATTTTCAACCCAACCACCAAGGTCATGGCGGTCAAAGACGTGGCCGGCAACTGGGCCTCGCCGTCGCAAGACGATGGCTATCATGAAGGTACGGCGGCGCAATACCTGTGGGCGATTCCGCACGACTTAAGCAAGATCGTCACCGCCTTGGGTGGCAACGCTGCAGCCGTGCAGCGGCTGGATACGCTATTTTCGATCAGCGCCAAACCAAGCGCGCCATCGGGATTGACCATCGATTCCAGCAGGCTGAACGGTGGTGAAAATTCCAATGACTTCTACATGGGTAACGAGCCTGGATTCGCATCGCCATGGGCCTATAACTGGAGCGGTACGCCTTCACGCGCACAGTTCGTTCTGCCGCAAATCATGGCCGCCACTTTCTCCAACAAACCCGAGGGCCTGCCTGGCAATGACGACGTCGGCGCCACGTCTGGCTGGTATGTATGGGCCGCGTTGGGACTGTATCCGATGATCCCTGGCGTGCCGGGACTAACCATGGCGACGCCGCAGTTCTCGAGCGTCACGCTCCAGCTGGCAGACAGAAAACGGCTAGTGATCAAGCGCGACCACAACGCTGCGTTTGTCAAAGCCCTGAAGGTCAACGGCAAGGACTGGGCCAGCACCTGGCTGCCTTTGAGCACAGTACAGGCCGGCGGCACGCTGGATTTCAGCGTCGCCGACAAGCCGACCTCGTGGGGACAGACAAGCACGCCGCCGTCGGGCGCAAATGGGAATTTCTCCCAGACTCCCTGAGCTGATGTAAGGAGAGCGAATCGGCCATACGGCCGGTTCGCCGGCGTTCGCCTGCTGCTGGCGCGGATCGCGTTCGCCTTTGTCAAAACACGCCAGCGTCATCCAGAAATTTGGACTTTCAACAATACAGTTATTGGAGGAACAATGAATCTGCACTTGAAGAAGAATCTTGCGATCGGAATAGCGATAGCCTCGCTATTCGGTTGCGGTGGCGGCTCTGACCAGACATCAATTGCCGGCGCCGGCGCTACTGCAGCCGCCAACAGCATGGCAAAGAATGCTGATCCCGCAAACATCGACGAATCGCAAGCAGATAGCGACACGGTCACCAAAACGGCCCTGACCAACTACGTCAATCCTTTCGTCGGCACCGCGGACTCAGCGGCGCCAGCCACCGATCCGGTGCCGGCAGGCGCCAGGGGCGGTACGTTCCCCGGCGCCACGACGCCATTCGGCATGGTGCAATGGACCCCGATGACGCCTAGCAACGGCGGCCAGGACCAGCCAGTGGGTTACATCTACAAGGAAAATACCATTATCGGTTTTCCTTTGACGCAGATGAGCGGTTCCGGTTGCAGCGGCAACCAGGGCGAACTGCCGATCATGCCGACCTTCGATACCAGCTCGGTCGGCGTCAACGCCAAACCGAATTTCGATCACAAAAACGAAGCGGCAAAACCCGGTTACTACCAGGTTACCCTGAACGATGGCATCAACACCGAGCTGACAGCCACCACCAGAACCGGCTTCGGACGCTTTACCTTCCCTGCCCAGTCGGCCATCGCCAGCACCAACAAGACACCTTATCTGGTATTCGATGCCACGCGCACCAACACCATTGCGTCGACCACCGGCGTCATTAAGACCGAAGGCAAGGATGCCTTGTCCGGTTCCACGGTAGGCGGCAAATTCTGCGGGGCGCGCACTTACACATTGTATTTTTACGCCAAGTTCGACCGCGACATCACTGCGACCATCAGCAACGGCAAAGCCAACGTCACATTCGACGCCAGCAAGAAGCCGGCTGTATTGATGAAAATCGGCTTGTCTTATGTCAGCAGCGACAATGCCAAAAAGAATCTGGAACAGGAGCTTCCGCACTGGAATTTCAATGCCGTGCGCAATGCGGCGTCCCACGCATGGAACAAGCGCCTCAAGACAATCCAGGTCAGCGGCGGCACCGATGTGGAAAAGCGTAAGTTCTACACTGCGCTGTATCACTCGATGCTGTCGCCGAACACCAATAGCGATGTGAACGGCGACTATCTCGGCTTCGACCAGAAGACGCACAAGGTGCAAGACGGCCGCACCCAGTATGTCAATTACTCCAACTGGGATATTTACCGCAGCCTGATCCCCTTGAACAGTATGCTGTTTCCAAAGGAAACCAGCGACATGCTGCAATCGCTGGTTAACGATGCAGACCAATGCGGCGCCATCCCGCGCTGGACCCCGGTCAATGTCGACGCCGGCATCATGCCGGGCGATTCAGGGGTAGCGACCGTTGGCGGCGGCTATGCCTTCGGCGCCACCAATTTTGACGCCAAGAAGGCGCTGGACTACATGACGCTGGTTGGTAGCAAGGCCGACGTGCAATGTACCGGCGATCACGTTCGCGATAGCGTCGACCGCATGAACGACTACCTCGTGCATGGTTACGCCGCCATGGACAACGGCTGGTGGGCAGGCTCGCTGACATTTGAATTCGGCACGGCAGACTTCGCCACTTCGCAATTGGCAAAGGCACTCGGCGACAACATGAATTACCAGCTTTTCCTGAGCCGCTCCGCCAACTGGAAGAACCAGTACAACTCCGCTCAGAAACAGCTCTTGCCGCGCTATCGCAACGGCTCCTGGCTGTTGAATCCACAACCGAACGCCGATATGGTGGAAGGCAATGCCGAGCAATATACCTGGATGTCGGCCTACGATGCACGCGGCTTGTTCAATCTGGTGGGCTGCAATACGGCAGCCATCACGCGCCTCGACGCCTTCTTCCAGAATCTCAACGCCGGCATGAATCTGCCAAATTTCTACATGGGCAATGAACCGAGTTTTGCCACGCCATGGCTCTACAACTGGAGTGGCGCGCCATGGCGCACGCAAAAAGTGGTGCGTGACGTCGTCAACACGGTGTTCTCGGATGGTCCCGGCGGTTTGCCTGGCAATGACGATCTGGGTGCTGTCTCTTCCTGGTACGTGTGGGCCGCTATCGGCCTGTATCCTGAAGTACAGGCAGTCAGCGGCCTGACCATCGGCAGTCCGATGTTCGACAAGGTAGTCATCCACTGGGCCGACGGCAGCAAGAAGCTGGTGATCAGGGCCAGCGGTGCTGGCACCAACTCGCCGTATATCCAGACCCTGGCGTTGAACGGCAAGGCGCTCGACATGCCATGGCTTTGGCTCAAGGATTTGAAAGATAACGCAAAGCTGGATTTCACCCTCGCGGCCAGCCAGTCGCAATGGGGCCAGGATTCGTCGTCCAGCATGCCATCCTTCGGCCTCGATGGCTTTACCAGCCTGGCCGATGCGCTAAACAACCATGGCATAGGCACCGATGGACAGAAAACCACCCGCGGACTGGAAGGCTATACCTACGACATGGGCGGTTGGAGCTATTCTTCGCAAGCACTGGCGGCGGCGGGTGCGACGCCGGGTGCCAGCGTCAGCTTCAACGGCATCTCGTTCACATGGCCGGACGGCAAATCGGGACTGGACAATATGGTCAGCCAGGGCCAGACCATCACGCTTGCCAAAGCACAGGCAGCCGGTACGCTCGCCATACTGGGCAGCTCGACAAACGCGTCAAGCGCGCCTAGCGGCAAGCTGACCATCACCTATACCGACAATACCCAGGCCAGTTTCGATTTGCGCTTCGATGACTGGACCCTGGGCGGCGGATCGGCCAAGGTTGGCAGCTATAACAAGATCGCCCTCACCAGTGCGCATCGGGTTGACCAGAACGGCAATACCGATAGCACCAAGGCCTATGTCTACTACTGGGATGCCCAGCTGGACAAGCAACGCCAAGTCAAGAGCATCACCCTGCCGTACCAGACCGACAACGGCGCGTTGATGCATGTGTTTGCGATGCAATTGAAATAATGTGAAACGCGCTTACCGGCCCCCGTCGGTAAGCGCAATGACAGGTTGCAAACGCAGTCTGTCCATTCTCCCGAGTGGTACGGATCCGGCTCTTAGCCGCTGTTCTTGCGGCTCTCAACCAAGGCTGCCATGTCCAGGAATTCCTGGCTTTCGCGCGCCCGCAAACCCTCAATGACAGTTGCCTGGTTTTTTTCAGGCTGGTTCTGGCTGACTTTCCATTTTCCCGATAAACGCGTGATGACGATCTCAATGCCGACAATGGCGGTAATCAGCTTGTCGGTATAGTCGCGTGGCGCGTCGGAGACATGCCAGGGCTGCTCGAACGCCGCTTCGTTATGCGCGGTCAGCATTTCGAGATGAGCGCGCAGCCAAGCCGCGTCGTCAATAGGCCGTAGCGTGCCATAGGCATGCGCTACTGCGTAGTTCCAGGTTGGCACCACCTTTCCGGTCTCGGCTTTGGTGGCATACCAGGATGGCGTGATATAGGCATCCGCGCCCTGGAATATCGCCAGCACCTCAATCTCTTTCGTGAAGTTCTGCCAGACCGGATTGGCGCGAGCGACGTGGCCGCGCAACGTACCGAAAGGGGCCGGCTCCGTTGAAAGCAGCAGAGGGATGTGATTGGCGTTGAGGCCGTCCGGCGACAAGGTCACCAGCGTGGACAAAGGCCTTGCGCGAATCAGATCGTGCAGGACATCGACTCTCGGTTCATCAAAGTGTTTGGGAATATACATGGCGTGCGTGGTGGCTAGTCTGGACGTGTGGACATGGCGGCATAGGCATCCGGCGCAAAGCGTTCCATCAGCGTTTGCGGTCTGGCGGGCGCGCTAAAACCAAATTTTGCGTAGAGTCCGTGCGCGGTGCTGGTCGCCAGCATGAAGCGCCGCAACCCCTGCAGCCGCGGATGCGCCATGACGGCAGTCATCAGTTGGGCGCTGTAGCCTTTGCCGCGTTGCTCGGCCAGCACGAACACATCGACCAGATAGGCGAACGTCGCGTAATCGGTGACAACACGTGCGTAAGCCACTTGCCGGTCGCCGGCAAACAAGCCGAAATTCAGTGAATGGCGAATCGATTCTTCCACCATCGCCAAAGGAATGCCACGAGCCCACGCCGACTCTTCGGACAGGAAGCGATGAATCGACGGGATATCCAGTTCAGCCGGTTCGGTGGTGATGCGCAGTTCTTCCATCAGGGATTCTTTCCAGTTATTTACAGAAAACTACAGCCCTGTAAATTAGCATACTCCCGAATGAAAAACAGCGCCTTGGCGGCGCTGTCTCTCAAATGCTACTGTTCAGCTCTTGCTTTTCAAGCTTGATTTTCAAGCTCTATTTTCAGGCATTGCTTTCCAATGCCTTGCGGCCAGCGCCCTCGTCCAGCTCGCCTTCCCATTTGGCGATCACCGAAGTGGCGATGCCGTTGCCGATCACGTTGGTGGCGGTACGCCCCATGTCGAGGAACTGGTCGATGCCGATGATGAGCAGGATGCCGGCTTCTGGCAAATGGAACATTGGCAGGATGGCAGCGACCACCACCAGCGAACCGCGCGGCACGCCGGCCATGCCCTTGCTGCTTACCATCAACACCAGCAGCATAGTCAGTTGCTGAGCAAACGACATTTCAATGTTGTAGGCCTGGGCCACAAAAATGGCGGCAAATGCCTGATACATCATGGAGCCGTCGAGATTGAAGGAATAACCGAGCGGCAGCACAAAACCGGTGATCTTGTTGTTGACCCCGAATTTCTCCAGCTGCTCCATGGTCTTCGGATAGGCAGCTTCGCTGCTGGCGGTAGAAAACGCCAGCATGATTGGCTCTTTCAGCAAGCGCAGCAAGACAAAGATGCCGTCGCGCAGGAAGATGTAACCCATCGCAATCAGCAAGGCCCACAAGGTTGCCAGACCGATATAGAAGCCGCCGAGGAACTTGGCATAGGTCGCAAGCACGCCGAAACCCTGGACCGTAATCACGGCGGCGATGGAAGCAAAAACCCCAATTGGAGCGAAGCGCATCACATAATCAGTGACCTTCAGCATGACATGCACCAGGCCGTCTATCGCCGCAGTCACTACTTTTGCCGACTCGCCTTTGATGGAAGCCAGGCCAAAACCGAAAAACAGCGAGAACACCAGGATCTGCAGAATTTCATTTTTCGCCATGGCGTCCACGAAGCTGCTCGGGAACACGTGGGAAACAAAATCCTTGAGGTTGAAACCGCTTGTATTCAGCTTGGTGTCCGCGCCCAGAGCCGGCAGCGGCAAGTTGAGCGCGTGGCCGACCTGGAGTACGTTGACGAAAAACATGCCGAGCGCCAGCGACAGCAAAGAGGCGAGCACAAACCAGCCCAACGCCCGAACGCCGATACGCCCGACCGAACTGCTGTCCTTCATGCCTGCAATGCCTGACACCAGCGTACCGAACACCAGCGGCGCGATGATCATCTTGATCAACCGTAAAAACACATCGGTGATGATGGAGAAATAGCCGGCGATTTCCTTCGCCGCCGCGTCATCCGGCGCCAGGTTGTGGCAAATATAGCCAACCACGATGCCCAGAACCATGCCGACCATAATCCAGGTCGTTGCCTTAATCTTCTTCATTTGCGTATCCTGCAGTTAACCATACAAAAAATACTCTTCAACCGATCCGGGCGCGGCAAAGCATTGGCCGCCCCGTCATCAGTGCTTGTTCAGGCTATGTTGTTTTGTGTCGACATATACTACATCGCAGAATTATCCGGCAAAACGCAGTAACGTAGATTTTGCGGAAATGACAATGTCTTACGAATCAAAATAAAAAAGCCCTCGTGGCGGAGGGCCTTATGAAACCTGGCGTCGGCTGCGGGTTTGACACCACCACGGCCCGAGTACAAAAGCGTAAACAGGCCGCATGTTACCTTACAAAACATGCCTCAATCAACCAAAAACAACGGATCGGAGAGCCGTAAAATCTTGATCCGTCACAGGCTACAGGTAAGCTCGTTGCAACTGCTACTTTATCGGTGCAAAAATGAGACAAGCTGGGCGCGCACCTTGGCTTTTCTTGTCCGAATACACTCCCTTCAAGCTGTATAGACCACATCCTCCGTTATATTTTGATTTTGGGGCAGCAAAACGCCGCGCTTTGCATCTCCCTGATGTATATTTCCACGCAGAAACTATAACAGTGATTTATCCAGGAGATAGCAATGCAAAAACGTAGCATCAGTAGCGTCATTTTTTGCCTCACAACTTTAGGATTCAGCGCCGGCGCCTATGCCGAATTACCCCCCATTAAAATCGGCGTGATCGGTCCGATCACAGGCCCTTCGGAAGACATGGGGCAAAGCATGATCGGCGGCGCCAGGGTCTTCCTGGCCGACATCAACCAGGTCGGCGGGGTCCTTGGGCGCAAGATTGAACTGGTCGAGCGCGACGACCGCGCCAAACCGGAAGTCGGCGTAGCCATGGCCAAGGAAATGATTGAAAAGGACCAGGTCGTCGCCGTCGTCGGCTTCGGCAATACCGGCGTCGCCCTGCCTGCGGCGAAACTGTTTGAAGAAGCCAAAATCCCCTTGATCGTCACCGGCGCCACCGGCGCCACGATCACCAAATCCTTCATGCCGCCGGCCTATCCGGCTAATTACATATTCCGCACCGCCGCCAGCGACGCGCTGCAACCGATCGTGATCCTCAACGATGTGATCGACCGCCGCAAGATCGAGAAGATCGCGGTACTCCATGACGACAGCCCCTACGGCCAGTTCGGCAAACAAAGTATGATGACTGAACTGGGTCGACGCAACATTAAACCAGTGCTGGTGGAAAGCTTCAAGGTTGGCGACCAGGACATGACGGCGCAGCTGCAACATGCCAGAGACAACGGCGCGCAGGCCGTCGTGATGTATTGTCTCGCTCCCGAGGGTGCGATGGTCGTCAGAAGCGCAGAAAAATTGAAACTCAGATTGCCGATCGTTGGTCCGTGGGGCATGTCGCAGCAAACCTTCATCGACAAGGCTGGCCAGGGCGCGGAAGGCGTACGCAGCTCGGTGACCTTTATCGAAAACGAACTGAGTTCGGTCAGCAACCAGTTCTCGCTGACCTATCGCAACGTGAACAAGACCAACCACATTCCATCCGCCGTGGCTGCGGCGCAAACCTATGACGCCTTGCGCTTGATTACGCTAGCGATATTCCAGGCCAATTCGGTGGAGGGCGTCAAGGTCAAGGATGCGCTGGAGAACCTGCAGGTACACACTACCTCCACCGTCGTTTCACGGTATTTCAAACCCTTCTCGCCGACCGATCATGAAGCCATCGCCGTCAACATGATCGTCATGGGTGAAATCCGTAATGGCAAGGTGGCTTATGCCTACAAGGAAGACGCCAGCAGCGGATCAATCACGCGCACCAAGAAGACCCAGTAAACGCGTTGCCAGACGCTGACGGTTAGCGTTACCAGCGTGGCGCCTGAACTTCGCTTTCCATAAGAAACCTGTACTTGTGGGAACGCGATTCAGGCATCGCCGCTGTCTATGCTAAATTGGCTTTTTTACCGCCAGCAAAGAACGTATGCCACGCAACATAGAAATCAAGGCGCACATCGACAGCATCGAAGCGCTCGCAGCCATCGCAGCAACCATCGCCAGCGATGGACCTCATCTCATCGACCAGGACGACACCTTCTTCACCTGCCCCGCCGGACGCCTGAAGTTACGCGCGTTCGCGGACGGCAAAGGCGAATTGATCTACTACCGCCGCGCCGACCTGCAAGGTCCGAAGGAATCGTTTTACCAGATCTCTGCCACTTCAGAACCGGACACCTTGCGCGAGTGTCTGACCCTGGCCTACGGCCAAGCCGGCCGGGTGCAAAAACAGCGGACTGTATTCCTGGCAGGCAGAACCCGCATTCATCTGGACAGGGTTACCGGCCTGGGTAAATTCATGGAACTAGAGGTAGTGCTGGAAGACCATGAAACGCCAGAAACAGGTATGCGAGAAGCGCAGGGCCTGATGACGCGGCTCGGCATTCATCCGTCGCAACTGCTTGAGGGAGCATATGTGGATCTTCTTTTTCCCAGCGCACGAAGCGAATGAAAATGATTCATTTTTCTCGACGCTCTTAAGTCAATCATTCGACGAAAGTGCGACATAGATTCGCCATCCTGCCTGGAGTAACATACTGAGCGGAACAATCTTCCTGCAGGGTGGAATTTATGCTCATACGCGCATTGTTGGCCGTTCTTGCATTACCTGGCGTAGTTGCCTTTGCCGTTCCAATCACGTTGATCATGGCGAATTCGACCAGCCAAGTTAGCCAGCCGCTGGGCTTCCTGCCTTTGATTTCAGGAACCTGTGCATTGCTCTGGTGCGTACGTGATTTCTACGTTGCCGGCATGGGCACTCTCGCACCATGGGCGCCGCCGACTCACCTCGTCGTCGTAGGACTATACCGCTACACGCGAAATCCGATGTATATCGCCGTCACTGCCATTCTTCTCGGCTGGGCGCTGTCATTCGCTTTGACTGCACTATATGTCTATGCAGTCATCGTCGCTTTGGCATTTCACCTGCGCGTGGTGCTGGTTGAAGAACCCTGGCTCGCCATTACACATGGCGCTGCATGGGACGAGTATGCGAACCGAGTGCCTCGTTGGCTATTACGATAAATCCGTTTCCTGAATTGCACGCAAAACCAGAACTGACATGCAAAGCGCCTCATTTGACTAGCTGCCCGGTCTCTACGAGCTGTTGGAAGAAGTCGTTCATGGAGTCAGCCAAGGGCCGATAAGCTACCCCCAGTTCGTTGCGACTACGACTGTTGTCGGCTCTCCAGGGGAGGCCGACATTCAGCAATACCATTTTCCTGGTCAGAGCCTTGTTGGCAATCGGCCCGACCAGCCAGACCAGCCATTTGGGCAGTGCGTGCCGCGGGATGGGGTAATCCTTGCCATACCGGTCCAGCAAGGTGGCGGCCATTTCCAGAAAGCTGGTATTGTGACCCGAGGTGATGTAGCGGCCATTCGCTGCCAAAGTAAAAGCTGCGCGGAAATGCGCTTCGGCCACGTCGCGCACGTCCACTACACCGATACCGATATCCGGTACACCGGCCTTCATCGTGCCATCACCCAATTGACGAATAATATTGAAGCTTTCAGAACTGCCGTTTGGGTTGATGCCAGGACCGATCACCAATGATGGATTGATCGTCACCAGATCCCAGCGATTCTGCGCCTTGACGATTTCCCATGCTGCTCGTTCGGCAAGCGTCTTGGAATAGGAATACGGCTGATGCGTCGCGGACGAACTGGTGTTCCAGATCTCCTCCGTGAACATCCGGCTGGGTGTCTTGTCGAGATCCGCATTGTCGCCATAAATCGCCGCGCAACTGCTGGTGAGCACGACACGTTTGACCGAAGGCGTCTTGTTTGCCGTAGCCAATACATTTTCAGTACCGAGCTGCGCCGGCTCGATCAGTTCTTTTTGTACATCCTTGACATCGATCTTGAAAGGTGAAGCTGTATGAAACACAACTTGGCAACCTGCCATGGCCTGTTCATAGGAGCCGACCTGCATCAGGTCGGCCTTGAAGTAGCGAATCTTCCTCGGTGAATTTTCCGCTATTTCATCAAGGTATTGCAACTTGCCGACATCGTCGGGATTTCTCACCGGCGCATGAACGGTCAAGCCTTCCTCCAGAAGTCGCTTAACCAGCCAGCCTGCAACATAGCCGGTCGCGCCAGTCACCATGACTGGGATGTTTTTATCGATGTTCATTTTGGCAATCTATTGAGAAGCGATGGAGCAATAATGCCAGTCGAGGCGCACCTTGTAACTAGCAAAGCTCGCTAATGGACATTTCGCATGCGCAGCGACCTCCTGCACTGTCAATTTTGATAGGTTGTTTTCCTCGATGGTAGTTCTTAGTATGAACCATAGCTGCAGCGCGTTACCGGGGGCAGGCGAGCTTTGCCAATTTGAAAATATCCCGGTTTCCAGTACATACACGGCGCTTCAATTTCCAATTCACTTTCTGCAATTCTGGCAGACAAATGTCCGAAATTATGACGAAAGCTGCAACTTAATGAACGGTCAACTCCATTCACTCTACATTGCGTCGAAAAACAGATTGAGAAAACGCGTACAGGCGTGACCTGCGTCGACCTCATCCAGTGAATGCCGGTTGATCAGGGAGACGTTTGATGGCCGATATCCGAATGCTCATCGTGGCCGACGGGCCTTATCTTCAGAACACACCGGCGGGCGGCGGGATAAGCTTTGCGCCCAGCCAGGATCTGACCGACAACGTCTTCACGATTACTGAATTCATTTACCTGTTGAAGCTCAGCCAAGCGCCGACGATTTCCATCGACACCGCGCATCGGCGCCAGGACCGGGACACCAGCACGACACCTCCGACGGTCTATCCCACTTTCGAGAATTTCAACTTCGCCACCACCACGAATCTCGATAACTACGACGTCATTTGGCTGTTTGCCTATGAGGGATGGAACGACGGCCTCAACGCCCATGCCAGCCCAATCACCCCGGCGGAAATTGCGGCGATCAATGCGTTCATGGACACGGGCGGAGGGGTGTTCGCGACCGGCGACCACTACGGCATGGGCTCGCTCATGTGCGGCCAAATTCCGCGCGTCCAGACAATGCGCAAGTGGTGGGGGCGCACCGCCGATCAGCCCGCCGGCTATCCGGCGCAAGTCCTCGATTGGAGCGGTGCGACAGTGACATCCGTCAACCGCCCCGCGTTTTCGACCCAAAGCACGACCAACCCTCCTTATCCCGCCGATCCGAACGATCCGAGCATGAATCGGGCGGACACGACACAGATGAATCCCGAGACGGGCGGACCGGCTCCAGATACTGCAAACGTCTTCCAGTTCGATGATCAGTCGGACAACATCCCTCAGATCCTATCCTTCCCGGGTAGCGCCGTGCATCCGATTCTGGAAGGGTCGACCGGACCTCTCACGCAATATCCCGACCATATGCATGAGGGCGAAGTGGTGGCGCCATTTATGCCAGATGGAACGGAATATCCCTCGGAAGGCGGATATCAGCCTTTGCCCAGCGTCATCGCGACCGGCGCGATCGTGCCAAACCACATCACGATGGTCGACGGGGCGAGTTGTGAGCAATCCAATTTTTCCCAGGACTCGACCTATACAGCTGGAGGAACGAACGGTATCCTCTGCGCCTATGACGGGCGTGGCGCCGGCAAAGGCCGAATCGTGACGGACTCGTCGTGGCATCACTTTCTCGACATCAACCTCATCGGCGATCCCTGCGGCTCGACTCTGGATCGCAGGCAAGGGTTCGGCCTCGCCAAAATGCCGCCGGCGAGCGGCAGCGTCCTCACGGAATTGCAGGCCATCTACGTCAACACCGTCGCCTGGCTCGCGCGGCAGAATCCGAATTTCTATTTCGTGGTCGACAAGAGCACCTACGGCTACGACGAAAGCGAGACGGGCGCGACATTCGCGGCGTTCTGGCTTGTGATCGAGGGCTACACGCTGTCGCAGGTGCAAGCCGCCGTGAGCGCCGGAGCGCCGCAATTCGCCGGCGCCTTCGCGGCCCTCAACGCCATTTCTCCGCCCGGTACCCTGATCGCCGAAGGCGGCCCCAATTCACAGCGCATTCTCATTCCCTATACTGTCAAATTTCCAGCTTCCGTGCTGAACGCATTCCCGATGCCCGGCCATCCCGCCGAGCAGAAGCTGCTGATTGCCCGGTTCTCGGTGACAGTCTCCGGCAACACAAACAGCTACGCGGCCGAGACGAGCATGGAACTAACGGCCGGTGCCGATCCCTATTTTCAAAACGTTAATCCAAGCGCAAACAATCCGTTCTACTTGAGCCAGGATCTCTGCGTCTTCACGCTCAATCCGCAGCAGTCCACGACGATCCCGAGCGTGCCAAACGCCGCTTTCCCTCAAACCAATACGACGGTGCGGAACACGAGCGCCGCAAACACGTTCATCACGCAAGTCCTGAACTCGATGAACAACAATGTGCAGTTCACAAATCCGGGTACCGCAAATCCGTTCGCCAATTTTCCTAGCGTGATCGACGGCACAGGCGACTCATCCGTGACCGGCGAAGAAACCATCAACTCGAACCAGTACGTCAATTACAATTTCGCGATCGCGCGTGTGCGGCTGCAAGGCGCGCCGGGGGTGACGACGAATCCCAAGACAGCCCGCGTGTTTTTCAGGCTGTTCCTGACCCAGACCAACGACACCGACTTTCAGCCAAACACGACCTATCTCAGCCAGCTTGATACGACGACCGGCCTACCGCGAGCGCCGCAGCCCGACCCCGACGGAAGCTCCCAGCCTTTCTTCGCCACCGGCGGCGTCATGGGCGACTATCTGACCACTGTCGGCCCGGTCAATAATTTCGCCCTCACCGTCGGCCCCAGCGGCGACACATCGGCCTATTTCGGCTGCCACCTCGACGTTTTCGATCCTGCCAATAACGCCAAATATCCCGGCACCCATCATTGCATCGTCGCCCAGATCGCCTATGACGATGACCCGATCATCAACGCCAACGGCATAACGCTCGGCCCGGAGAACTGCGATAAACTCGCGCAACGGAATCTGCAGATCACCAAATCCGGCAATCCAGGAGGGCCTGACGCGCACCGCATTCCACAGACGTTCGACACGCGCCCAAGTGCACCGACCGGCATGTCTTTGAACGAACTGCAAGGCTATCCCGACGAGCTCATGATTCAATGGGGTAACGTGCCGCTCGGCAGCACTGCGACGATCTATTGGCCGGCGACCGACGCACTCGCAATCGTTCGGCTCTCCATGCGGCTGCACTCTACAGACCAGCTCACGCTCGTCGATCCGCACACGATCAAGTGCACCGTCAACTCGGCCGTGTCCTACGTGCCCATTCCCTTCGGTACGGGTGCCAAATTCGCCGGCCTGTTTACGATCGACCTGCCGGTCGGCGTGCGCGCTGGACAGGAGTTCGATGTGCTCGTGCGTCGCATTAGCACCCGGAAATCGGACAATCGCAATGCGCCCGCACAGGCAACGATTGAAGCAGCGCTCTCGACGCAACGCGCGGCGGTGCATCACTCGACGCCCGCTGCGACAAAGAGCGAACATACGTCGCGCGAATGGCGCTATGTCGTGGGCACGTTCCAGGTCAAGATTCCGGTCGCCAAAGACGACATTCTTCTTTTACCCGAAGAAAACACGCTCGCCATCATGAAATGGCGCTTGTTGCAGACACCTCCCGGCAGTCGGTGGTATCCGGTCCTGACCCGTTACATCGCGTATCTCTCGGGCCGGGTCAACGCCTTTGGCGGCAATGCTGGTTCTGTTCTACCTTCGCCCACCGGCGTCCCTGTTCCCGCAGGCGGTGGCGGCAAAGGTTCGCACGGCGAGGAATTCATGGGTAAAGTGGAAAGCATCACTTATGATCGCTTCGGGGATTTTGAGGGCTTCCATCTTCTCACCGAGGCAGGTCATCGTCGCGAATTTCGTTCGCACGAACCAGAGATTGAGCATCTGGTCCGCTTCGCCTGGACAGATCGCGTTGTCATCTCGGTGCTGATCCACCATCATCATCCGGAGCGACCGGTCTCAATCGTTCTGCGGCGACCGCCGATTTTATAGGATCGAGCGGAGCCTTGCACGGGAAGTTTGAGACAATCCACATCCTACCGTTCACCGCAATAGCATTGTCGTGAGAGAGTTCAAAAAAAAAGCCCGCTAACCTTGCGGCGCGGGCTAAGTGTTACCAGGGGAATGGTGAAACACCGAGAAACGGTGACACGTTTGAACTATAACGCTCGCCTCATCAGCGAGCCAGCTGTTAAACCTACCAGTTACGTCCCTATAGTGTTGGGCATCGTGATCGATCTTGGCAATGGCGCCGAAACGGATCAAATGCAAGAGCAGGCGCGGCAATTCGGAGCGGTCAATAATCATGCAATGCATGTTGCAGGCTCACCAAAATCAGTACGCCTGGCAGCGGGTTGATATGGGCATTAACAACTAACGGGATTTTTTACAACGAGGGAACATCATATAGTGCAGGGCTTGAAAAAAGAACGCAGCCCCACAGGATGGCGACTAGAACCAAGACGCGATCCACCCCTTGATGGAGTTGAAAATATTTTTAATGCTATTACAGGAGTCAACTAACCAGGTTTCAACATTTCTGGTGATATGTGTAATGAGATTTGCTATTTTTTTAAAAAGATCGTTAAAGAGTGACCCGATCCTTAGCGTTAAATTTAAGATATCGCCCTGAAGTTCAGGGTTAGCTTCGCCACATTGAATGCCGTCGTTAAAAATCCTATCAAGCTTTCTTTCGCAATTATGCTTAGCGTAAGTCTTTCGTTGCTCCAATAAAATCGAAAAGCCGTCTACTGCATCGGGTGTTGCATGTGATTTTTCGAGCTCTAAGGTGGCATCCTGGATAGCCAGTTGTGTAACGATTGCCTCAGCGGTAGCAGAATCTTGCGCATTTATTTGCAACGGGATCAACAGGATATTTCTTTTTGACGAAAGAAGCGATGTGCCGTCCTGGATGCCGTAGTAGTAAGTTGCGTACTGGGGTGACGGAGTATAAGGCCGGTTACCGGATTGACCAATTGAAGCCTTTGCGTACTCACGTTGTTCATCCATAACGGCGGAAAAATTACTCATCCAATTCTCCAATACACATCATTAATCAAACTAGATATCAGTGCATCTTCTTAAGCAATCCATCGCGTTACAGCGTGTGGGGCATTTCGAATTGCGATGTTCCCATCCCTTTCTCCGCGTTCCATCATTCAGACGCAGCAACCCTATATCAACAGTTATCTTTCAAACAATTTTAGACGTGATTATCACGGGCAATACCAGCGAGTTACCCATGCTCTTATTGCATTAAAAATATTACTAATACTGGCCCAAGCATTCGGTAACCATTCAGCAACATCGTTGATGATTTGTGCAATGAATTCGCTCACCTTAACCACTAAATTTCTCAAGTACGATCCGCACTTATTCAAGAGATCAAAAATCCTGCCCAGGATTCCTGGATACGCGCCCCCCAGAATTTTTGCCTCGTCGTAAATAGCATTCATGATACGCAATGCGTTGAGGCGCGCTTGCTCATTGACCTGCTCCATGAGATCTCTGAAAGAGGTAATAGCAAATGGATAAACGCCATCCTGATAGAGTTTCATTGTGGCCTTCTCTATTTTCATCTGAATAGCACTGACTATTTCGTATGCCGAATCTTTCGCGCTCAATTTCAACAACAGGAGTAAATGATTTTCCTTTTCCGAGAGCGGCAATTTTTCTCGCTGAAGCGTGGAAAAAAAATCTTCCAAATATGGCGATGGCAAATAAGTTCGCCACTGTAGTTGAGTCAATGATTCTTCGAAATGCTCACTGTGCTCTTCGATGATCGCAATAAATTCATTCACGTGAATCTCCGTTCACATCATCGAATTAACCATGGTTTCAATGCATATTATTGAACCGTATTACCATTCTTCTGGCAGCAAATCATAGACTCCAATCGTCCAGCCATAAACTGTTAATAGTGGCAGTGAATTTATCTACTACTTACTACTTTCTGTTAACCGAGTTGATAACAATGGGTGAAATGAAAGCGAGCCTATTGGTTCAAGAGATTGATGGAAAATGGCATGGGGTGAGTTGGATCAAACGTTACAAACTTATTCCAAGACGTCGAAGCCTGAAAAAATTATTCACCTCCAAAGGAGTAATAAGCCAAAATGCCCTTCTGATTGAATTTGATGCCGAACCAGGTCAGGTTTACACGGTCAAGACGCCCCTCAATTATTCTTCAATGAAATGGGGGTCTCAGGTAATTAATGTAGATACGAAAACTGTACTCAGTAAAGTGGTAGGGACCACAATCGTCGAGAAGCGAAAATCGGGACAGATACTCCGCAAAAACACTCTTTGCGACGCAAAAGAAAAAGGCCCACATCTCTGCGGGCCTTTTAGATATTGGTGCTGGCAGCAGGACTTGCCCCCCCTGATTACAAGTCTGAGCTAGAAATCAATAAACTCAACAAGTTAACATTAATTTTGCTCCGTAATTCGTCTCATATAACAGCCCGCAAAGCCTCTACGAGCCTCGTTCGTTAATTTATTGCGAAGCAAGAACTAGCGACTGGATATGACGAGCAAGTCACGAGTTTCTGATAAAGTTAGCCGACATCTGGATGGCTGCAATCGGCCAAGTGCAGACACTCGCGATTGAGACCTGACACGTTGCTTGCACACCAGATTGACGGCGCAGTTCGCCTTATTTATGTAGCAAAACTGCGCCCGAAAACAAAGTTAGACACCAAGGAGACATCATGACGGTCAAACGAATGGACAACGTCGGCATCGTGGTGGAAGACATCGATGCAACCATTGGGTTCTTTATCGAACTTGGCCTTGAGCTCGAGGGGCGAGCCCCAATCAAAGGGGACTGGGCAGATGGTGTCACTGGATTGTGCGACATGCGCGTCGAGATTGCCATGATGTGTACGCCAGACGGTCACAGCCGACTCGAGTTGTCCCGATTCCTCGCGCCGCCTGTGGTCACCGATCACCGCAGCGCCCCAGTAAACGCGCTCGGTTACCTACGCGTCATGTTTACCGTGGAGGACATCGACGATACGCTCGCCCGACTCGTCAAACGCGGCGCGGAGCTCGTCGGCAAAGTGGTCCAGTATGAAAACACATATCGGCTATGCTACATCCGAGGGCCCGAAGGAATCCTCATCGGGCTCGCCCAAGAGCTAGGGTAGCCATGACGTCTAACAGCAACATACAACGGACAGCGCTACGCGCCGCGGCTCATGCCGAGCTTTGAACGGCGGCGATCGGGAAAGCTATTTGGCAGCTTTGGGTCGATAGCCGCATCGGGGAATTGCTGCCGCATCACTGGATATCGGCCGACTATTCTTTGCCATCATGGGGAGGTCAAGTCCAAACCGAGCTTCCTGCTAAGGACGAAGGTGACGAGCCCCAGGCTCAGGAGCGATAGCACGAAGACTACGGCCACTTTGCCGCCCGCGCGTAGCACCGCTCGCTTCTCCTTCCCCTTCTTCCCTTGATCGTAATGCCACTTGATGGCGAAGAACATGCCCGTGCCGAGCACGAGAACCTTGAATGTAACGAAGACTATAGGGATCCAATCCACCATTTTGAGTATTTCCAGGCTATTACTTGACACTATCTATCGTGAGGAGCACTACCTCAAAACGCTGCTTCAGCAGCTCCATTTTTTGTTCAAACCATCCTCCCAGGCATCCTGCTTGAAATCTTTCATTACATCTATCTATGAAATAACAATGGCATCCAGCGGAGTGATTTGCCGAATGCGGATGAGAGAGGAGAAAACGTCAGCAACTACCATGCAAGGATGGTGTTGCTGCACGCTCTGAGACATACTACTTTAAAACAATTTCCATACATTGAGACAAAATGTCCCAGTTGAAAACCATGCAAGATGAAAATTTGCCAATTTGGTTGCCGCGATTGGCCGTGCACGGCGGGCCACGTTTTTTGCAGATTGCGGATGCGTTGCAGGCGGCGGTGATAGACGGATCGCTGAAACCGGGTGACCGTCTACCTCCGCAACGCCAGTTGGCAGCACAGCTGGACGTCGACCTGACGACGATCACGCGCGCATACGACGAAGCCAGACGCCGCAACTTGTTGGAGGGCCGCGGCGCTCGAGGCACTTATGTCGCGGCGCCGAAAGTCGAATTGACCTCGATCCTCGACCTGAGCATGAATACCCCACCACCGCCGGATGGCGTCGACTTCGACGACATGTTGAAACAAGGTTTGTCTCAAGTATTGATGAGGGCAGATACTGAGTTGCTGATGACTTACCACCTGGGCGGGGGAAGCGACTCCGACCGTAAGGCTGGAGCCAAATGGCTCGAACCGATGTTTGGACATCTGGATTCTCGACAGGTTGTTGTCTGTCCGGGTGCGCAAGCGGCGATCGCCGCATTGATCCTTGCGCTGACGGAGCCTGGCGATATTATCCTGGCAGAGCCAACGAATTATCCCGGCTTGCGTGCCGCAGGAACCCAATTCGGCCGGCACATCATTGCGGTGGAAGCGGACAAGCACGGGATGGTGCCTGAGATGCTTGAGGAAGCGTGCCGCCAGCACAAGCCTGGACTGGTCTACCTCAATCCGACATTACAGAACCCGACCGCCATCACCATTCCGGAACGCCGGCGCAAGGAGCTCGCCAGCATCGCGAAGCGCTGCAACGTACGCATCGTCGAGGACGATCCCTACTGGCTCCTTGCCGATGCCCCGCCACCACCTATTGCCACGTTTGCCCCGGAACAGGTGTCCTACATCTCAACCCTGTCGAAATGCCTGACGCCCGGCTTACGTGTCGCCTTCGTGTTAATACGCGACCCGCACGAACGCGAACGTTTCCTGGTCGCGCTAAGATCATTTGCGCTGATGGTCGCTCCTCTAACGGCCGCACTGGCCACTCAGTGGATCCTCGACGGTTCGGCTGACGGATTGATGGAAGGCGTACGCAACGAGGCGCGCCTGCGCCACCGGATGGCTCGGGATATTCTGGCGGGGCGGTACAGCGGCGCCGGAGACGGCCTGCATGTATGGCTCGAGTTGCCGGCGTATTGGAACTCCTCACAGCTTGCGCGTGCAGCCAACAGCGAGGGCATCGCAGTCACGCCGGCGGAGGCATTCGCAACTGGCAGCGGATCCGTGAATGCAATTCGGATCTGTTTGGGTAGCATCAAGGACCGTGGACGCTTACAAGCGGGTCTTCAACGGCTGTCTCATCTGCTTGCGCGGCGGCCCGAGTCGTTCAGCGCTGCTGTGGTTTAACTGTCCAGGAAACACTGTGCTTCATCCGGGAGTTCTCTGAAAACGGTCGTACATTGGTTTGCTGCCTCAGTGTTTATTTATCGTGAGATCACGCGCGAAAGTGAACAGACTGGAAGAAAGCTGCGTTAGCCGTGCAGCACAACGTCCGCTTTGGGTCGGAAGCTGTCATTGGGCGCGTATACGTTTTAGAACTTGCTCCGCAAAAAAGAAAAGGCCCACCGAACTGTGAGCCTTTTAAATTCTGGTGCTGGCTGCAGGACTTGAACCCGCCCCCCTGATTACAAGTCCTAGCCAGAAATCAATAAAATCAACAACTTAACCTAAATTTTTCTCCGCAATTCGTCTTATATAGCGGCTCGCACAGCCTTTATGAGCCTCATTCGGTAATTTATTGCGGAGCAAGAACAAGCGCCTAAATATGGCGAGCAAGCAATGACTTTCTGATAAAGTTATATGGAATCTGGATGGCCGCTATCGGCCATAACCGGCCAGTGCGCAAACAGAAAATATCGCTTCGCGAACGGCCGATATCCCCAAAGACCGGCCGGTCGCATCCAAAAAAATCGCGCTACGTACGGCAGCTCCACCCTCCATGCAACCACCGGTGATTTCCCCATGGATGAGCAGCACCTTGTCATGCCGGCAATCAGGGAATTTTCATTGACACGGGTTTTAAGGCAATTTATATTACACCATTAGGTTAATTAACCATTGGATGTAATATATATGAATACCGACCCACTTAGTATCACCTTCGCCGCCCTCGCTGATCCAACGCGTCGCGCAATTCTTGCGCGATTAGCAATGGGCGAGACATCAGTCGCCGAACTTGCCAAGCCGTTCTCGATAAGCCCGTCAGCCGTAACGAAGCACCTCAAGGTGTTGCAGCGCGCCAAACTGATCACACAAGGTCGTCAGGCGCAATGGCGCCCCTGCCAGCTCAATGCCGCACCATTGCACGAGGCTGCCGATTTTATCGGCCAATATCGCGAGCACTGGGAGCAGAGCCTGGATCGCCTGGATGCGTATCTTAAAAACCTTCAATCCGAGGAGACGAAAAGTGCAGGAAAGAAAAAATAATGCCGCGAACAATGCTGATACCAGCGACCGCGAAATAATCATGTCACGTTTGATAGACGCGCCGCGCGAATTAGTGTGGGAGGCGATGACCAAACCTGAGCATGTCGTGCATTGGTGGGGGCCGAATGGGTTTACCAACACGCTGGAGAAAATGGATTTTCGCGTGGGGGGCGAATGGCATCATGTCATGCACGGGCCTGATGGAAAAAACTACCCCAACCGCAGCGTGTATACCGCGATCGACAAGCCTCACCGCATCGAGTTTTGCACTGGTGGCACGTACAAAGGCGACCCGAATGCGATTTTTGAGGCGATATGGACGTTCGAGGTGGTGGATGGACAAACCAAAGTGACGATACATTTGTTTTTTCCCGATGCGGAAGCACGCAAGATGGCGTTGGAGAAAATTGGTGCGATTGAAGGCGGGAACCAAACCCTGGCGCGCCTCGCAGGCTATGTAATCAAAACTTAATCAAAGAGAAAATCATGAGAAAAATAGTTTCGTTTGTCCATGTGTCGCTGGATGGTTTTGCCGCTTCCACCGCTGAGGGCCCGGCGGGTCTGGCCTGGATAAGCATAAGCCCCGACTTGTTTGAATACGTGGAGCAGCGGATTCAGCAGACCGACACCGCTTTATATGGGCGCACGACCTACCAGATGATGGAGTCGTACTGGCCAACTGCTGCCGATAAGCCTGACGCCAGCCCGCATGACCATGCGCATTCGCGTTGGTATAAATCTGCCCACAAAGTGGTGTTGTCGAAAACCTTGTTGGAAAAAAATCACCCTAATACGCAAATTATCAGTAGCAATTTAAGCGACGAAATCAGCAAGCTCAAGCATAACGCGGGCAGCGAAATCTTAATATTTGGCAGTCCCTCAGCTACTCACGCGCTAATGGCGGAAAACCTTATCGATGAGTATTGGCTATTCGTCAATCCGATTCTGCTGGGGCAAGGCATTCCCTTGTTCAAAAACATAAAAGACAGAACCCCACTCATGCTGATGAATAGTAAAGTTTTCCCATCGGGCGTAGCGTGCCTGCAATACGAGGTGAAACGAAATCAATAATGCAAGGTTCTGATATTTCGTGGTGGAAATGATCGCAAAGAAGGGTGAACTGCCGGTGACGTCTGAAACGGCTATGTCCGCTTGTCCGTGCAAATCTGACGTACGCACTTTTTTGGTCGATAGTCGGGTTTGGGTCGGAAGCTGTCATTGGGCGCGTATGCGCTTTAGAACTTGCTCCGCAAAAAAGAAAAGGCCCACCTAACGGTGGGCCTTTTAAATTCTGGTGCTGGCTGCAGGACTTGAACCCGCCACCCCCTGATTACAAGTCAAGGATCCTTGAAACACAGGGAAATTATGAGCATCAAATTTAATCCTTAAAATTCAATGTGTTAGGATATTTTTTAAAGGAGTAGTCATTTAATTTGTCGCCTGTTGTTTCTCACTATTTCAGCCATATTGCTACCCAGCTGCTACCCAAATATAATTAATCTACTTATATAAGAAAGACAAAAATGGCTAGATTAAATGACACAACAGTAAAAAGCTTGCGGGCTAATCCGGGACAGGATCGCAAAGACGTTTGGTTCGACGAAAAAGGCTTGGGAATGAGAGTATCCAAGACCGGCAGAAAATCTTGGGTCTTTGTCTACCATTTCAGTGGTAGAGCCCGCCGAATAACTTTCGGGACATATCCGACGATCGGAGTTGCCGAAATCAGAAGTCTTCATGCGACAGCATTACAAAATTTAGAACGAAATATTGACCCCGGCGACCCGATTCAACTACAACGGGCAGAAATCCGCTCAGCACCGACGATAGATGATCTGGCAAAGGAATACCTGCTTCGCCATGCTGCACGGAAAAAATCGGGAAAAGAGGACGAGCGCATGCTCAACCATGATGTACTTCCTTTCTGGCGGACTTTGAAAGCAGCGGATATATCTCGCCGTGATGTAAACGCATTGCTCGACCGCATCATTGAACGAGGAGCACCGATTGCGGCAAATCGAGTTCTTGCGCTGATAAGAAAAATGTTCAATTTTGGCATTCAAAGATCAATCATTACGGAAAATCCATGCGCCAATGTAGTACAGCCGGCTCTGAGTATCCAACGTGATCGGATTTTGAGTTTGGACGAAATCAGGACGTTCTGGCTCAATATTGAAGGCGCAGCAATGTCTGCACCTGTGATATCTGCTCTCAAACTGGAATTAGTCACTGCTCAGCGCAAAGGTGAAATCGTTTCGGCAGAATGGTCAGAGGTCGATTTTGAAACACGCATTTGGACCATCCCAGCATCCAAAGCAAAAAATGGCATAGCGCATCGTGTCTACTTGACAGACCTGGCCCTGGAACTTTTGGCTAAGCTAAAGGCACTATCTGGTAATAGCCGATATTGGTTGCCATCACGAATCGGTGATAAGCCATTAACCGTTCGATCCATTAGCCACGCTCTACGCATCAATCTTGAGTCAATAGGCATCAGCAATGTCACACCACATGACTTGCGCAGGACTGCGGCCAGCATGATATCCAGCATGGGTACGCCTCGCTTAGTCGTGTCCAAAATACTTAACCATGTCGATTCATCGGTAACTGCTGTATATGATAGGCATGGGTACGATCAGGAGAAAAAAATTGCGCTTACGTCTTGGGCAAACAAGCTCCTGGAAATTTGCAATCTCATCCCTCGTGTCAGTTATGAACCGGCTCGGAAAGAGCAAAAAATTGCTGTGAAATACTCTGTGAATCTAGCAACAAATACACCCGTGCAATGGGCCTGACAATCAACGTATATGACGAAATAAAAATGCCCATCATTTCTGTGGGCATTGACACGTCCATGCGCTCGCTGTGCAAGCAGCGTCCGCTAATTTTTTGTTGGTTGCTGCGGCTCTTTTGGTGGCTCCGGCGGTCGGCCATTGGGAAAATATTCCCAGTGCCATATATTTAACACAAGAATTTCTCTCAAGTAATTGGCCTAATAAATCGATGTGATTTTATAACGTTTCAAACAATTTAAGTGTGATACTGAAATTTACAACATCTCTGTTGTTTGCGGGACAGGGATGCCATCAGCCAGTGACATCCAAAATGCGCCGTCGAAATAAGTAGGTGCATTCCCTTGTTGGAATTGTACTTACCAATGCGGTCACTTCGGCTCATCGCATTTCCCGTCATCAAACCTCGACTCCAGCGAGAACAGAAACCACGTGATCAAGAAGGCGATTTCAAAGGCCATAGCGCCTTACCACTGCGTTGATCTCAGCACGTGCCTCTCGATGCCATAGATAGGTCCGCACGAGCTTGTACAGGTCCATATCCTCTACCGAGCCGCCAGATAAGTTACAGGCATGCACCAGCGATATTACGCCCTGGTCAATCTGGTGCCGGGTCAACTTCTGGTAGTCAGCATAACCGACTACCTTCTTGGGCGGGCTAACGTACGCCGGACCACGATACAGCTTCAATGCCGCATTAATGACGGCCACGGATTTTTGCTTGAGTTGTTTGTCGCTCATCAGTAGGTGCTCCTAAGCTGCTGGAGCTCTACACCACTTAGCTTCGCCATCAGTTTGGCTCTGTCTATATTTATGATTCTGCCTTGCTTGATCCAGCTATGGATGGTCGTTCCTGACACGGCCATAGCATTTGCTGACTTGGTAACTCCGCCGATTCTATCAACGGCAATCTTTACGTAATTTTGTGGAAGGGGGTACATGTTTGTCCTTGTTATTTTTCTTATATGGACCTGACAGTTACTTGTTAACTGCCTGTCATTCTTATTTTAGTTCGACTATGGGGATGTGTCGAAAATAACGTGGTAAAAATCAAAACCCGCTCTAGGCGGGTCTAGGCACGGAGAATTCACGCCCCTCAATCAGAGCACCGCTTTGATCCTCGATAAATCATCACCGTTCAGTGCATCAGAACCGACCAGGGGAATCAGCGCTGTTAAAAAATCTTCCGCATTCTCGAAGGGTTTCTTCTCGGACAACTCGCTGATAAGGTGCGATACTTTTGACCGAAATTCCTCTTCGCTCAATAAGCCGCTTTTGTTCAACGCATAAATTTTTTCCACCTTGATCACCAGATCAGCAACTTTGGTTCTGGTTGAAGCAATCTCTTCCGTTTTATTCTTCTGTTCGATTTCATATTGCCGTTCTTTGTCGAGCTCCTGGTTTATTTCGACAGCACGATGATGTGCGTCACCAATGCTCCAAATGGCCAACGGGATCAATAGCGGCCAAAATCCAATGCCGAAAAGAATTGCAAAAATAAAAAATGCCCCGCCTTTTTGAAAATCACCGTTATAGAATTGGCCAAATCCCGAACAAACGAGGCTCCAGATCATTGCTACTGCGGGACTCTTTCTCGATGTTTCGATGGTATCTGTATTATTAATATTCATATTTTTCTACGCATTCCCTTTCTTTCAAAACCTGAAATATCTACCGCAGACCGATTACAAGAAGACCGCCAAGTGCTGCAAGGCTTCGCAATTCCTACCGCCTTGCTCAGGCTTTGGTTTTGATGACTGCCTTACGTGATTTTTCAAGGCCCTGGTAGTCCGTTGACGTAGCCCGGTCAAATCCCCGATCCGTCCAGTTGCCATTGCTATCGGCGTAGCCTTGCCGCTTCTGGGCAGCTCCGGACATGCTCCCGAGGGGTTTAAGTTTCGTGTCATACGGCGACCCCATGACCATTAGGCCCGCATCAAGAAATTTCTTCAGACTCATGACTGCTCCAACTGTACGTTTGAAATTACGGGGAAATTGCCAAAAATGCATGCCACTTATTCTTCGCCGTTGCGTTTTTGCATCGCTCCCCACAGGGAACTAATGGCCAAGCCTGTAAGCGTAGCGATAGCAGTGAAATAAATAGTCCTAGCCGTTTCCGCCGCCAATGCCTCCATTTGCATTCGCCTCGCTCCTCGTTCGGCTTGCTGTATCTCGTCGGCACTTTCGCCATCATTAAGATTTTCCATCGCATTGCCTCGTTACCATGCGTTCCAAACCGAACGCCATGCGGGTTAGTAAAAACAACCATTTGATATCTTACAACACCTTACTAGGCGTCAAGAACAATTAAACGTGTTTCACACTTGGGGTTATGTCAAGCCCACAAGATGAAAAGCTAGCCTTTGCTCTGCGACTGAAGCAGGCGCTCAAGCGCAGCAAGAAAAAAATCGACACGCCGACGGAGCTGGCGCTGCAATTCAATTTGCTATACCAGGGCGATTCAATTACCCAGCAGAGTGCCCAGAAATGGCTGACTGGCTTAAACCGACCGGCACCGGACAAGATTGAAACGTTGGCGGCGTGGCTGAATGTTTCGCCGCAATGGTTACGCTATGGCATCGCCGAAGAGCGGCCTCAGATCACAGTCGGAAGAAAGCCACCGAAGGGAAAAACTGCAGCGGCGATCGAACCGACTGCGGATGAGATTAAGCTACTCGCTCGGATTCGGGCGCTACCGGAGCATCGGCGCTACTTGGTCAATGAAATCGTTGATCAGTTTGCGCTTGAGCAGGAGATGTGGTTGAAATAGGAATAGAGAAATCCCTATTGACTAGCGCCAATACCAAGGCGACAGATCAAGGGAAATTTTCGAAAAAAACTGAAAATTTTGCAATAAATCAACAAAAACGAGTATAGTTAATGCGCTCTACGTGTAGATGTAGAGGAATATTACAGGTTGTCAAGTCCACTGAGCCAGAAAGCAAGTTTGGCAAAGCAGATTGATAACAGAACTGTGCCTGGATTCCGCAAGGAAGCCTCCATAGTGATATTAATAGTATGAAGCATTTCTAACATATGCGGCTTGGCTCAACTTGTTGAGTGAGATGGTAGAGAAATACTACTTGGTTAATCCGGGAGAACGGTCAATAGATTGCCGCCATCTTCGTTCTCCCGGTTTGCTAGTCCATCCTGAAAAGGTACGCTTGTTTAAGAAAAAGCATCCTTGGTTCCGCAGACGAGGCTACCGACATTTCGATAATCCCATCGGATTTGCGACCGCACGAAAAATTGTGACGAGTCCGCATCGAGTTGAAACTCACAGTTTTTATCCTCTCATTGATTTTAATGCAACATCTATTAAGGTGAAGCGAGAGGCATCAACCAATCAGCTAAAAAAAATTCCTAAAATACGGCCAATTTGTTACGCCGCCCACATAGATAGCCATATCTACTCCTACTACGCTTACATGCTTGCAAAGCGCTACGAACAAGCGGTTCACGAAAATGGACTTGATACCTGTGTGATTGCGTTCAGATCTCTGAAAAAAAGTAATATCGAATTTGCAGCAGATGTCTTCGATGAAATCAAACGACGTGACAATTGCCATGTCATATGTCTGGACATCAAAGGTTTCTTCGATAATCTGGATCATGAAACGTTGAAAAATTCCTGGGCCAATATTCTTGGCCAGGAAAAATTACCCGGCGATCACTATGCCGTGTTTCGCTCGCTAACAAATCATGCGAAAGTCGGTAAAACTGAACTATATGCGCTGCTGGATATTTCAATTCACAATCCTGGCGGCAACTCTAAACGGCTTTGTTCCGTTGAAGACTTTCGAGAAAAAGTTAGAAAAGCAAAGATAATTAAACGTCAAACTGGCACTAAAGGAATACCCCAAGGCTCACCGATTAGTGCCTTGCTGTCGAACATATACATGCTCGCTTTTGACATTGTAATTAATAGCTATGTACAGAAATGCGGTGGCCGCTATTTTAGATATTGTGACGACATGCTTTTGATAGTGCCTGCTGAGGAAAAAAATCAGGCGCTGAATTTAGCTGAAGCTGAAATTAAGAAACTGTTGCTGATTATCCAGTCAGAAAAAACTGAACAACGAGATTTTGCAGTTGTTGCCGGAAAGCTCCAGTCGTCAAAGCCACTCCAGTATCTTGGATTTCTCTTTGACGGCCAGCGCATTCTTCTTCGCTCAGCATCTTTAGCACGCTACTCTGACCGAATGAGACGGGGAATCCGGCTCGCTAAAGCCACAATGAAAAAAAAGAATGAGGTACGAACGGCGAATGGGGACGCAGCAAAAGCACTATTCAAAAGAAAAATATACAAACGCTACACATGCGTTGGCCGTCGGAATTTTATTACCTACGGCTATCGAGCAGCACAAATGATGCAATCGAAAAGTATCAAGAAACAACTAAGATGTCTTTGGCTACGGGTACAAAAAGAGATTCTAAAATAAGCCATAAAGTTTGCATGATCATTAAATATCGGCCTTGCATCTTGGTATAAGAACGATGGAAATAAATCCCCATCAACCTACCAAGGAGGCCCCGTATGAACGCATCGCTAATGAGTTTCTTGCTCGTACTGCTGGTGGAAGCCATCTCCGTCATTGCCAGCTATTTGAAAGATAGACTGAACCGCCACATGCGTGATCGAGATCAGGAATATGGTTTCGATCAAGGGTCGGAATTCGCCTGAACAGCACCCCGTCCGACAGTAACCACCTCAGTCCCCGCACTTCTCTCCACCATTCAACGCACTGCCCTCGCTCTTGCTGCCTATTCGCAGCGGCTTTGCTACGTGCATCAAAAACGAAAAGGAACACAACATGGCACATCTAGTAGAAACAATGGCATACGCCAATGAAACACCTTGGCATGGTCTCGGCAAAAAACTAGCCGCCAAGCAGTCCATCGAAGTCTGGGCAGAACAAGCAGGCATGGACTGGCAGATCAAGGAAAGCCCAGTGCGTTTCATGACAGAGAGCGCTGGCAGCCTCGGTGCAATCATGTCTTTCCCTGAACAGAAAGTGCTTTACCGTTCCGACACCGAGGCTGCACTGTCCGTCGTCTCGAACCGTTACCAGGTCGTCCAGCCCCGTGAAATTCTGGAGTTCTACCGTGACCTGACAGAGATTTCCGGCTTCGAGCTGGAAACTGCTGGCGTGCTGAAAGAGGGAAAGAAGATCTGGGCGCTGGCAAAAACCAACCAGTCGGCAACGCTGAAGGGTGACGACACCATCAAGGGTTACCTGCTGTTGGCAACTGCATGCGACGGAACACTAGCAACCACGGCCCAGTTCACGAGCGTTCGTGTGGTCTGCAACAACACGCTAGCGGTGGCACTTGCCAATGGTACAGGCGCAGTCAAGGTCCCCCACAGCACGTCCTTTAACCCTGAGGCAGTCAAGAAGCAGTTAGGTATTTCCGTCTCTGGATGGGACAGCTTTATCTATCGTATGAAAACCCTGTCGGAACGCAAGGTGAAATCCCACGAAGCCATGAATTATTTTCTGCGTGTGTTCACCGACCAAGCTACCACCGCTTCCGGCCTAACCAATGAACGTGCCATGAAACGGGTACAGGCGCTGTACGAGGGGCATGGGAAAGGCGCAGAACTAGCCTCATCCAAAGCAACAGCGTTCGGCCTGCTGAACTCCGTTACCGAGTATGTCGATCATGAGCGTCGGGCCCGTAGTACGGATCATCGCCTGGAATCAGCATGGTTCGGTCCCGGAGCCACACTGAAGCAGAAGGCACTGGAGCAAGCGTTGCTGATGGTTGCCTAACAATCCCCGCAATTTGCAGCACAAGCCTCGGCCTTCGCCGGGGCTTTTTCATTTGAAGGAGCGCAACATGAGCATTGCAGAAAGAGTCGTGAGAAGCAAAGCGAACCGGCCAGCATTAAGGCTTGTAAAAACCAATGACCTAAACCGGGAGGACTGGCTCACGGTCAGAAAAAACGGCATTGGTAGTAGTGATGCAGCGGCAGCGGTTGGCCTCAATCCTTACCAGTCGCAGTTGGAGCTGTGGATGATAAAAACCGGCCGGGATGGTGGTCTGCCGAAAATCGATCCCAACGACGAGTCTTCGCCCATGTATTGGGGAACGTTGCTGGAGCCTATCGTTGCTGCGCATTACACGAAACGTACCGGCAATCGTGTTCGTAAAATCAACGCTGTCCTTCAGCACCCTGACCCGGACAAGGCTTGGATGCTAGCTAATATTGACCGGGAAATTATCGGTGTCAGCGACGTTCAGATTCTTGAGTGTAAAACTGCCGGCGAATTCGGTTCAAGGCTATGGCGAGACGGTGTTCCGGAATATGTTCAACTTCAGGTACAACATCAGCTTGCCGTGACCAACAAGGCTTCTGCCGACGTTTGCGTTCTGGTTTGCGGGCAGGAAATCCGCATTCATCGGATTGATCGTGACGATGCCCTGATCGCTCGGCTGATAGAACTGGAACGGCAATTCTGGCACTACGTTGAAAGCGATACGCCACCACCAGCCGATGGTAGTGATTCTGCTGATGTTGCATTACGTTGCCTGTATCCGCACGATTCGGGGAATCGTCTTGACCTTACTCACGACCGTGACCTGTCCAGTGCCTTTGCCGATCTGGTTGCAGTTCGGGATGATATCAGCGCCAGAGAAAAAGTCGAAGCAGAGTTGAAACAAAAAATCCAGCAACGCATGGAAGACGCCAGCACAGCAGTGTTTGAAACTGGCAGCGTCAGCTGGAAGCGCAGCAAGGACAGCCGTGGCATTGACATGGCGTCCCTACTGAAAGACCAGCCTGATATACCGCAGCGCTACCCCCTCCTCAAACCAGGCAGTCGTCGTTTCCTCGTCACCACGTAGTTCATCCGTAGCTCAGTAGTTCACCGAAGTCAGTTGCCCCGCCGCAGGGGCCGTTTGTGCTTGCCTGCCCCTTTGCGGTGACTGGGGGCGGGCATTATTATTGAAGGAACAGAAATGATTAAAGGTCTAGCAATCACGCCACCAATTCTCGGGCGAATATCCATCGGCAAGGTTGTTGAGAAAAACGGTAAGAGATTGCCGGAGAAAGATGACAGTTTTACTGTCACATCGCAGGTTCAGAACCGGGAAGGCTGGATATTGCATCCGTTCGATGAAGGTCTGCGTAAGGCATCGATTGGGGGCAAGATCAGGTCCATCCCCATCAGGGTTTTATTCAACGATCCTGATTTAAACCTGCGTGCGGAATACAGTCTGTTTGACAGGGCCACTGGCAGACCGATGTGTACCGGCAATGGAGAGCAATGCAAGCGCTATATGCCGTCCGGGCTACAAACCCTGCCTTGCCCCTCGCCGGACAACTGCGAGCTTGCTAAAGGCGGTCTATGTAAACCGTATGGTCGATTAAATGTCTTGATCGGTGATGATGACGAGCTGGGTAGTTTCATCTTTAGAACTACTGGTTACAACAGCATCCGGTCACTGGCAGCACGGCTCAGTTATTACAAGGCTGTCTCTGGGAACCTGCTGGCTTGTCTCCCAATGGAATTACGCCTGCGGGGGAAATCTACGACGCAATCGCATAGGGCTCCCGTGTACTACGTTGACCTGACCGTGCGGGAAGGCAGAACGTTAGAAGAAGCGATTACCGAAGCCAAAGAGAATGACGAGCGACGCAGGTCAGTCGGATATGACCAAGCGGCGTTGGACGATGCAGCGAGGCTGGGGTTTTCCAATGGCAGTTTCGAGGACAGCAATGAAGAAATTGCTGAAGTCGTGGAAGAATTTTATCCTGAGTCTGGCTCTGGCCCCGGAGTTGCTACTAGCGACGCTACACCAGCGATTCCCGCTAAAACCAGCCTGAAGGACAAGCTCGACAAGAAGGCTACCGGTCAAACGGGAGAATCGTCATGATTTTCATACGGCTGCTGCTGTTCTGTTTCGGTGTCCCCATCGGGGTGCTCGTGATCGGCGTGTTGTGGCTGTGGGGCGGCACGAAGCTATTCGGATTTGTTTTTGCGGGTGGTTCATAACCACTCGTTGCTCCTGCTGTTCGGGGGCTTTTTAGATTGACGCAGAAGAAGCGAACACCGCACCATGGAAATGATGGCGTATGCAGCGCTGATCGGTAGCGAAGCGGCCTGCTCTACAGGTTTGTTTTTCTATCTTATATTAGAAAACGTTCACACCTTAAACCATCAATGGGAAAAGGCATTGCAGCGCTTTTTTCACCCACAAAATATCGACTTTTTGTGGGTTGCTGTGGCGACGAAATAGGCTCAAGCCAAAAGGTCCGGGTCAGACTGCGTACCGCTCGTTCTAATTTTCTTGCGGCGATCCCCCATCAGAGTGCGCAATTCGGCGATAGTCATATCACTGACTTCATGCATACTGATTAACAGCGTAGGGCCTACAGACAAACGACGATGGCGGATTTTGCTCATCACTGGCGGCGCAACTCCCAGCGCACGACTAAGTGCAGCATCGTTTTTCAATTTCAACTTTGCGATCAATGTATCCAGCAAGCGATCTGGATCATACGTCGCAGCTTCATTTAACTTGTTACCAGTGACTGCATCAGCAGCGGCGTGAGTAGTCATGATCAATTCGCCTTATAGTGCGCAATATCCGGCTATCCCCATCAGGGACGCTTAAAAATGACCCGTTCGATGAAAAATCTCTCCAGGCACATGCTACCTACAACAAATGTCGTCATCCCAAAAAACCAAGCCAGCAACGAAAAATCAAAGAGGGGAATTTGCGATACCAGTATCCCAAAAAGAATACTCGCTGTTACTAGTGCAAGGTAAGCCGTTCGAGGTGCCCCATATTCAATTTCTGCTTTGCATCCGATGCAGACGTTTTCCCCGAACAGTATTGTTTCGCCGCAGTGCGGACACATTATCTCGTTCATATTTTTCTTCTAAAAGTAAAACTACATCGCCGCTCACTCAGTTTTAAGAACGCCTACGACACACCATACAAAGTGAATCACCCGATAAAAACTGTCCTTTGCTACGGCTACGCTTGCATGGCCCCTGACATCGCTGTTGAGCGTGATTGATCCAAGTGGTGCCGCTTGTCGTTCGGCGGAATGCCTCTATTGCTTTCGGATGTGTGTTCATGTCGTTATATGGCTTTGCAGAATTCCGATGAAGAGATTCTAATCAGCAAAGTCGCAAACAAATAGCCCAAAATTATTAAATAGATCGCAGTTTGCAATCGTTTACATATTTGCGTGGAACACATCGAAATGGCTGTAATCGATATGTTGTAGCTGCTAGTGGGTGCAAAGCTGTTCCATTTTATGGACTGTTCATCGCCATCCTTTACACTCGCTGTTTTGGAATTTTTAATTAATGACTATCTTTAACATTGACGGACATTACGTAAAAAATCACAACTGTAAATCATTGTGTCATCAATACTAATTCCATATACAGATAGGTCTTTCTTTGATATTGCTTGGTCTATGAAAAATTATCTGGGGTAACACATGGGATCGGATACGAACGACCGGATGTCAACACTTGGTTTAGGCGTCGTGCAGCCTTATCACCTTCATGTTCCTCGTGCCGGCGCCAGCGGCAAAGACCTCAGTGTTGTCGAATTTGATGGTTACGAAGAACTTGGTGAACCCAGTCGATTTGTGATTCGTTTAACGCACCCACAATCTGATCTTCCCCGCTCTGCTTTTGTCGGAATGCCTGCTACCTTCACCATTACCCCACCCGCTTTGCCGGGTCTGCCCACCTTGGGAGCAGGTCGCAAAACGCAAGGCGTTATCACCAGCTTTCGGCAACTTGACAGTAACGGGGATGTTAGTACCTACGCAGTAATACTGGAATCTCGCATCGCACAGTTACGCAACGTTACTCGGTGCCGTTTGTTCTTAGAAAAAACCTTCCCAAAGATCATTGAAAGCATCCTACGTGAACATGGCTTTGCGGGCGACAACAGCAACTTCAGCTTTACGCTACGGCGTGAATACGAGAAGCGCCCCATCGTCACCCAGTGGCATGAAAGCGATCTGGCCTTTATTCAACGACTATGCCGCCGCAGCGGCATCTGGTTCCGGATCGATGCCGGCGAGTATGGAGAAGTTATCCATTTCGGCGATGACTTCACGCATTACGGGCGCAGCCCCGCATTGTCGGCACCATTGAGCCGGGATGCCGGATTGGAAAGTGTTGGCAGCGAAGCGGTACGTGCATTGGAAACCCATGCCAAGATGATTCCGCAATCCTATATTGTCAGGGACTACAACCACCTTACCGCACCGGCCCCGATAGAGGCCGAAGTCAATCTTGCTCGCAACGACAAGACCACTTTCGGTCAATCATGTGCCTTTGGCTCGATGCACCTGAGCAAAGAACAGGCTGAATGGGAAGGACGTTTGCGCCACGAAGCAGCGCTGTGCGAACAAGTCATCTACAAGGGTAAAGGCAATGTGCTTGGCCTGATACCTGGTGCTGTGTTCCGTTTCACCAACAAAGTTTTGCCTGATGCCGAATACGGCCAACTGATCACCAAGATAACCCATCATGGCGCCAGAGATACCGCCTATCACAACAGCTATATCGCCATCCCGTCCGACCGTATTTATCGTCTGCCGCTGCATGAGGACGATTGGCCGAAGGTTGACGGCACGGTGAGCGCCCGGATCGCCTCGCCGGATCGCTATCCCTACGCCTATATGAGCAAGACGGGTGATTACGTTGTGCAATTCGACTTCGACCGTGACCCACGCCAAAGTGGACTCAATAGCTGCTGGATGCGTCTTGCCAAGCCATTCGCAGGAGGCCTGCAAACCGGTTTTCATTTCCCGCTGATCGATGGGGTTGAAGTCGCCGTGGCCTTTCACAACGGCGATCCGGACCGCCCCTATATTGCTCATGCACTTCACGATAGCCAGAACAGCGACCTGATCACCAATGAAAACCGGTGGATGAGCCGCAACGAAATCCGCACCCAGAGCAACAACAAGTTGCGGATGGAAGACTGGGAAGGCCAGGAACACATCAAACTGGCGACCGAGTATGGCAAGAGCCAACTCAATTTAGGTCACTTGGTTGATGCAAAGAAGCAGCAGCGTGGCGAAGGCGTAGAAATGCGCACCGATGGCTGGGGCAGCGTGCGGGCGGGCAAGGGTTTATTTGTCTCCGCTGATGCACAACCGAAGGCCAACGGGCAACAACTTGAGATGCAAGCGACCGTTACCCGACTGGAGCAGGCGCTGGAACAAGCACAGATATTAGGTGGCGCAGTCAAGCAAGCGCAGGCCATTGCAGCCGACTTTGATCAACAGCAGGGATTGTTAGACAAGACGCTCAAAGATCTCAAGCAATCCGGGGTTTTGTTTAGTGCTCCCGCAGGCATTGGCCTTGCCTCCGGCGGTAACCTGCAACTAAGCGCATCGCAAAATCTGATCGCTACCGCTGGTGGCAACGCCGATATCAGTGTGATGAAAAAATTCACGGTGGCCGCTGGCGAGGCCATATCGCTGTTTGCACAGAAGCTCGGCATCAAAATCTTCGCTGCAAAGGGCAAGGTCGAGATTCAAGCGCAAAGCGACGAGATAGCGCTGTCGGCCTTGAAGGACCTGAAGATCGTCAGCGTGGAAGGCAAACTTGTTTTGTCGTCGACCAAAGAGGTCTGGATTGGCGCCGGCGGCTCCTACATCAAGATTACGCCGGAGGCCATTGAGAACGGCACGCCGGGGGACATACTGGAACGGTGTGCTATGTGGAATAGGCCGGGAGCCGCTTCGATGAGTATTCCCGTGTCTCCAATGCCTGTTAGTGAACTCAAGCCTATTAAGCTGGCTATCAATCTACAAGATATTCCCGGCGCACATGGCGTCACTCCGGTTGGTCAAGCCTGGAAGATTGTCCTTCTGGATTCGCAAACGCTAAATGAAAGCGACAGTGGTGCGGTTAGTCCAAACGTGTTTGCAAAACAGCATTGGGAAAAAATTCTCCATGAAGGCACCATTACCGCCAGCGGGAAAATTGATCTCACAGATACGCAGCAGCAAGAGCTATTTGCTGCGGTAAGCCAACAGCGCAATCAGATTTTTTTCATCAGCGGTCTCAGTGCAATGCCTCTTACTGTCGCTGGCTGGAATAACGAATCGTTCTACGATAATCCTCCACACACGTTGGATGCGCTTAACTTCATTCCAAATGGCGTTGATATAGATCCGATCCGCCAAGGTCTCATGAACGAAGTCGCAAAAAAAGACGGCGATGTGCAAGAGCTGTCTCAGCTCATTAAAAAAACGGTTATTCGATAAATCCTGCCATCCTCCTCCTATCCGTTAGAAACTATATCCATGGACTCCTACACCGCACAACTGACTGCCGGGACGAATACTTCTATCACTGGACAATATTTTGATTTGGATCAACCTTTTGCGTTTCCACGCTATGGCAATGAATGCATCCGACGCACAACTGGGAAGGATTACTTTGAAGCCGTAGCCAGGGAGATTCGTGCAGCGAAGAGCTTTATTTTAATTACTGATTGGCAGTTGGACTATGACGTTGAATTGGATCAACGTGGTGTATCTGGTCACCCTGGACGGTTGTCGGAGTTGCTGGCAGCTGCGATGCAGCGTGGTGTGCATGTGCGAGTGATGCTGTATGACCCAATTACGATAGCTGTAGATACTCATGCTCAGAAATCCAGAAAATATTTAATGGAATTACCACAAGGAACAGGATCAATTGAAGTCATGCTTCAGAATCCAAACACCGGCAGAGATATTTTAGACAGAAAGAATTCGAATGATTTTTTCTCCCATCATCAAAAAACGTTAGTAATTGATGGACAGATCGCTTTCCTGGGTGGCATGGATTTGGCCTATGGCCGTTGGGATACCAATTCATTTGATGTTGTGATTGATCCCAAGATGCACGTTATCAACGATGCCTATAATCAGCAATTAACGCCCGCACATTCTCTAACGCCGGAAGAAATTTTGCTCACTAATGGGAATAATAAGAGGCCTGGTTTTCAAGCCTCGTACGGAGCAGATGGCAAAGTATTTGATGCCTCTTTTCAGCCACGTCAACCTTGGCAGGATATTAATTTACAAATTAAAGGACCGGCAGCCTTTGACGTTTTCGTGAATTTTATTTTACGTTGGAATAGTTTTGCTGGAAAAGACACTAATTTGCTTGATCGTGGCATGGCGGTCAACTGGTTCAAGCAAGCTAAGGGAGCCGACTACTTATGCGACCCCTTGCAAAAGGGAGCTGGCACAGCAGTAGTTCAAATATGCCGCTCGGTATCTTCACAGCAATTAAAAGATGAGCTGTCGTTATGGAATAACGCCCATCAATACATCAATGATGATTGGAAGCAGCCCGATCGGACACGCCGCAACGCTGTGCAGGCGGCCCGAAAGGCATGGGTGCAAGATAATCAGACGAGTGTCTTGGATGCGATGATTAACTGTATTCGCTCTGCGCAAGGTTTTATTTACATCGAAAATCAATTTTTCGTATCCGATTGTGGGGTAGACAAATTTGGAACTCACTCACCGGCGAAAAATAAAATCATTGCTGAATTGGCAAATGCGATTGGAAAAGCAATCTATGCAGAACGCCCGTTTCATGTATGGCTGGTGTTGCCAGAACATCCGGAAGGCATGCTTGAAGAGGCAGGTACAAGCTCACAGCTTTGGTGGGCCCTACAAGGCGTTAAACGTGCTCAAAATAGCCTTATCCATCGTATCAATGCAACGCTGGTCGGCTTTCATTTGAAAGAGTGGAAGTTAGAGGTGCAACCTAAGACTAATGACGAAATTTCGATGTTGTTGCAGCAGCATGGTATGCAAGATAAATGGCGTGAGTATTTAACCGTTCTTAATCTGCGTAACTATGGGAGTACCGAAAAATCGGTGCTAACGGAAATGGTCTATATCCACAGCAAATTAATAATTGTAGACGACGCCGTTGCTATTATAGGAAGCGCTAATATCAATGACCGTAGTTTGAACGGTGATGGGGATACGGAACTTGCTGCTGTTGTTGTCGATACTGCGGAAGCTGGTATGACTGATGTCGGTAATGGCATAAAGATCATCACACGCAAATTCGCACGTGAATTGCGCATGCAACAATGGAAAAAACATCTCGGAGTATTAGTCGATCAATCCACGACCGGCGTTCAAAAGGAAAATCACCCGCCGCAGAGTATCAATATTGAACACCCTTTAGCAGACGCAACAATTAAGGGCATTCAGAATCTAGCCCAAGAGAACCGTGCTGCATACAACGAAGTATTTCTCCATACACCACGCAATAGTTTCAAAACATTGACAGAAGGCCGAGAAAAAGCATATCCGTTGCTATTTAGCGGAAATGGTAAGCATGATTTTGCGGCGCAGCCTAGTTTGCAGCCAGCCTATATGAGCAGAACTAATACGGTGACTGAGCATCATGTAGTTGATAAGGCAATAGATACTTTACGAGCTAAAGTTAAAGGTTTTTGGGTCGAGATGCCATTAGATTGGGGATCTGAGGAAAAGAAAACACCAAAACCGCCTATATCTCCTACTGTGATTGCGTCCATATCCAGCAACTCTACATTGGACACGGTATGAAAGATCTCGACAAACTTGATTTAGTCCTCATCGGATTAGATTTTATATATCACTACAGATACCTAACTTGGACCATTGCAATCGGTTCAATGACTTGGATTTTTATTAGAAAATTTATGGGCATAGTTAATTTTTATAAAATATCGACAATTCTTTGGTGGATTACGATTTTTATGGCCGCTGTCGAAATAATATCTCTTGCATCTTGGTTTTTGTTTTTTGAAAAAGATGATCTAGGTGCTGCATTCTATGTAGGTTTTTTAGGCTCTTTGCCAATTATCATTCCTTCATTTTTATTTTTATTTTTTAAGCCTAGTCAATAAAAATAATAATATCACGATAGAAATAAAATGAAATCATTAAATATTATCATATGCTGACGCAGCTTAATATTTCGTTAAATTATTTCAATAAAATTGAATCAACACAATAATGGAAATATATTTTGAAAAAGCGATTAAATTATTAGAGATTTTTTTCTATGGATGGCCTATTTTATTATTTTTATTTCTGATTATTTTTTTAAATAAATTGAATATATATACTTTGGAATATATATTTATCAATGCGATTTGGTGGACATTAATTACAATTGGAATTTTAGGTATTGCAATTTTTATATTCGCATTTTTTACAATACCAAGAGATGGTGTATCTTTTATTGTTTTCTTTGGTACTTTAATGTTTGATGGACCATTACTATTATTGACTTTACTAACATTTTTTTTAAAACCAAAAAAATAAGACTTTAAATAATTGTTTATTCCCTCTCCATTGCAGCCTAAATACCTTGTATTTCCGGGGAAGTGAAGGCTAAAAAAATATAGATTAACAGTGCGAGCCACATTGACACATTTCGTCAAATAGTAGACATTCAACTTCTATGCAATTTTTTTGTTGAAATAATTTCAACAAAAATCAACATTAAAGGGGTTGTTATGGATTTATCGAATATGTCAGTCGCAGAACTACGCACGTTACAAGACCAGGTGCAACAAGTAATCAAAGTCAGAGAGAAAGAGGAGCAAGCAGCCGCTCGCCAGAAAATACTGGAGATTGCTCAGGGCGCAGGTATTTCCCTTGAAGAGCTGATGAGTTCTACGCCCAATGTGAAAAGTGGTGTTGCAAGGGCAAAGGTTGCTGTTCAATACCGTCATCCTAATGACACTTCATTGGAATGGACTGGCCGGGGTCGTCAACCGAAGTGGGTGCAAGAATGGGTAAGTGCAGGGAAGTCGATGGATGAACTGAGGGTGTGAGTTAATTACGATCGGGAAGTAAAACCGAGCAGCATTTAAGTAGTGCTGCTTGGAATCCGTATTATGTTAATGCCTAATAAAGAGGAGATACCGGGTGCAAGAACTGGACAATTCCTTGATCTTAGAGTTCGAAAACTTGTTGTCCTTACCTGCACCTAAAGGGCGTCAGAAAGAGCAAGTAATTCAAGATTTTCTCGAAACTCATACCGAATTAATACCATTTACAAATCGGCTGAATCATCACCTTCATTTTCGCATGATTTTGTCTAAATTTCCATTGGGAACGGAATTAACTACTGATTATGTGTATATAACTAAAAGCTCAGATAGATGGCGTATTACTTTGGTAGAGTTGGAGACTCCAGATAAATCGATATTTACTAATAATATGCATGCCGCAACACCTTCCGCAGAATTCAGTGCGGCATTAAATCAAGTAAGAAATTGGCAAATATTCATTGATGATCACAAACAAGAAGTAGTACGTAAATTAGATCCGCTTCTTCGACCACTAGTTATGCGGAATAATCCAATTGAATTTAATTATCAGCTAATTATAGGAAGATCAGACAATAAGAATATAAGTGAGGCTCGGAAGAAACTAATAAATAAATTAAATAGTGAATCAAATATAGAGATCCTTACATATGATTCTTTGATCAATTGGTATAAGAATGACCAAAAATTCAAAAAAAATATTCTAAGTCTTGCAGGATTTGGATTTAAATTTAAATATATGCATTTTGAACCAGCTCAAATTTTTGCACATGTTGGACCAGATTTTTTATTTCTTACAGCAGAAGAAAAAAGCGAATTACGCAGCGCTGGTTATGAGATTGATAAATGGAGTGAAGGCGAATTACTTATTGCCAATATAAAATATGCAAGATCGACTTTGGAGAAGGAGATGAGTGATGAAGCCACTTTAAAAATGTTGAACAAAAAGTAACGACAAATATCAAATTTACGGCATTTATAATTTCCTCTTGTCTACAGTACACTCCACTCAATTCAATTCAATTCAATTCAATTCAATTCAATTAAAAGTATCATAACAGGCGGGCTTCCCTGGTGCCTCAAATAGTTTGCTCCGACCATACTAGGTTAACATAAGGGCCTCAATTCAGGGCGTCAACCTCAAGTTTCGGCAATATCTTATGTGAGTCAACAAAGCATTTGGTATCAACGTCTGATAAAGGGTCTGCAATGTTTACTTTTGATGCTCTTATATTTGAAGATAACATCTTCGCAATCACATAACTTTGGTTGTCATTGAAAAATTTATCTAGATCATCATCAGAAAAATAGCGCTCTCTTTCTGGTTGAGACCATCTTCCGCCGGCACAAATATCGACATAAATAAAATCCCCTCTCTTAAGCCATTCGTAAAATTTTATTTCCCCCCAAACATTACTATCAAGATAGCGCCCAAAATATCGTTTAAAGTATTTATCGCAAAGATTTGCTAGTTCGTTGCGTATCGCTCTGGGAAATTCTTTAGAATTATCGACTTCTTCGTATTTGGCAACTGTTGCTGCTGTAAATTTAATTAGATTACTAACGAAATCATTTATTTTATTTGGATTCACCAAATCAGTAGATTCCATCAAGTTTTTTATGGTTACGTTAATGTCAATTGCTTTATTTTTTATTTCAGAAACATTTCCGCCATACTTAATTTGCCTCAATAATTTATCAAAATCTGTTTTTAATTCATTCAGTCTAATATCTAAGATAGAATTAACTACAATATGGTTAAACACCACTATCGTCTCAATCTCAATTTTAATGTACATATCTTTAATTTCGGTTTGTGTATTTGAATTCATTTTTTAGTTTATCGAAAATAAACAAGTTATTCAAGATGTTGCAGTATTTGAGAAATCGAATTTTATTCGACTGAGCTTGACGTCAAATTAGATTTAAGAAGGGTCATTCAATAAATTTTTTATTTTCCCGGTATAAGCCTGATCTGGCCTACCAATTCTCTTCTTCTTTATTTTATTTTTTAAATTATAGAAATACCCAGCACCAATCTCATGAAACCTCATACTTGCATAGAGTTTTGGTAATGTCGGGTACGGGCTGGACCCGACACTACCTATCTCTTTCTATCTCAACGCCTCAAAAACGCTTGGTGATCAATTGTGCCGCCCATAGCGGTAATGCGCAGAGTGTGGCACTACTTCGCTTTTGATACATCGCTGCGATCGAACTGAACCACGTAGGCTGCGGGAGCTAACGAAGCGGTATCGTAGAGAGCATCAGCCCGAATTGGCAAAAGCTCAATCGGCTGTCCATTGCCATCAAAGAAAACCAGATAGAAAAAATATTGGTCACGGTGTTCGTTCGTGAGCGATGTCGAATGTTCATTTTCGGATAAAAAAAACCTATACCCTTCTTCACGCGAGAGTTTGGCTACCGATTTCACCTCGATGAAACGCTGTTGAGTTGGCAATGTATGCGACAAAAAATCGTAACCATAGCCAGGGCGGTTTGTTCGAACATCTATTTTTGAGATTAGGTGACTTAGATTTGCACCCGTCAGACGATCTTTTTCCCACTCTAACGCATAGTCCTCCGCCGCTTTCCCGATAATTCCTCGTTGTTTTTGCAAGTCTTCAAAGTTGACTTTTCGATGCACTTTCTTCCTGGGTTTTTGGATACCTACAGCAGCTCCAGGTTCCTCGTTCACGTAAGTATCGTACAAGAATGCCATAAACTTCGGGTTACTCCATTTATCGGTAAGTGAATGACTCAACTTGGCTTGAATTAAGAGGTGTTGATATTCACAAGTGACCAGATCTGTTGGGAACTTGAAGATGCTTGCTAATAACTCCAAATGGTCGGGGCTACATACGTTGAGGAACTGATCAGGGAAATATAGGCTCAGAATTTTGGCCTTGAACATTGGCGATAGCGGGTTGACGTTGATTGTCGCAAAATCAAGATTCTTTTGACCGCCTTGGTAGATCAAATCCAATAGAGCGGTTTTGACTGATTGAAAAGCGTTGTTTTTGGTGATACCAAATTTGGCACTGAAGCGGTAGATCAGTTGCGGATCGGATGCTGTTTTTCCAAAATAGATTCCGAATTTTTTTGCTGTCGCTCCCTGGATACTTGCCCATGGTCGGGTTTTAACCTCAACGTAAGTGCAGAACGTGGGAGTTTGATGCCCGATCACATATTCATCCAGGTCTATGTAGTTGAGTTTTGACAGTGGAAAAGCGTTTAGAAATTCCCCTCGAGTACGAATGGCAATGTCTTCATGCGAAGTGTTATAAGATTTTTCGAACACTTTTAGGGCAGCGGGATTGAGAGCAGAGTGAACAACCATATTGTGTCCTTAACATGTTAGCAGCGATTTTTTTAGATTACTCATATTGCATTTTCTATTTAAACTTGCTTGCGATGACGCACTGGCTCCCTCTCCCCAAAATGCTAGCATTGCCATTTTATCTACAACCCAGAACTTCCCCCATTGACTGATTGCGGGTCTATTAAAATTACCGACAGCCGCTCAACCTGATGTGTGGTTTTTGCGGTCAACCGAGCAACCAGAACCAAATATTTGCTTATAAATTTGAAATTGTCTTGATTTCAACTATTCCCACATGTCAATATATTATCGGTAATTGCACGAAATGGCGTAAAAACCTAATTCAGCATCTGTGTGGTCCCATGAGCGGCCGTCAGAGTAGCCGCATTCATTAAGAAGAGACCCTGATCTATTGCGAATAGCTTGATCAAGAATGCAAAGAGGAAACTATGGAACAGCGAACCCTTCTATATGACGAACGGTTTTTGGAAAGCTACGCTGGGTCTATCATCACAGACCCATCAACTGCCATCGTTGAGCTCGTAGCCAACTGCTGGGACGCATATGCTACTAAGGTTTTTATTACCTGGCCTGACGTCAAAACTGAACGACAGTTCAAGATCACTGACAACGGGCATGGCATGACCCGTGAAGAGTTCCAGCACATTTGGCGGACCATTGCTTACAACCGCATATCGGCCCAAGGCGCCACGACAGAGCCACCAGAGGATGTTTCAGGCCAGCCTCGTACAGTCTTCGGAAAAAATGGCAAAGGCCGTTTTGCTAGCTTTTGTTTCACCAGCGAATACCTGATCACATCCCGAAAGGACGGACAGGAATTTGTTTGCCGAGTCCATCGCACACCGACTGACCCATTGGTGCTTGAAGAGATATCATTTAAGGCTGAAGGTGTCATCGGACATGGTACCGAGATCGTTGGAAATGGCGAAATCCCAAAGCTTGGCTTCACGGAAGAACGTGCCCGAGAGCTGATCGGAAGCAGATTTCTCGCTAACCCTGCTTTCATAGTGTCCGTCAATGGAAGCCAGATAACCTTCAATGACATACCCGACCTCTTGGCTACCGAAGAGGTTAACGTTGAAGGCTATGGCAAAGTTCGCCTCTTGCACATAGACGCCAAGAAGGCTGACAAAACTACAAAGCAGCACGGAATTGCATGGTGGGTTCAAAACCGTGCAGTTGGTCAGTGCAAGTGGAGCAGAAGTGACTACGAACGAATCCTTGACGGGCGTACCTCAGAAGCTAAACGGTTCACCTTCATCGTTCAGGCCGACTTCCTCAATCAACATGACGCAGTACTTGAAGATTGGAGTGGCTTCCATGAGGACAGCGAAGCATGGACAAAGAGTTGTGAAGCAGTTCAAGACCGTATTCGCCAAATAATCTTTGAAAGTAGCAAAACCGAGCGGGAGGCAAAGCGTAGTGCCGTTATTGAACGCATCGGTAGCACCGTCAATACTCTCTCACCAGTAAGTAAAGACAGAATTGAAACCTTCGTCAATGAAGTGGTGGACACATGTCCCAACTTCGGCGAACAGGAAATTATTCAACTATCCAGCATTCTTGCAAAATTGGAGAAGGCGAAATCTCGTTATGGGTTACTTGAACTTCTTCACAACTGCGACCCGAACGACTATGACACCTTACATACCATTCTGGCCGAGTGGACTATCGGAATGGCGAAGCTGGTGTTGGATGAAATACAGAATCGATTGAAGCTTATCAATGAACTACGGACCAAGCTCCAGGTCGCAGGCATTGACGAAGTGCATGAGCTCCAACCGTTGTTTGAAAGAGGGTTATGGATGTTCGGAGCTCAATTTGAGTCCATTGAATTTACGTCCAATAAAGGCATGACCACAGTCATTCGCACTCTCTTTGGCGATACCACTGGTAAGGGTAGCAGGAACAGGCCTGACTTCGTTGCTTTACCTGATAGCAGCGTCGGCTTTTATGCCCGTTCTTCGTATGACGAAGAATACAACGAAGACGGCATTGAGCATGTAGTGATCGTAGACTTGAAAACCACAGGTTTACCCCTTGGGTCAAAGGAAAAAGAACAAGTCTGGAAGTATGTGAAGGAGCTCAAGACCAAAGGCCATATCCGTAAATCTACGAGGGTAGATGGCTTTGTCCTTGGCAGTGTCATTGAGCAAGGCGAAGATGAAGCCATCAAACACGGCGACGAGGTCAAGATCATTCCTATGCTCTACGGAACAATTCTCGCCCGTGCAGAAAAGCGCTTGTTGAATCTTCATTCACGTGTCAAGGATGCTCCTTTTTTAATTGATCAACAAGATGAATTGAGTAAATTCATTGCCCCCATTCCAGTCGTTCAATCGGACTTGTTGAACGAGGTTTCTGCCTGATGTTTTATATCAGTTAATAGCAGCGATTGAGGATCTGCTACACGTATGACGTAGCGATGATGTGACACAAAAATTCTCAAAGGCTCAAGATGCAATTTAGATTGATCTCAGCTTTCCTGATATTCATTGGCTCATACCTGCCCCTTGCAATTATCCTAGCCGTTCAGGATATACCCAAAGTATGGTGGGGGTTACCTGTCTGCGGTTTCAGCAGGACACCAATTCCAGAATGTACGTTCATCCCATTTAAGAATCCGTCATTTTCACTTACATTTCTCGGCCTTACATTTATTTCGATAATAGTGGCAAATTTATCTTTCAAAAAAATATCATACCCCCACAACATCGAAGTTGTAGCCGTAAAATCAACGCCAAGCGATTTAATAAATTACGTATTTCCTTATGTCGTTTCTTTCATGGGGATCAGCTATAACGAGCGAGAAAAATTACTGGGATTTGCTGTGTTCTTATTGTGGATGTTTGCAATCACTTACAAATCAGGGCAAATCATCATGAATCCACTTCTGCTGATGTTCAATTGGCGTCTGCATGAAGCGACCATTTCCATAAATGGCACTACACGAGTAGTTCGAATATTGAAGCAAGGTTTGTTGATTCCAGGCGCACAGAAGGCTCAAACCATCCAGGATTTTTACATTACACGAGACTAGTTATGTCAAACGAATTTAACTCACTGCGCACCTTCGATTTCGCACAAGCTACTGCCCACTTGTGGGTATTCAAAAAAAGTACGACCAGCAAGAAATATCTGGCTCATTATGTTCCGACCGATGACGCCCTGACCAATACGTTGAAGGAACTCATTCAGTCGGAGATGAAAAGAATTACTGAGTTTTTGCCTTACTCTTATTTGTCTCAAACGAACGAAAATAGCTGCCTAGCCACTTCTCAGCAAGGAACAGATTTTGAATTTCTGAAAGCGCAAGTCGATCGACCTGAACCTGAGTGCCATGCAAAGGGAATTAAAGATTTAAAAGGGGCCGATGGATACCTAGTCAAATTTTCGAATAATGGCGAAACGGTTTATGCCATAAAACGATCAACCGCATCATGGAAAACATCATATCCAAAGAAATTCATAAATATAATTTTTTCAGACGGTGAACTCTCTGCCGCCGAGGATAACGGATTTTCCATTGAGCGTAATTTCGATTTTTTTTGCAAAGATGCGCTTATATTTATTGCAAATAAGCGCAGTTTTGAATCGGCAATGCAGTGTAAATTCGCTTACACTCAGGCTTTTTCAGACTTACAGAATAGTCCATCTTTTTCTGCGCTATTTACAAATCTTCAGCCATTAGTTACCTACGTTGGCAACAACTCCATTCAGCTGCGGCGCATGGCAACCGTGGAACAAAAGAATTTGTACGCTCAACCCAATTTTTTGGCGAATTTGCAAAGCGTCAACGGGACACGTAACTGGGGAATTAACTTTGACCCGGTAACAAACAAAATTATTGCTTGCGACCTCACAGCGAAAACCATTCTCCAAGTTCTCTTGGATCATCGACTAATGAGCGAAGTAACCGACAATATTTATGACGTTCCTGACGCCACACAGATCTAGTGAGAAAGCAAGTGGGAACAGATGCTGTGAATTACACGATGCTGGCTCTCATCCCCCGTTGGCTACCTGATTTCATAGCCCTACATAGCCCTATTAACCCTACACAGCATTTCACGAGGCAACGTAATGGCACGAAGCGAAGGCATCGTAATCTTTATCAGCAGCCTGATCCCAGCTTATACCTGGGAAAAAATTGACGGCATAATATGCGCTCGGTCCCTCATCGATGGAACGCTGATTCTTCCGATCCACGATCCCGAAGAGGAAGAGCATGACGGTTCATCTGCGGATGTATTGGTGCATTGGCAGGGTGATCAGAATCGGAAAACAACCGTGTCGGGTTCTCAATTTGCAGCCACCGTCATCGCCAAACATTTCGAACTGCAGGCTATCTTACAGGGTAAGCCATCAGCCAAAGAAGAAGTCCGTGACCTGGTTCGTCACTACGCCATCAAGACAGGTGAAGAGTTGATCTATCACGACGCACAGGACGACTCAAACCTATCGCCGCTGATCGGTAAAGCCGTAAAGAAGCTGGGTGAAGTCGCAGTCGTTCAGCTTCTGCGTAAGGCGATTGGGATGTGATCTAGCAAAAGCGGATCGGAGAAAATACATGAGTTGGGACATCTCTATTTCTAAATTTTCGAAGAAATACACGTCGATTGCCGACATTCCAGACGACGAAAAACCTCTGGAAATTGGCTCCCTAAGCATAGTGCATGAGGCAGTCCTCAAAGTGTTTCGAGGGACAAGCTGGGCTGACCCGTCGTGGGGCATTTGGGATTCGCAGGCCGGATCGATCGAATTCAACCTAGGTCATGTGGATCCAGCCAGCGGTATTATGTTGCACGTTCGTACCAATGCGGAAGTTATTCCATTAATAGTAAAACTCTGTCTCGATAATGGCTGGCAAGGCATAGACTGCAGTTCAGGCGATTTCATTGAACAAAGCGAAGAACCAGCAAATGGGCTTCAATCCTGGGCGGCCTATCGAGATCAAGTCATTCGTGGTGGCAGTGCGTAGATCTGGAGCAGGATAGTGGGTTGAAGCTTGCAGCGTCATCGGCTCAGTATGTTTTGCATGAAGTCTCCGCTCTGCGACATTTTATTGCAATCTCGGGTCAACATGGACTGGTGAAACTATGCAATACGGATACTTGGTTGGACTTTTTGACATCCTCGGATTTGAACATCGCCTTGCCGAGATGGGGTTGCCGAAGATGGTGAGCCTGTATGAAGAACTAATGGGTGTGGTCAATTACAGAAAAGATCAAGAAAAGCGTGTATTCGGCGATTTGGGTTTTACAGAATCCGCATACTGGACCAGTGAAGGCGATGTTTCTATTTTCGACAAGGTTCAAGGGGCCTATTCCAGCGATTCAATTTTGCTTTGGTCCAATCGAACATGGCCAGAGGGGCGCAACAAGACAGCCGATGAACTAAATGTACTTCAAAAAGATGCCGCTCACGGTTGGCAATTTCATCCCATCCCCTGCGACAATTTTTTAGACGTTTGCAACGACGTAATCTGTCATGGGCTAGAAGTTGGACTACCCCTGCGTGGTGCCTTGTCTCTCGGAGAGGCATTTTTTGATGAAAGCAGAAATATTTTTCTTGGCCGACCGATCATTGATGCCGCTCGCCTGGAACCAGGACAAAGATTCATCGGTGCCAGCCTTTGCACTCCGTTCTCTGGGCAAACTATTCCCGAGCGCTTTCTACTGCGATTCGATAAGCACTTAAAGAACGGATATGAAAACGCATTCGACGGCTACGTTCTCGATTGGCCACGTCATTGGCGCAAAACAAGAACTGGTGACGTACGTAATGTTATCGAATCACTGAACAAAGATGTTCGTTATGCTGTGTATTATGAAACCACACTAGAATTAGTTGAACATTCGATGAAATTCGCAGGGCAATTTGAATCCGACTTCGAAACATCGATCAGAACTGTTTATCAGCAGTTCTCACGAGCTAATGATCAGCTTACCATGAGAGCTCGTGCTGTTCGTCGAATCCCCATAGAACCCGACAAATCAGAGTGAAATTTTGATTTAATTTCTTCCCGAAAAAGCCACATAGCTAGCGCTATTCGTGGTTGCAGAACGACTCAAACCTATCGCCATTGATCGGTAAAGCTGTAAAGAAGTTGGGCGAGGTTGGGGTGATTCAGTTTCTGCGTAAGGCGATTGGGGTGTGACGTGGTTGAGCATGTAGAAGCGACGATGCCGTATAACCATAAATAAAAATTTTTTGACCGTGGGATTACAAATGAAAATCGATCGTGCTTTTCAAAACGAATTGTTAGAAAATTTAGCAGCGGCTTATCCAGATAAGCTCCGGAAAATATTCATACACGGCGAGCCAAAGATAGACGATGAGAAAAAAATAGCAAACTTATTGTATCTGGAAGAGCATGGTCTTGTGGATGCGGGTTTAACCCAAGGACTTAATGGCGATTACGGACATGCAGGCTCAAAGATAACGGCCAAGGGTATCGATTTTCTCGCTGATGACGGAGGCTTAAGTGCCATTCTAGGCACGGTGACGGTAAAGATTCATGCCGACACGATTAAAGAGTTACTTGCAGCAAAAATCGATGCGAGCAGCCTACCCAAAGAAGAAAAATCAAAGTTTAAAAAGCACCTGGATACGATCTCAACAGAGAGCCTGAAAGTTCTCACGAAATCGCTTCTTGAGCAAGGGTTGGCAAGCGTGCCAAACTTAATGCAGTGGTTGCACACCGTAGGTTTTCCTAGCTCTTAACTAAGAATCAAAATTAGCACGTATATGCTTGTCCTGATGCGCCTCCCTTATGCATAGCCATCTTCAGTCGCAGATTTCTCGTTGATTTCCAAACCGAGTTCTTCACCTTTCATGCAACCAGCATATCTCGATCGTCTCTCATCCGATATCCGCTCTATGGTCGAAGAAGTCGAGCGGGCCAGTGGGATCGAGATTGTCGTCGAAGTGACCTCAGCCCGGGTTCGATATCTCCCAGACCAACCGGACACCATGGCGTGCAAGTTCAGCCCGCATGGTGCCAAATTTCTGATCCCAACTCTAGATTATTTCCCCGATGGCTCAGTGCTACACGAGTTACTTCACATCCGAAGGTTTTTGGTTGACGGAGTGCCATCCCTCAGCGACTGTGATACCTATGAGCACTGGAGACCAAGCTTTGCTGCCGGCTTGACCCGTCTCGATAACAGCCTTGAACATCTCATTATTGTTCCAGAAGAGCTTCACATCCGGCCTGATAGAAAGGAACATTGGGAGCGTGTAATGACGCACATGTGGAATGGGCTTGCGAACGAGAGCTTCAGTGAAGTGGATCGGCAACAACAGGCGCTTATCAATTGGGTATTCCTTCGGCACGTAATACCAGACAGCCCAGTGCGAACAAGTGCTACGAGCGTATTGGAAAAATTTAATCTCAGCAATTTAGCTCAACGATTTTACGAGGCACTGATCCCCAATCTTTCGAACAAGGAAGACCTTGTCAGGGAGTGCTTCAATCACCTGGAACTACCTCTGGAGATGGCATGTCTGGAATACATCGACATCCATAATGGCATACGCAAGGAAGTTCCCCTGGTTCAGTGAGCTTTCCATGAAATGCAAGACTAGCCTTCCCAACATAAAAGACGTCGAACAGTGTTGCTACCGTGGTAGGCATATGTCTATACCGAATTCCTCGCCATAAAATTGACGACGCCTTGGCACATAACTTCGACTTGCTCTTTTGTGTACTCGGAATATTTTCCGTGAGCGGCTTTGTTGCGCAGATCTAGCCAAGCTGTGACCGATTTTTGATCGAGCATGTTGTACGCACCTGCTTTGGAAAGATCAGCATTTAACATGTCCCCCATTTTAGGAGCCAGTTTTCCATTGACCGGACGGGAAACATCAACACAATACTTGGAGCAGAGTTGCCGAAGATGCTCTTCAAGGACGCTACCAATCATTACCGCAGCAGGATCTTTATAGTCCGACGCAAGTAGATGCTCTGCCATCTCAAGAAAATCCGAAAATATTTCAGCACTCACGAGAGATTTGACGCTGATCAACCAGCCTCCAGAAACTTCGCCACGTATTGACTTCAAAATTGCAATGCCGGACAGCGCTTGGTTTTCTGTGTGGCCGCTGGTGGCTTGCAGAAATTCGACGTAGTACGCATGTTTCGAACCGAAATGCCTGTCAATAAACGACAAAGCCTCAGAGCGAAATCCTTTCATCTCTGCAAGGCTCACGTACCAGGGATTATTGTGATCGAATTGGGTACGTGTCGTTAAAAGTTGTTCCCCATGTCCCAGAATTTCATCTATTCGCTTGACCAGATCGTTCAGCGTCATCATCTCTCCCCTTTGTCTACAAATTTAGGTATAGCACGAGCATGGCGATGTCTACCATGTCTCCCATGTCTCCCACAAAAAACGTAAAACTGAAAAACCACCGCCCGAGCCAATACATCACAAAATTTAGGAACTACAGCCATCCGGTGTCGGGCTAGCCTGAAAAGGTGTCGGGCTATGTCACCGCCCCGACACTCTGGATCATCAATATCGACAAAGGACCTATGCAATTGGTGTCGGGTGTGTCGGGCTTTTGGCAAATTCAATAAACTTTTTATTCTGCAGATATATGCCTGATCTGACCTGGCTATCCTGTTCTTCTTTATTTTATTTTTGAATTATAGAAAACCCCGACACACCCGACACCAATCTCGTGGAACCTCATATTTACATGGGGCTTTAGTGGTGACGGGTACGGGCTAGACCCGACACTAACCCGACACCACCCGACACCGTTATCAGACCTTATAGTTGCCAGCTCGTGGTGAAATGCTTGAAGCTGGAACTGGCGGACATGTCGGAACACCAAAGTCATGATATTCCGCCGCCCAATATCGTCCATTTTTGTCCCGTTCCTTCTTAAAGCCAATGCTGCCCAAGCGTTCAGCAAATTGATTGCTGGCCAGTGCTTTGTAGCCGTTGTCATTGTTCCACGCTTTATAGCTCTCATAAAGGGCCCCACTCGACACCCATCGCTTAGAATCCTCAACGGGCCTAAGGAACTCTTCCGCAAACTGGCGTACAGGGTCGGAATTGACCCTATACTGCGCCACTTCATCCTGTGAACTTTGCGGCATCACAAATTCACCACGCTGCAACAGGTTCTGTAACCCTGTTACTGCCCAGTTCAGAATACCTGGCAGTTCAGCCATGAGCTTGACCCCACGTTGCTTGTCCTGCTCTTCCAGCTTGAACTGACGGTTGAAGCGCACAATCATTGCTCGTCGAAAGAATCCGTCAGAATGATCCAGCAACCTTGGCAATGCATTGGTTGCGCCGATCAAACGTGAATACGGCTTGAACGAAAACGGCTTTTCATTCTTTCGCTCTGCTTCGATGATATCCCCAGCGGTGATCTGCTTGAGATATCCATCGGCAACGGTCGCTCGTGCAGACATTTCCGAACTCATATTGATCAGTTTTCCTTGAAGCTCCGCACGTACAAATTTTTCTTCCAAACGCTCAATCGGGGCATAGCTGATGTTGACCTTGCCGATTAATGCCGTAATCATTTCCAGTATCAGCGATTTACCGTTACCACCAGCGCCGACCAACCACAGAAACCGGTGAAAGCGAGTATCTGGAATCAAACAATAGCCGATGTACTCTTGCAGCAGTTGGATTTTTCCAACCTTGTCCGCATCTGGAGAAAAAATTTCATCAAGCGTCTGCAACCACAAGGAACAGCTAAGCGTGGCGTCATACGTGACGTTCAATTTATTCGTCAGATAGTGATCAACCGAGTGCGGAAGCAGCTCACCAGTTACCGGATTCAATGTGCCGTTGTTCAGACAAATGAACGGCGAGTTGCGTTCGAATTTTTCTGGCATCGCTGCATACTTGATCTTGACCAGTTCGACTATGCGGTTTACATCCGACGCACTAACCTTGCTGTCCCCAGAGGCCACTATGGCTTCTAGGATTGGCTTTTTTACGCTTACGTCAAGGTTAAGCGGTTTCCAATACCCTGCCTTGTATGCAACCATCTGATTGTTGAACCAAGCTACGTGGTCACCGTGGTTTGTCATCGCAAATTCAACCGCCAATTCCAGCGCTTCCTTTTTTTTAGGCAACGCAAGACGATTTGATTTCCTGGCTCGTGTTGGTCTCTTCGCTGGCGCAGGTGGTGGAACAGGAGGAGTCGGATCATCAAGAGATATCTGCGCCCAAAGCGCTTCACCAAGCTCAGCAAGCGATTCTGCTGTCCAGCCGTCAGCTGCAGCATCAGCCAGGTCATAGCCCTGTGCAAGCGTCCGACCGTCCTTGACCAGCATATCCAATCGCAGCACTGCAACGACTTCGGCACCGACAGTACGTAGCAGGCCAATCAGCTTGTCCGTATAAGCAGTACCAGCGTCATCATTATCTGGGGCAAAGTAGACCTTGCGACCAGCGAACGGGCTGAAATCCGTTTTCTCTGGCGACTTCGCTCCGTTCATAGTCGTCACTGCCACAAATCCAGGAAACAATAGCTGTGCAGCATCAGCGGATTTTTCGCCCTCGTTGAACAACACTGGCGCATTAGGCCTCGCAGCGAGACGATCAAGGCCATACGCAGGGCGTGGTGCCGTAGGCGCTTTATTTTGCCAACTAACCCAACCTGTAGAATCCCTGCAATAAGTCTGCGGCAGGAACGATTTTCCGGTCTCGGTATTAAAACGGTTGATATAAAACATCGCTTGACCGTCAGCATTACGGTACGCCCATTTCTTAGCAGGATGACCGAGCTTAGAACCAAAAAAGACAGGGCATGGTCTAGCATCAGCAGGGATCGGCATGATGGCCGTGTATTCTGGCGGTGGTGCGACCTTGTTAGCTGCATTACGTTTGACAATCGCAACACTGTCAGCGCTTGACAGCCCGGCGATGAATTCAAGAATCTTGACTGCGGCAGCGAGCTGACTAATTCCGCCTTCAATATAGGCAATCAAACTGATCGGGTCACCGCCTGTGTCTTTTTTGTCACCGGCAAAATCTGACCAGACGCCAGTTTCAATGTTGATGGAGAATGATCCAAGCCCGCTATCGTCACGTGTGGGATTCAGTGCAACGTACTGCTTGCCACGTTGTTCACCATCGGGTAACCAACGCTCCAGAATGTCGTCGATGCATTCCAGCGCCAACTCCCTCGTATGTACGAAACTGAGGCCGCTTGTGGCTGAATGGTGCAAGGCCAACAGTTCCTTGGCACGGGATACCGGATCATCGTTTGTTATTAGCGCTGCTGATTCCACGCCAATATTGTTGCTGGTTGCTACGCTTGTTTGGGACTTCACGTCCTCTTTTTTTGGATTAAAATAAGTCATCTGATTATTATTTATATTGTTTTTATTGGCCCGTCTGAAACCATTAATTTCGACGGGCTTTCTCTTTACTACCTTGTCTCCTGCAACACGGCCAACAGCGCCGCATTACATGATTTTCTGCTGCTCATACCGTGGACGAAGCGAAGCGATATCAAACCCGCTTGCTGCCGCAACCCTAGTAGCCATGTCCAGATTCGGAATAACACCGTTTCGAATCCACTTGCTGATTACACTGGTCGAGACCCGTAAATTTGCAGCTGCAATCTTCGGACCACCCATGTTGTAAATCGCCTTTTTTATCTCTGGTTCCTTTGCCATTAGTAATTTCCTTTTCAAGTAAACGACGGTGACTTTTTATCCACCTCTATATTTATGTTAACTCCCGTTTTCCGGATTAATGAAAATCCCGAAAATATTTTTCACGCCAACCTCCGCTGCCACCGGCACTGCATTTGGAGATGGCAACAGACGTGACTTCTCCCGCACGGACAATGCCCATGCTTCGTTTTACAACTGGTTATTTGCACTTCAGAACGAAGAGCGTATCGCTCACCTAAAGCTCGGTGCGTTGCTTGTGTCGCCGCTGTTGCTTGAAGTTACCAAGCTTCGTTATTATTCTGGCGGCGTTATTGATAGGTGCGTCGATTACGGCAATGAATCACCTACCCCTTGAGCTTATCGCATACCAGATGATGAAGTCCAAGAGTAAACGGGGGTAAATATAACGAAGTATGTCCGGATATGGATGGCCGAAATTCGTGCAATTACCGGTAGTGATTTACGCCGATGATTGCCGAAAATTTTTCATCGTCAATAATGAAAACATCCTCCCGATCCTCCCAACGTTGCTGCATTGGTCACGACCTGGGAGGATGGGAAGATGATTTACAATTTTCTCCGCAAAACTTGCCAAAAAATTTAACAAGCTGCGGCAAATGACAAGTCAGGCCTCGGCCAACAACGAGGGCTCTTCGGGCACGATTTGCAATGGGCGAAAATACTCTTCTGCTATCGCATCCTTGGCTTGCACTAACCACCAAGTCTGATCGGATTTGCGCTGTTGGAAACCCAGTGATGACAGTTCCCGCCCGAGCGTAATAATGTTCCCGGCATTAAGCCCTCGATCCCCGCACCACGCTCTGAACGCCAAGAATAGATCCCTCGGGACGTAGCCTGAACGGTCGGTGGCTTCTTCAAGGCATTCATCAGCAAAGAGCCGGACAGGAGACAGCTCCTCCTGGTAGCGTTTGACCGCTCGTTGGGAAGACGGCGGGATGCTGAACCTGCCTTGCTCTCGCAGCTCGTACAACCCCTCTAACGCCCAGTGAATAATTCCCGGTATCTCAGGAAGTAGCGATTGCAGCAGATTCGGGTCACGTTCCTCCGCAGAAAAATGCTCATTGAATTCAAGGACAATCAAGCGACGGATATAGCCCTCCGTGGTGTCTTTGCTTTCCGGCATATTGTTCGTTGCGACCATCAGCCTGACGTACGGTTTTATCGTATAGGACGGCTTATGCTTCGGCGAAACTTCAATCGAGTCTCCTGAAATCAGAGCCTTCAAGTCACCATCGGAAACAATACCTCGCTTCGGCAAGTCGGCAGACTGGTTCAGCAACTTCCCCTCCAGCGTTGCCCTCACGTACGGCTGTTTCAAGCGATCGAGCATTGCACTGGAGATATTCATCTCGCCGATGATATGTCTGATCAGGTCCATGAGAACCGATTTGCCATTCGCACCCAGGCCGAGCAGGATCAACATGGCTTGCATGCTGACATCCGCTACGAGCAGATATCCAATCCACTGTCGGATGAAGCGAATTTTCTGCTCTCGGTCGTCATCACTTCGCCATATCCGATTGAGGTAGGCGATAAAGCGCTCACAAGTCGCTTCCAGCAGGTAAGGGTGCTCAATCCTATTTAGCAACAGGTGCGCTGGGTCATGCGCTTCAAGCTGTCGTGTCGCCACATTCAACGTGCCGTTGTTGAAGCAAATGTGATTTGCGCTCGGCTGGATGACCTTCATCCGCTTCACATGTGTAAGCCGGATTCTTTTATTGATTTCTGCTAATTGTCGCATAGTACCTCGAGGCCCCAGGTGTCGGATGACCATCTCGTACAACTCATCCTGCTCAACCTCGAAATAAAATCCTTGACCGTAGATGTAAATCTTATCCTTGGTGCTGATCAATTCGCCACGAAACTCACTTGCTACAATCGACCTTGCGTGGGTATCAGGACTAACATCTTTGATGTTGCAATCCCATGTACGCAAATCTATCGGTGCAGTTGCGACCGTACCATCTGGCATGAGGCAACCCCCAGCGGGGCAGTTGATTGATCCGTCGATACGAGCCTGGGCACAACTGTATTGAGGATTGCGGGGTGCAGAGCTAGTTGCCATGTCGCCGTCAAAGCGCTGCTGATCGAAATATGATGCGGAGCTACAGGCACGATAAGCCGCTTCCTGCCCACCTTCAAACGGTGCCAGGGTGCGATTCAATCCTGATACCAGTGCTTCGGACATTGAGCCAACGGTGCCATCGCCACAATAACTGCGAATGACACGGCATTTCAACAAGACTGCTTTCCGCTCCGTCCCCGCATAAATGACTACTGACTGCGCCACTACGGGGGACACCGCTGCATCAATGCTAACAGGTGCAAGAGTGTCGGCCAAAGGGACTGGGGCCGAATCTTCGGCAGGTGCAGCGTTCTGAAGCACTACGTCTTGATCGGCGTTTACGATGACCGCAGCCACCATTTGCGTGGACGAATTCATCGTGCACCTCTCAGACCGCTAACAGCGAAGGCCTGTTGACCAGAAAGGCTAAAGTCAGCAATGCCAATGTGCGTGTTGTCCGGGACAATTCGGTTGCTGTCGGCCATTCCGGTGCGAGTACTTGCAGCCCAAGCCATGACTTCATCAACAAGCCACTGCGCTTTGCGAATGTTAAGGTTTATAGGTCGGGGGAATGAGGAATCCCGGCTCTCGATTCTCCAGAGCGTAGAACGGGAAATATTGAGCAGGTCGCAGATTTGCTTCCTGACGACAAATTTGAGACTGCTATTTGTGCTATATGCCATTTTTAATTTCTCAGTTCATAAATGTGATCCCTCCCAGCAAAAAAATGCCGTCTATGAAGGGAACAAAAATACAACTGAGCAAATGGCATGTTGCAGGACTGCATCATGTTCCAATGGCCTAGGCGACCATCAGCGGCTCAAGGTTGTTCGATTACACTACCGACTACGTTTACTACAGTTAGATAATAGCAATTTCAAGCAGCCCGTTCAACCGTTTGAATGTTTCACACCGTTTCACCATACCTAAATCACATGGGATGTTGCAGTTATGGTGCCGACCACAAACTCCGCCAGTGATGGAAATGCTTTATGCATGGAATTTTTCCTACTCATCGAAGTCGGGGGCCACGTTTGCAAGATTCAAACCAATTAAATTATTTTTCTAAATTTGGTCAATTCCGGGTTTGCTACCCAGATTGCTACCCAAAAGAAAAAGGGTTATAACCGTGAAGGCTATAACCCCTTTAAACATTGGTGCTGGCTGCAGGACTTGAACCCGCCACCCCCTGATTACAAGTCAGGTGCTCTACCAGATGAGCTAAGCCAGCTAAACTGCGAAGACCGCAATTATACCTATTTAATTCGCGTTAGGGTAGGTCTTCCACCTTTTTTTGGTGGTTCCGGATCTTTTTCTGGTCCGGAATCAGACAAATCATGTTTTGCATCGCTTGTTGGCGATGGCACCGAGGTCAAAATCGGCGTCACTGTAGCTGGCGGTTCGCTGCTGGTCTCTTGTTCAGCAGCGACTTCGGTCATATCCGAGTCGGTCGGGATCGATGGTTCGAATGCCATGCCTTGACCATTCTCGCGCGCATAAATGGCGATTACATTATCCACAGGCACGGAAATATCGCGTGAGACACCGCCGAAACGAGCGCTGAAATTGACAAATTCATTGTCCATTTTCAGACCGCTGGTGGCTTCGAAACTAATGTTCAATACGATTTCGCCGTTTTTGACGAATTGCATCGGCACCCGCGTGTGCGCATCTACCCTGGCCGCCAGATACGGGGTGTAGCCATTGTCGGTGCACCACTCATAGATGGCGCGCAACAAATACGGTTTGGTAGAGGTCTCGGACATGGGTGAAAACTGGTTCGGTACAAATGATTAAGCAAGGGCTGTCCTGTACCGCCGAAGCAATACAGGACAGTCAACTACTACGTCTTAACGACGCATGACTTTTTCCGACGGCGTCAGCGCTTCGATGTAGGCTGGACGCGAGAAAATACGTTCAGCATACTTCATCAGCGGGGCAGCCGTCTTCGACAGCTCGATACCGTAGTGATCCAGACGCCACAGCAATGGCGCAATCGCCACGTCCAGCATCGAGAATTCGTCGCCCAGCATGTATTTGTTCTTCAGGAACAAAGGCGCCAGCGTGGTCAGACGATCGCGTATTTCGGAGCGTGCCTTATCGTGGCTCTTTTCTGCTGCTTTGGTTTTCTCGTTTTCCAGCGTGTGCACGTGGATAAACAATTCTTTCTCAAAGTTGAACAGCATCAAACGCGCACGGGCGCGCATCAGCGGATCGGCCGGCATCAATTGCGGATGCGGGAAACGTTCGTCGATGTACTCATTGATGATATTGGACTCGTACAGAATCAGGTCGCGCTCGACCAGGATCGGCACTTGACCATAAGGATTCATGGTCGAGATGTCTTCCGGCTTGTTGAACAAGTCGACATCGCGAATTTCAAAGTCCATGCCCTTCTCGAACAGAACGAGACGGCAGCGTTGTGAAAATGGGCAGGTTGTACCCGAATAGAGAACCATCATTTTTATAGTTCCTTAGAAACAAAAGGGTGAGACCCGATACGGCTCACCCCAAAACGCATACCCGCAAAATCGCGGATATGAACTACTTAACGTCTTTCCAGTATGACGCGTTGAGACGCCATGCCAGAACAAAGAACATGCCGAGGAACAGCAGAACCCAGACGCCCAGGCGCTTGCGGGTATTCTGAGCAGGCTCGCCCATCCATTCAAGATAGGAAACCAGGTCGGCGACTGCAACATCGTATTCGACCTTGTTCATCTTGCCTGGCTTGACTTGCTCGAAACCGACAAACTTGTGCTCCATCTTGCCTTCTTCGTGAGGATCTTTTACATCTTCGTATTTGGCAGTACGAATTCCTTCCAGTTCCCACAAGACGTGCGGCATGCCGACGTTGGGGAAGACCATGTTGTTCCAGCCGGTTGGGCGGCTGTCATCTTTGTAGAATGTTCGCAGATAAGTATACAGCCAGTCAGGCCCGCTACCGGCGCTGGATGACTTGGCGCGCGCAATCACCGACAGGTCTGGAGGCGCAGCGCCAAACCATTCCTTCGCATCTTTCGGCGCCATGGCGATTGTCATCAGACCGCCGACTTTGTCGGTGGTAAACAACAAATTGGTTTTGATCTGCTCTTCTGTCAGGCCGATATCGCGCAGGCGGTTATAGCGCATGGACGAAGCGGAGTGGCAGTTGAGGCAGTAATTCACAAACAGCTTGGCGCCGTTTTGCAGCGCCGATAGGTTATTCCCCTGAGGCGGCGCGGTATCCAGCGGATAACCGCCCTCTTCACTGGCAAAAGCCAGCGCAGGCAGCAACACCAGAGTAGCCATCAATCTTTTAAGCAATGTCATGTTCTTATCCTCTGGCTTAGTGCGGGTGATAAACAACACGGTCCGGCACCGGCTTGAACGTACCAGCGGCGCTCCACCAAGGCATCAGCAGGAAGAAGCCGAAGTAGATGAAGGTGCAGACCTTTGAGACATAGCCGCCAATTTCCGACGGCGGCTGCACACCAAGATAGCCCAGAACCACGAACGTAATTGCGAACAGGATGTAAATGTATTTGTGCCAGCTTGGACGATAGCGGATCGACTTGACCCTTGAGTGGTCCAGCCACGGCAAGCCAGCCAGAATCATGACAGACACACCCATCAGTACCACGCCGAAGAATTTGGCGTCAAATACAAACATCGCGCCAATCATCACGGCGCCAATCACAACGGCAGCCATTTTGGCAAAGCTGCTCAGCCTGGACTTGAACAGCAACAGCGCAACATAGGCGCCGACGCCGACTTGCAGGTAAACGATGAAGTCCGAAGTAATTGCCCGCAGGATCGAGTAGTAAGGCGTGAAATACCAGACCGGTGCGATATGCGGTGGCGTCTTCAGTGAATCTGCTGGAACGAAGTTGTTGTACTCGAGGAAGTAGCCGCCCATTTCCGGGCCGAAGAACACCACGGCGCTGAAAACGATCAGGAATACCGCAACTGCCATCACGTCATGCACCGAGTAGTAAGGGTGGAACGGTACGCCGTCCAGCGGGATGCCCTTGGCGTCCAGTTTTTCCTTGATTTCAACGCCGTCCGGATTGTTCGAACCGACCTCATGCAGAGCGACGATATGTGCTACCACCAGGCCGATCAGGACCAGCGGAATGGCGATCACGTGGAACGAGAAGAAACGGTTCAGGGTAGCGTCCGACACCACGTAGTCGCCACGAATCCACAGCGACAGATCAGGGCCGATGAAAGGTATCGCGCCGAACAGGTTTACGATCACCTGCGCGCCCCAGTAGGACATCTGGCCCCATGGCAGCAGATAGCCCATGAAAGCTTCGCCCATCAGGCACAAGAAAATGCCGACGCCGAACAGCCATACGAGCTCACGCGGTTTGCGGTACGAACCATACAGCAGGCCGCGCACCATGTGCAGGTAGACCACAATGAAGAAAGCCGAAGCGCCGGTCGAGTGCATGTAGCGCACCAGCCAACCCCAAGGCACATCGCGCATGATGTATTCAACCGAGGCAAAAGCGAGGGTTGCATCCGGCTTGTAATGCATCACCAGGAAGATCCCGGTAACGATCTGGATCACCAGCACCAGCAACGCCAGCGAACCGAAGGCGTACCAGAAATTGAAATTCTTTGGTGCGTAGTATTCCGACAGATGCGCCTTCCAGGTGGAAGTCACTGGGAAGCGTGCATCGACCCAGTTCAAGGCTTTATCGGCGAGCGGAGCGTCGGCCGGCAACTGCTTTTCGTGGAATGCCATGGTTTAAGCCTCACCTTTCTCGTCTTTACCAATAACGATCTTGGTATCCGACAGGTACATGTAGCGTGGCACATCGAGATTATTTGGCGCTGGCTTGTTCTTGAAGACTCGGCCGGCCAGATCGAAGGTAGAACCATGGCAAGGGCACAGGAAGCCGCCTTGCCAGTCATCCGGCAAAGACGCCTGCGCGCCTGGAGTAAATTTCGAGGATGGGGAGCAACCCAGATGCGGGCAGATACCGACCAGCACCAGGGTTTCCTCATGGCCGACGTGGCCACGGTTGTTCGATTTGTTCTTGCAGTAGTCGGGCAAGTCCATGGTGTAGGGCTTGAGCGACTCAGGGTCGGCAACTTCAGAAGCCGTATGCTCCAGCCCTTTCAGTTGCTCAGGGGTGCGTTTCATGATCCAGACTGGCTTGCCGCGCCACTCGAAGACTTGCATCTCGCCTGGTTTAATGCCAGAAATATCCACTTCCACCGGCGCTCCGGCTGCTTTCGCCCGCTCAGACGGCTGGAACGTGGACACAAAAGCCCCCGCTGTGGCCAGACCGGCCACGCCACCCGCTGCGCATGTAGCGACGAGCAAACCACGCCGACCGGAATCGACCTGCTTTTCGATACTCATACCAACCCCAATCAGTCAAAATACGAAAAAATGCACGGAACTTCTAGCAACCCAAGATTATATCGAAGCTGGCGACTGTTTTAAAGGAAATAGATGCAGTCAAGTACAAAATCAGCTAATTACATTGAATCTGCTGTTAAATCTGGCACAATTCCCTTGGGAAACAACTAAACCGACGTAAGGACAGGGTTTCCAAGGGAAGAAAACTAACAAGAATTGACAAATTTATCCTTTTAATCTGGTCGCGATCGCAGTATCTTCCCGACTGATCAACATTAATCTGGAGAACAAGCAAGATGAGCATGATGCAGGAATTCAAGACCTTTGCACTCAAAGGCAACGTAATGGACCTGGCCGTCGGCGTGATTATCGGCGGCGCTTTCGGCAAGATCGTCGATTCCCTGGTGCAGGACATCATCATGCCAGTAGTCGGCAAGATCTTTGGCGGCCTGGATTTTGCCAACCACTACTTCCCCCTGAATGGCCAAAGCGCGGACCTGACCCTGGCTGAAGCAAAAAAGGCCGGCGCTGTACTGGCCTACGGCAACTTCATCACCATCGCGCTGAATTTCGTGATTCTCGCCTTCGTGATTTTCCAGATGGTGCGCATGATCAACAAGCTGAGAGGCGAAGAACCGCCGGCGCCGGTGGCCGATCCGGAAAATACCGTATTGCTGCGTGAAATCCGCGACTCCCTGAAAAAATAGTCCCGACTTTAGCAACTGACATACAAAAAAGCCCGCTGATTCATAGCGGGCTTTTTTTACGCCATGCCTGGCGTTGCCGGTTGCGCCGCGAGTTACCATACGGTAATGTGCTTACTGACATGTCTGTTTCGGCAACATCAAAATTCAATCGCGACGTACTGGATGTTTATTAAAAGGAAGTCGAATTGCCATCCAAAGACTTGCAACCGGAACAACTGAAAATCTGGCTTGCTGCAGTCACGCGCAAGGACGCTATCGCTTTTCGCGCACTCTATGACGCAACCTCCTGGAAACTGTTTGGCTTCGCGCTACGTATACTAGTTAAGCGCGAGTGGGCGGAAGAGATTCTGCAGGAAAGTTTCGTCAACATCTGGAACAACGCCGATAGCTACCAGGCTAGCCTGGCGGCACCGATGACCTGGATGACCACCATCGTGCGCAACAAGGCATTCGATCTCCTGCGCCGCACGGATGGCGCCGTCGAGATCGATGCCGACACATTTGACAAGGAAGTCATGAACGCAATGGAAAGCGCCGACCCGACACCGTTGGAAGCGCTGCAACTCACTGATGATGCGAAGGCGCTGGCCAAATGCCTGGGACGCCTTGAGGGCGCGCATCGCCAAGCCATTGCCCTGTCTTTTTATCATGACCTGTCGCATAGCGAAGTGGCAGAACAAATGAAATTGCCGATTGGCACCATCAAGACATGGATACGGCGCGGGCTTGAGCGCCTCAAAACATGTCTCGGCAAACTTGGGAGCGTCTGATGAATATCCAGACCAACCCGTCCCTGGTAGATAAGCTGGCGGCCGAATACGTATTGGGCACGCTGCGCGGCGGTGCGCGCCGCCGTTTCGAGAGTTTGCTGCGACGTCACGATGTATTGCGCATCGCGGTTGCCGAATGGCAGGACCGGCTGCATCCGATGGCGGAATTTGCGCCGGCAGCGCAGCCTTCTGCAGCCGTGTGGCCTGCAATCGAAGCCAAGCTAGGCTTATCGAGCAAGCCGCAACGCAAGCGTCCCTTCTGGTTTGAACTGCGTGAAGACATCAGTTTCTGGCGCGGGTTGGGCATGTTTTCGACTACTGCGGCCATTATCCTGACCTCGCTGCTGCTGACCAAGCAATTGCAACCATTGCCGGCCGCTGTGCCCACCCCTGCCTCATATATCGCAATGCTGAGCAACGATCAGGCGCAGCCGATTGCCGTCGTGACCGGCGATGCCCAAAACGGCCAGATGACCGTCAAGGTGGTGACGGCGCAGACGATTGCAGCCGACAAGAGCCTGGAATTATGGGCGGTGCCAAAAGACGGCCCGCCGCGTTCGCTGGGCTTGCTGACAGCAAACGGCAGTGTCACCCTGGCATTGCCGGCCAACGCTACGCCGCAGTCGATACCGCTTCTGGCGGTGACGCTGGAACCGAAGGGCGGATCGCCAAATCCTAACGGCCCGACAGGACCGATCGTCTTCAAGGGCGCCTGGGTTCAGATCTAGCCGATGACGAATGATACGTCCCGCTGCGGACGATTCAGCGGCGACGCACCAACTTTACGCGGGATGCATTCCAGTCGATACGGCATTGGATATGCCGTTATTCGCGGTTACCGATAGTGATGATGCGCATCAGCATGCGATACAGGAAAAACGCCGTGCCGTGCCAGGCCCGAGCCAGCCATGACTGGTTATCAAACGCATCTGCGGCGACTGCATCGCCGTCGGCGATGCCAACTTCTATCTGACGCCTCAACGCACGCGAAAAATCGACATCCCTGATCACCACGTTCGCCTCTTGATTCACTAGCAGGCTCAAGCCGTCGAAATTGCTGGAGCCGACCGTGGCCCAGTTATCATCGACCACCGCAACCTTGGCATGCAAGTTGGTTTTGCTGTACTCGACGATCTTGACGCCCGCCTTCATCAGCTTCGGATAATACGACTGGCTCACTGCATCCTGCAGGCGATAATGCCCCACTCCCAGCAACAGTGTGACGTCGACGCCGCGCCGCGCGGCTTCTTCCAGGCCGCGCCGCAGTTTCCTGCCCGGCGCAAAATATGGACTGGTCAGCAAGGCGCTATGACGGGCGTGTCCCAACGCCTGTAAATAAGCGCGCTGGATCGTGCGGCGATTGCGCAAGTTGTCGCGCAATACCAGGCCGGCCAGTGCGGGGCCGTGTGATGCGCCGCGGACGCGTGCGCGGCTGCGCTTGAATTGCTGGAAACGCGCCAGCAGCTTCATCTCGCCCAGACGCATCCATTGCGCTTCCAGTTCGGCATGGATTGACGCCACCAGCGGACCGCTGATGCTCACCGCGAAATCCCAGCGCGGCGCCGGCAATGGCAAGCGCAAGTCGTCATCGGAAACCATGTCGTCGATGATATTCAAGCCGCCGATAAAACTGACCTGCCGGTCCACCACGCACATCTTGCGATGCATTCTGGCGACGCCGCGCTGGAACCAGGGATTAAAGGCGCGATACATGATGCCGCTGGTATGGAATTCCAGCTCCAGGGACGCCGAACGCAGGCGGCCCGTACCCAGCCAGTCGGTAATTACCCTCACTGCAACGCCACGCCGCGCCGCGCGCGCCAGCGCCTGCTGCACCGACATTGCCGTGTCGTCAGCCGCGAAAATATAGGTTTCCAGATAAATTTCCGTATGCGCAGCATCAATCGCAGTAATCAGTGCCGGGAAAAAAGCGGCGCCGTTATGCAATAACGTGATGTGATTATCTGCGCTGAAAGTTACCGCGCGCATGCAGGCAGATTAAGACTGGCCGATAGCAGGACTATCTTCATGAGGTTATCGCTCAAAAGTACGCCTGATGACAGGCAAGGAATCATCGTCGGCGACAACAGCGCTAGCGCAGTTTCAGGGTCGCCAGAATCGGCGCATGATCAGACAATTTTGCCCATTCGGCGCCATGTAGGACTTCCGCCGATTCTACCGTAAAGCCGCGCAAGTAAATACGGTCCAGACGCAACCAAGGGAACGCCGCCGGGAAAGTGCGCGCCGGCTTCAGTTGCGGCGTGCGTCCCATCATTTGCCGCAGATAGGAACCGACGCCGCGCAAGACGCCTCCGGTGGCGATGCCCTCATCGAATATCTCCATGACATCCAGGCGTACTCTCAACAATTCGCTCAAGCGATTGCCCCAATCGTTGAAATCGCCAGCAATGATTAAAGGTGCATCCGGCGGCGATGAACTGCGCACTGCCTCGATCAGAGCTGCGGTCTGACGCCGCCGGCCACCGCCGAACAAACCCAGGTGCACCACGTAGCAATGGATATCCACGGAAGGCGTTTTCAACACGCAATGCAAAATGCCGCGTGCTTCATAGGCATGGTCTGACACATCCTGATTGCTTTGCGAGGCGATTTCGAAACGGCTCAGCAAGGCGTTTCCGTGATGGCCATGATCGTAGACAGCGTTCATCCCATAGGCGGCGTGATGCGAATCACCGGCCAGAAAATCATGCTGCGGCTGGTCCGGCCAATGCGCCGCATGACGCGCCGCCAGCAAGTCATGCCGGCCCTGCACCTCCTGCAAGAAAAAGACGTCGGCCTCCATCTGCGCCAGCGCCTGCTTCAACGCATGCACGCGAGGCCGGCTTCCCAGCGAGGAAACGCCTTTGTGGATGTTGTAGGTTGCGATACGCAGTTTCATGGACTTCAGTCTATTGCTGCCTATGGCTTACAGTTTAACGCGGTGCGGCAGTTGCAGGATAGCTTCGGCATTCGAAGGCGAAAAACACGCATCGGCGGCTTCGCGATAGGGCAGCCACTTACATTGCAGATGTTCGCGCGGCGCCAGCGTAATCGGGGTCATTCGAGGCACCAGCAAGCCAAACACATGCTCGGTATTTTTTGTAACACCCGGCGCATAACGATGGCGCCAGACCGGATAAATCTCGTAGACGTTGGATACATGCCAGTCATTCAAATTCGATGCCGGCACAATACCACCGGTATCGGCAACGATGATGCCGGTTTCTTCCGCTACTTCCCGCATGGCCGTCATCGCCAGCGCTTCTTCCGGGAAATCCTTGGAACCGGTTACCGATTGCCAGTAGTCGTGCTTATCGGCTCGCTCCATCAACAAGACCTGAAGGTCTTCCGTATAAATGACTACCAATACCGATTCAGGAATTTTATACATGCAAATAAGCAAAAAAAGACGGTCAAGGCCCAGCAACCTAAAACACTACTATAAACCGGTTTCGGCGGGCATAAAAAAAGCGCGGAAAACCGCGCTTTTTTCGCTGATGCTTTTTATCGGAAATTAAACTACTTTCGCTTCCGGCATACGCAAACGGATATGCAATTCCTTCAATTGCTTTTCGTCGACTTCCGACGGCGCTTGCGTCAACAGGCATTGCGCGCGCTGGGTCTTCGGGAAGGCGATCACGTCGCGAATCGATTCGGCGCCGCACATCATGGTGACGATACGATCCAGGCCGAACGCCAGACCGCCATGCGGAGGCGCGCCGTATTGCAGAGCATCGAGCAGGAAGCCGAACTTGAGTTGCGCTTCTTCGGCATCAATCTTCAACGCGCGGAACACTTTGCTCTGCACTTCTGCACGATGAATACGGATCGAACCGCCACCCAGTTCCCAGCCGTTCAAGACCATGTCGTAGGCCTTCGCGATAGCCTTGCCCGGATCGGTCTCGATGAAATCTTCGTGACCGTCTTTTGGCGACGTGAACGGATGATGCAAGGCATTCCAGCGATCGCTATCTTCGTCGTATTCGAACATCGGGAAGTCGACCACCCACAATGGACGCCAGGTGTCGTCGAACAGACCGACCTTCTTGCCGAACTCGCTGTGGCCGATCTTGACGCGCAACGCACCGATGGCGTCATTGACGACTTTGGCTTTGTCGGCGCCGAAGAAAATCAGGTCGCCGTCTTGCGCGCCGGTTTGCTCCAGGATTTGCGCCAACGCAGTATCGTGCAGATTCTTGACGATAGGCGATTGCAGACCGTCACGGCCGTTGGCCTTCTCGTTGACCTTGATGTAAGCGAGGCCCTTGGCGCCATAGATGGCGACAAATTGGGTGTAAGCGTCGATTTCCGAACGCGGCATCGCCGCGCCGCCCGGCACGCGCAGACCAACCACGCGACCGTTTTCCATGTTCGCAGCACCGGAGAAGACCTTGAAGTCGACATCTTTCATAACTGCTGTCAGGTCAGTGAACGCCAGCTTCACCCGCATGTCAGGCTTGTCCGAACCGTACAGCGCCATCGCAGTTGCGAAGTCCATCACAGGGAACGGGTTAGGCAGGTCGATATCCAGTGCGTTCTTGAACACCAGGCGGATCATGCCTTCGAACATGTCGCGGATTTCCTGTTCCGACATGAAGGAAGTTTCGCAGTCGATCTGCGTGAATTCCGGCTGGCGGTCAGCGCGCAAGTCTTCGTCGCGGAAGCATTTGGTGATCTGGTAGTAACGGTCGAAGTTGGCCACCATCAGCAATTGCTTGAACAATTGCGGCGATTGTGGCAACGCGAAGAAATGGCCGGCGTTGACGCGGGACGGCACCAGGTAGTCGCGCGCACCTTCAGGGGTCGACTTGGTCAGCATCGGCGTTTCGATATCGATGAAGCCATTGGCATCGAGGAATTTACGCACTTCCATCGTCACCTTGTAACGCAAACGCAGGTTGTTTTGCATTTGCGGACGGCGCAGGTCCAGCACGCGATGCGTCAGGCGAGTGGTTTCCGACAGATTGTCGTCGTCCAGCTGGAACGGTGGCGTGATGGATGGATTCAGTACCTCGAGCTCATGCGCCAGCACTTCGATCTTGCCGGATTTCAGGTTGCTGTTGCCGGTGCCGTCAGGGCGCAGGCGTACGATGCCGGTGATGCGCAGGCAGAACTCATTGCGTACCGCTTCTGCATTCTTGAATACTTCGGCACGATCCGGATCGCATACGACCTGCACCAGGCCTTCACGGTCGCGCAGGTCGATGAAGATGACGCCGCCATGATCGCGACGACGATGCACCCAGCCGCACAGGCTAACGGTTTGGCCGAGAAGTACCTCAGTAGTGAGGCCGCAGTATTGGGTTCGCATGGACATATTCAGTTTTTCGCAGTTCAGATGTTGTACGGATGTTTTAAATTTGTGTTGATTCTTGTAACCGGGAGATTATCAGTACGGCTTTGCCGTCGCCCGCCTCTCCTATACGCCAGACTTGTTTCCGGCTACCGGCGGCAAGTCGATGGCCGGTTTCTTGCCGGCCTGCTCAGGCGCAACCACGCCCATTGAAACAATATACTTCAACGCTTCATCGACGCTCATGTCGAGTTCGACAGTGTCTTCGCGCGGAATCATCAGGAAAAAACCGGAAGTAGGATTTGGCGTAGTAGGCACATATACGCTGACGTAATCGCCGACCAGATGGTTCTTGACATCGCCGCCCGGGACCCCGGTCAGGAACGCAATGGTCCACGATCCCTGGCGCGGATACTGCACCAGCAAGGCTTTGCGGAAAGCATTGCCGGAGGACGAAAACAAGGTATCCGACACCTGCTTGACGCTGGAATAGATCGAGCTGACAACGGGAATCCGCGTCAGCACCGCCTCCCATACCTGGACAATCTGGCGGCCGATGAAGTTGCGCGTCGCAAGGCCGGTCAGGAAGATCACCAGCAGGGTCAGGATAGTGCCGAGGCCGGGTATATCAAGGCCCAGCAATACCTTCGGCCGCCATTGCTCAGGCAACAGCAGCAACGATTGATCCATCGTGCCGATGATCAGATTCAGTACCCACAGCGTGATTGCCAGGGGTACGAGAACCAGTAGACCAGTGATGAAATATTTACGCATGGCTTTCTTTGTCGAACGTCAGCTGTCATACAGCTGCGCCGGGTTCAACTTGCTGACTAAGTAGATGACTTTATGATGCCGCTGCCGTGCCGCCAGAATTACTGCCGGCGCTGCTGCTTGCCGCTACCGGGGCAGCACTGGCGACAGGGGCCGCTGCAGTTGCAGCCGGAGCCGCTGTGGTAGCTGGCGCCGTCACGCTGGCTCCGGCCGGCGACGCTGCTTCTGCCGCACCTGCCGACGGCACCGTCGCACCTGCACCGCCACGGAAATCGGTGACGTACCAGCCGGTGCCCTTGAGCTGGAAACCAGCCGCAGTCACTTGTTTCTTGAACGCAGCTGCGCTGCAGGACGGGCAGACCGTCAACGGATCATCGGACATCTTTTGCAACACATCTTTGGCAAAACCACAGGCTTCGCAGCGATACGCATAAATCGGCATGGTGAAACTCCGCAAATATCTTACAAAACCCTGAATTATAAAGGTTTTTTTCAGTATATACGGGGTTCGGCGCCGGCTTGTGGCGACGACGCCATGAATTGACGCCGCCGTTGTCGGTTTTACATCGAATAAATCGATAAATGCCGAACTAGCGTGCGCGGATCTCGGTCCAGATGCGGTTGATGGCGCGCCGTTGTTTGCTGTTCAAGTCTTTCAGCATTTCCAGCTTGGCGAAGCCGGCTTTGTCCGGAAAAATCGCCTGGTTGTTGGCGATCTCTGGCTTGATGTACTTGGCGGCATCGGCGTTAGGATTGCCGGAACCGATCAGATTGCTCAGTTCGGCGGCATTTTTTCCGTCCAGCATGAAATTGATAAATTTCAGCGCCAAATCGGGCCGCGGCGCCGCCTTGTGGATCACCATACTGTCCAATGCCAGCACCGCTCCCTCTTTCGGCATGCCGTGACGGATACGGAACTTGCGGCCGGCTTTCTGGGCATCGACATCGGCCTGGAAAATGTCATTCGAATAACCTTGCACCAGCCAGATATTGCCAACAGTTAATTCCTTGATATAGCTGCTGCCATTGAATGCCGCCCAATACGGCTTGGCCTTGATGATGACATCCTTGGCCTGTTGCCAGTGCTGCTCGTCGGTATCGTTGGCGGAATAGCCCAGGTATTTCAGCGCGGCAGCCATCAATTCATTGGCGGAATCCAGTACGGTTACCTTGCCCTTGATCTTGGCCAAGATCTTCGGATCGAAGATCGCGGCCCAGCTATCCACCGGAATCCCCAGTTCTTTCATCTTCTGATCGTTGTAGCCCATCAAGGTGACGGTGTAAGCGTAGGGCACGGAATATTTGTTGCCCTTGTCGAAATCGGTGTTCAGGTAGGCAGGATTGACGTTTTTCAGGTTCGGCAATTGCGACTTGTCGAGCGGCAGCAGCGCCTGCTGCTTGATCAAGGCATCCAGCGCATTACCTGTCGGGACGATGATGTCATATCCCTTCGCGCCGGCGGCCAGCTTGGCCAGCATTTCCTCGTTGTCGCCGTAGTAAGTCTGCACCACCTTGCACTTGCAGAAAGCCTCGAAGCGCTCCAATGTCTCCGGCGCGATGTAATTATTCCAGTTGTATAAGCGCAGTTCGTCGGCGGCATGGGCCGAGATGCTGGCAAACAACAGGGCGACGATGGTAAACAGTTTTTTCATGGCTATCCTGATAAGCAGTTAGGAGGAACGGAGAGCATTTGGAGCAAGCTTGGACGCGATGATTATAAGCAGCAGCGTCAGTCCCATCAACAAGGTCGAGACGGCATTCACTTCGGGCGTGACGGCAATCTTGATCATCGAATAAATCTGCAGCGGCAAGGTGGAGGCATTGGCGCCAGCAGTAAAGAAGGTAATCACGAAGTCGTCGATCGACAAGGTGAAGGCCATCAGCGCCCCTGCCACCACACCCGGCATGATCAGGGGCAAGGTCACCAGCCGGAATGCCTGCATCGGCGTAGCGCCGCAATCGCGCGCCGCTTCGGTCAGGCTTTCATCCATGCCGGACAGGCGCGAACGTACCACGATAGCGACAAAGCCGATACAAAAGGCGATGTGCGCCAGCGTAATCGACACCAGGCCCAGCGTGATATTGAGCATGACGAAGAAAATCAACAGGGACACGCCGACCAGGATTTCCGGAATCGCAATCGGCGTCAGCACCAGTAGCGGCAGCAATTTGAGCTTGTAGCGGTGCATGGCGAAACCAGCCATGGTGCCTAGCAAGGTTGAGACTGCGCTGGCCACCAGCGCGATCATCAGCGAGTTGCCTGCGGCGCGCAGCATTTCGTCGTCATTGAAGAGCTTGCGATACCAGTCCAGCGTAAAGCCGACCCACTCGGCGTTGAGCTGCGAATCGTTGAAGGAATACACCACCACAATAATCAGTGGAACATACAGAAAGGCATAGACGAACAGCGCCACCAGCCACAAACCGAGCGGACGCCGTACTGCATTCAGCTTAGCCATGGGTTTCTCTCCTTGGCCGCGCCACCAGCACCGCAATGCCGGCGGCGATCAGCGCCGCCACCGTGAGGACGATAGACAGCACGCTGCCAAACGGCCAGTCGCGGGTTTCCAGGAATTGCTGCTTGATGACATTACCGATCATGTCGCTGCCGGTGCCGCCCAGAATATCGGACACCGCAAAAATCCCCAGCGCAGGAATGAATACCAACGCCGCGCCAGCGTACACGCCTGGCAAGGACAAGGGAAAAGTGATGCGCCAGAAACGTTGCCAGGCCGATGCGCCCAGATCCTGGGCCGCATCGACCAGCGCCGGATCGTGCTTCTCCAGATTGGCGTAAAGCGGCAACACCATGAACGGCAAATGCACGTAGACCAGGCCGACAATCACCGAAAACGCCGTAAACAACAAGCGCACCGGCTCGATGCCAACCAATCCCAGAACGTAGTTGACGGCTTGCGTCAGGCCAGATTGCGGACCCAGGATAATCATCCAGGCGTACACACGGATCAGGAAGTTGCTCCAGAACGGCAGGATCACCAGCAGGATCAGCAAGTCGCGGTATTTTTTCGGGCTGCGCGCAATCAGCAGCGCCAGCGGATAAGCCATCAGCAGGCAACAGCAAGTTGTGATCACCGCATACATCAGCGACTTGAGGAAAATGGCCGTGTAAATGAAATCGGAAGTGAAACGCTGGAAATTCTCCAGCGTCAGGTTCAGCTTGCCAGCTTCATCGAAGACCGGTGCCAGGCCACCGTAGTCACCGGCATAACGCACCGACGCAAACACCATGATCAGGCTGGGAATGGCGAAGAACAGCAGCAAATAAAACAGCGGCGGCCCGCTGATTAGCCAGCGCGCCAGGCGGCCACGGTCGGCTGACTTGGATACCGGCTTATTCATACAAGAAATGCCCTGCATCGAATTGCCAGGCAATATCGACCATATCGCCAACCTCGAAGAACTTGGCGCGGCCTGCCGCCGAATTAGCCAGCAAGGCTTCGATCGTGGTGCCGCCTTCGGTCTGCACGATATACACCGTCACATCCCCGAGATACAGCAGCTCTTTGACGAAGCCCTTGAAATGATTTTCCGCGTTATCGGTGCTGATCTCGGCGCTGATGTGGATTTTTTCCGGGCGCAGGGCCAACGTACCTTTGAGGCCGACCGCCGCATTTGCCGGCACCGCACTTTTCACCAGACCCAGGCCGGGCACATCCAATTGCATCGCCGCGCCATCGATACTGGCGATCGCACCATCGAGCAGGTTGCAGGTGCCGATGAAATCGGCGACAAAGCGGGTGCGCGGGTAGCTATAGATGCGCGAAGGTTCGTCCAACTGCTCGACATTGCCACGGTTCATGACCGCGATGCGGTGCGACAACGCCAGCGCTTCGCCCTGGTCGTGGGTAACGTAGACGAAAGTGATATCGACTTCCTTTTGCAGGTTGATCAGTTCAATCTGCATCTGCTCGCGCAATTTGGCGTCCAGGGCCGACAACGGTTCATCCAGCAACAGCAGTTTGGGACGCGAGACCAGTGCACGGGCGACGGCAACCCGCTGCCGTTGACCGCCTGACAACTCATGCGGAAAACGCGCGGCAAAACCGGTCAGGCGCACATCTTCCAGTGCTTCTTCGACCCGGGTGCGGATCTGTTCGGCCGGCACTTTGGCCATCTTCAAGGGAAAGGCGATATTCGCCGCAACCGTCATGTGTGGAAACAGCGCGTAATTCTGGAATACGGTACAGACCGGCCTGTGTTCCGGTGGACTACCCACCAGATCGACGCCGTCTAGCAAGATCTGGCCCGAATCCGGCAGATCGAAGCCTGCAATCATCCGCAACAAGGTGGTTTTGCCACAGCCGGACGGGCCAAGCAGTGTAAAGAATTCGCCAGCTTCAATTGACAGGCTGATATTGTCAACGGCGGCAAAGTCGCCAAAGCGACGACTGACATTACGGATTTCTAGCAGCGCCATATGTCTTCAGTTCCAGGAGGGCGAAAAACCGCCAATTGTAGCAAGATGACTGCGAATTATGTGAAAAAAGCCAGCGTATGCCCCATTGGACATACGCTGGCTCATTTTTTTGCAACATCGAAACCAAAACTGTCTGTCAGCCTCTCCGCCGCCATTCCAGCCAGCGTTCCTTGCCGGCGAATACAGCAATGGAATCAGTCACATCGCGTTCGTCGACCAGCTCGAAATCGGCATGCAATAAACGTTCCAATTCGGCACGGTTGATGCCGAACGGTGGCCCTTTTGGCGCATCGTCAAAAAAGAAGAAACCTGCCAGGGTAGCGCCGGCCGGCAACAGCTCTGCCCAGCGGCTGGCGATGGCGGCGCGCCTGGCAGGCGGCAAGGCGCACAGGAAGGCGCGTTCATAGATAAAGCCTAGCGGCTGTTGCGGCACATGCGTAAAGAAATCGGCTTGCAGTACACGCTCCGACCACTGGCCCAGCACCGCCCGTGCGGCGCTTACTGCGGCGCCGGAGAAGTCGATTGCGGTCACGTCCCAACCGGCTTGCGCCAGATAAGCCACCTCGTAACCGGTGCCGCAACCGGGAATCAGGGTCGACGCCGGTTGACTGCGGTTCACGTACTCCTGCAGCGCCAACGGCACGCCACCGTTATCCCAGGGCATGAATTCCTTCTCGAAGCGCTCGCTCCAGAAATCGGGATGGGAAGGATTGCGACTGGTAAATTTGGGCGGGGAATCAGGTATCGACATGGCTACCACCAGATGCTATGGCCAAAACGCAGGTAAATCAGCGTCAGCAACACACCCGCCGCCAGGCCGCCGCCGACATAGACAAGAATGCCAAGGAAATGGTTGGTTTTGCGCTGCTCTGCAATCAGACGCCACATCAGTTCGTTGTTTTGCTCACTCTTGTGTTCGATTGCATGCGTCATCACCTGATGCGCCAACCGCGGCAACTGGGGCAACAACTTGCTGTATCGCGGCACCTCGATTTTCAAGTGCTGCAGCAAACCACGCAAGCCCATCTGCTCGCTCATCCAGCGCTCCAGGTGCGGTTTGGCGGTTTTCCACAGGTCTAGCTCGGGATCGAGCTGGCGGCCCAGGCCTTCAACATTCAGTAGCGTTTTTTGCAGCAATACCAGCTGCGGCTGCACTTCTACATTAAAACGGCGCGAAGTCTGGAACAGCCGCAACAACACCTGACCGAAAGAAATATCTTTCAACGGCCGGTCGAAGATCGGTTCGCAACAGGCGCGCACCGCCGATTCCAGTTCGTCGACCCGGGTTTCCTTGGGCGCCCAGCCGGATTCGATATGCGCTTCAGCCACGCGCTTGTAGTCGCGTTGAAAAAACGCCAGGAAATTCTGCGACAGATAGTCTTTGTCGAAATCGTTCAGCGTGCCGACGATACCGAAATCGAGCGCAATATAGCGACCGAATGTGGCCGGCGCCACCGACACCAGGATATTCCCGGGATGCATGTCGGCGTGGAAAAAACCGTCGCGGAATACCTGGGTGAAGAAAATTTCGACGCCGTCGCGCGACAGTTTGCCGAGATCGACGCCGGCATCGCGCAAGCGGTCCAACTGCGAAATCGGAATGCCGTGCATACGCTCCATCACGATCACCGACGACGAGCAATGGTCCCAGTACATCTCAGGCACCACCAACAACTCGGAATCGGCGAAATTGCGGCGCAACTGGCTACCGTTTGCGGCTTCACGCATCAGGTCCAGTTCGTCGTGCAGGTATTTATCGAATTCTCCGACCACCTCACGCGCTTTCAGCCGTTTGCCGTCTGCCCACAGCTTTTCCAGCAGCCCGGCTGCGATGTGCATCAACGCCACATCCTCGTCGATCGACTTTTTCATGCCGGGGCGCAGCACTTTGACTGCAACTTCCTTGCCATTCTTCAGCGTCGCAAAATGCACTTGGGCGATCGAAGCCGAAGCCACCGGCACACGCTCGAAACTGGCGAATAGCTGATCAGGATGCGCGCCTAAAGATTTTTCGATTTGCGCAATCGCCAGGTCGGAGCTAAACGGCGGCACCCGGTCTTGCAGGCGCGACAGTTCATCGACCATATCCCCCGGCAGCAGATCGCGGCGGGTCGACAGTACCTGGCCGAACTTGACGAAAATTGGTCCCAGCTCTTCCAGCGCCTTACGCAAGCGCTCGCCGCGCGGTGCCGAGATATCACGCCAGAAAATCAGAGTGTCGATCAGCTTGGAGATGCGCGGCGTGTCGAAACCCGACATGGCGATATCGTCCAAACCATAACGCACGGCGACACGGACGATTTTCAGAACTCGCAGAAATTTCAGGATCATCCTAAGAACCGTAGTTGAATACGTCTGAATGGGTATGCATCGCGGCGGCTGGCAAGGCGCGAGGACGCAGCAGGCACATGCCTGCAAGAACGAGTAACGCTGCCAGCTGCCGTGAGGCATGCTCAGTCAGGCGTGTAGCGCGCTCGCCCGTCAGAGGCATATTTAATATAGAAAAAATCTCAATGTTCATGTGGCATTCCAAATTCAGCGGAGCGGTCAACTGCGGTTTTTAGGATCAAGTCTTCAGTCTGTTGATGCGTTTCGCCAGCCGCTCCACGTCGTCGCGCAGCCTGGTGACATCATTCGTAAAATCGGATACAGCCTGCGGTCGCACCAGCATCGGCTGTTCTTCCAAAAAATATTCGGCCAGGTTTTCAGTCAGCTTCTTATGCGTAGACCGCAGGCCGGCGACCAACGCATTGCCGCCGGAGACGAGGCGCACTGCGGCGATATCGCCGACCAGTTTGCTCAAATCGTGCTCGGCATCCCAGCGCAATCCCTGGCTGACCTGTGAAATGGCATTGGCAAAATCGGCATCGCCGTCGATCTTCACATAAGAAAAGGCGCGTTCACGGTTCTGCGCAATCAGCGGCAGATCCGCCAGATTGACGCGGATGGTGACATTTGGAACATGCACGACATTCTCATCGGTATCACCCGGCGGCGCCTGCAGCAAACCATCCGGGCTGACTTGCCAGCTCAGCTTGACCGCTCCGCCATCGAAGCAGGCAACTTTGCCGGCATGCGACGCCAAAATACGCTGCGCCCACGGTTCCTGCGCCAGCAAGTGGTTGATGGAGGCGGTGATCGGCTTGAGATTCGGTAGAGGAGTCATTGTCACAACATTTGTCACAAAATAAAACCGCCCGTGACGGTTCACGGGCGGTCCAAGTTTATCAGTTTGTCCGGTTCAGAGCCCGATTATGCTCTGGCACGGTGAATTGACCAGCTTATGCTGCCACTTGCTGAATCCCTGCCAAAACCCAGCCGCCCTGCCCTGACAGAGGCTTGGACAAGTTCCAGACCTCGGTGAACGGTTCGGCAGAGGCTTCCGGCACTTCCTTGATCAGACCGGTGAATTTGACGCTAGCCAGATAATCGTTACCGACGGTTTCGATGCCCATCAGTTCGCCGTCCAGTTGCACAACATCGGTATTGTTAGGTGAGGCGCCGCGTTCCTGCAATTGCAGGCGCAGCTCACCGAACATTTCCGGCGTGGTGAATTCGCGGATATCGTTGATATCGGCCTTGTCCCAGGCCGCTTGCAGACGGATAAAGTAAGTCTTAGCGCTACGGACAAAGCCAGGCACGTCGAAATCTGCAGGAATTCCCCAAGGACCGCTATTTTCTGTTGCCGCTGGCGCAGCCGATTGCAATGCCGAAGGTTGGAACGACGGACCGGAATTGATGCGGGAACCGATTTCAGGCGTAAAACTGGATGCATTGTTGTCAAAAGGTGCGTTTGCTCCCGGATTGGAGCCGGAATACGCAGCGGGCGCCGGTGCGCCGCTATTTTTACGCATTAGCAACCGCACAACGAAAATCACCGCAACCGCTAGCAGGGCCATCATCAGGAATGAGCCGAAAGCGCCGCCCATGCCGAAATGCGACATCAACGCACCCAAGCCGAGGCCTAGCAAAGCGCCGCCCAGGATACCTTTCCATGGGCTGGCCGGTTTAGGCGGGATAGCAGTTGGCGTTGCAGCAGGTGCTGCCGGCCGCGCCTGATTGGCGTTGCCGAAGTTCTGCGACGGCGCACTTGGCGCCTGACGCGAAATGCCGGAAGACTGCTTGCCGAACGATCCTCCGCCGCCAAGACGGCGGGCGTCGGCGTTCGATATCGTCATCGACAAGGTCGTTGCAACCATCAGCAACATCAGCAAAAATTTCTTCATCTGCCTGCTCCTACAGTTTTATGCCGGTATGCAAGGCCGCCACACCGGCAGTTAAATTGAAATACTCAACGCGCGCCAGACCGGCATCCGTCATCATCTGTTTCAGCGTGTCCTGATCGGGATGCATGCGAATCGACTCCGCCAGGTAGCGGTAGCTTTCAGAATCGTTGGCGATTTTCTTGCCCAGCCATGGCAATACGGAAAACGAGTAAACGTCGTAGGGCTTCTTCAAGGGTTCCCATACTTTCGAAAACTCCAGCACCAGCAACTTGCCGCCCGGTTTCAACACACGCCGCATTTCAGCCAGCGCGGCATCCTTGTGCGTCATGTTACGCAAACCGAACGCCACCGAGACCCGGTCGAAATAATTGTCCGGGAACGGTAATTTTTCCGCATCACACAGCAAGGTGGGGGTGGACAGGCCATTATTCAAGAGACGGTCGCGGCCAACGCGCAGCATCGACTCGTTGATATCGGTCAGCCAGACTTCGCCGTTAGGTCCGGCGCGCCTGGCGAAAGCCTTGGCCAGGTCGCCAGTGCCGCCGGCGATATCCAGCACTTTAAAGCCCGGACGTATTGCCGCCTGGGCAATGGTGAAAATCTTCCATACGCGATGCAAACCGGCCGACATCAAGTCATTCATGACATCGTACTTAGGCGCGACCGAGTGGAAAACTTCGGCGACTTTGTGGACTTTATCGTCCTCGGAAACGGTTTTATAACCGAAATGGGTGGTGTTGGTCATATCAGCAACCTTATTGGGCAGACTAGCATTATACAAGTCCCGCCCATGGTTGCTTAGCTTGCTTAACAAGTTAATAAAAGCATCGCTGTTTTTCTATACAAGCCGTTTTGCGTTATTCCAATTGTATCCGGCCCCAAATTGACGGCCGCAATTTCTAGGCCTTATCAGCCTTACCCGCCGCATTCGCCAGCTTGCTCAGCATCTGGTCCAGCATCCAAGGCTTGCGGTCCTGGTCTTCGGCCAGTTCTTTGCGGCGAATCGCATTGCGCACTACCAGCGATCCGATATAGCGTACCGGCTCAGGCGGGAACAGTCCGCGCGGACCGACAGCTAGCGGGCTGCGGCTCCAGGCGTTGTCCAGGCCGAGTACTAGAGATGAGAGCAATTGTCCGCCCATATAGCTGGGGCCGACGCCGTTGCCGGAGTAGCCGAAGCCATAAAACACGTTCGGCATGTCGTCGAGACGTCCGAAGAACGGGAAGCCGGTGACTGAGCGGTCGGAAGGACCGTTCCAGCTGGCGGTGATCGGCACTTCGGCCAGCGCCGGGAAAAACTCGTGCAGGCTGCGCTTGAGTTGCTGTTCATACGGCGAACGCTGGTCAAAGACCGGCAGGATGCGGCCGCGCCAGGCGAAGGTATTGCCGCCTTTGCCCAGCATCAGGCGGCCATCTTCGGTTGTGCGGTAATAGAACACGAAAGTGCGTGAATCGAGCACCGAAACGCCATCGGTCAAGCCGATTCTCTGTAGCAGTTCAGGACATTTTTCGGTGATCACCATGTCGCTGGAAACTACAGCAAGAGTACGTTCAAACTGTGGGAAGCGGCTGGCCATCCAGGCGTTGATCGCCAACACCATCTTGCCGACCTGCAGGCTGCCGGCAGGCGTTTGCACAGTGACGGTAGCGCCGGGCGTGAACGACAGCATCGGTGTTCTTTCGTAAATCCGGATCCCCATTTCCAGCGCTACGCGACGCAAGCCGCGCACCAGCTGTCCCGGGTGCACTGTCGCTGCCATCGGAGAAAACACGCCGGAGAGATTGCGTGCGGAGCCGGAACGGCGTTGCACTTCAGCGTCCGGCAGCGTGTGATACGAGCTGATGCCTTGTCGCTTCAATTCGTCCAGCACAGGGTCCAGCACACCTAGTTGCGCCTTGGTGGTGGCGGTATAAAGCGTGCCGTCCTGACGAAACTCGGCGTTGATCTTGTGCTCGCGGCAGAAGTCGCCGATATGCCCGACCACCGCCTCGGATGCCTTGACCAGGCGTACCGCTTCAGCCTCGCCGAACAGCCGCCGCAAGGTAAAGAATTTAGTGGACCAGGTCAGCAGGCAACCGCCATTGCGGCCGCTGGCGCCGGCCCCGCACAGGTCGCTTTCGATGATGGCGATGTCCAGCGTCGGATTTTTCTGTTTCAGCTGAATCGCCGTCCACAGCCCGGTGAAGCCGCCGCCGACGATGCCGACGTCAGCACGTTGCGTTCCTTGCAAAGCGGGCGCTAGCTCGCCGTCGGCGAATAATGCATCTTCCAGCCAGAATGGGCGCATGGGTTTCTATCCTGAATAAGGTCGGGCCGGATCAAGCTACGCCGGCTTGGCTTGGGTCCACTTTACAAGCGTTCATCAGCTTGGAAAAATACTGTAAATCGGGTGTTGCCATGCCGTCTACCTTGGCTTGGTCGTCCCACAGACGCAACCGGACAGCGTCCGCAGCGTAGGGGCGGGAAATGAATTGCTCGGCATCGGTAGCCGAGAAAATTCCACCCTGCAGTTCCAGGCTGCGCTTGGAATCTTCGGAAAGGCGTCCCCAGTAGCCGGCATCGGTCGCGCACAGGTAGCGCTTAGCGTCGACATGCAGGCGGATCGGCTCAAGCACCGCCGAACTGAACAGACCGCGCAGATAAGGGATGGCGAAATACTGATGGGTATCGTCGACACCGCGCGCGGATGGCGTCTCGCCCTGCGGATTCAGCAAGTGGCCAAGGTCGTGCAGCAAGGCGGCGCAAACCAGCTCCGGCAAAGCGCCGTCCTGTTCGGCCAGCGTGGCCGATTGCAGCGCATGCTGAAGCTGGTTGACCGGCTCGCCGCTGTACATTGCATGGCCGCCTTGTTCGAAAAGATCGCAAATTTGTGGAATAGTGAGCATGCTTTGTTCAGCGTTATTTCCTGTTAATTCCAGGGCAATGAATAGGTTTTGGTATTGCAGAAGCTCTTCATCGCCTCTTGCACGCCTTCCTTGTAGCCCAGGCCGGAGTCCTTGATGCCGCCGAACGGCGTCAATTCCAGGCGATAGCCGGGAACTTCGCGGACGTTGATGCTGCCGACTTCCAGTTCGCGCACAAAGCGGGTGATGTAATCGAGACGGTTGGTGCACACCGATGACGACAGGCCGTAAGGCGTGGAATTCGAGATGCGGATCGCGTCGGCAATATCGGTGCAGCGAATGACTGGCGACACCGGTCCGAAAGTTTCCTCGGCGACCAGCTGGCAATCGGCGGGCACGTGATCCAGCACTGTCGGCGAGTACACCGCGCCGTCGCGGATATTGCCGAACAGGAGTTTGGCGCCACGCTGTTGCGCATCATTCACCTTGGCTTCGAAGGCGGCGGCGGAACGGGCGTCGATCACCGTCCCCATGTCGTTGTGCAGATCCATCGGATCGCCGTATTTGATCGCCCTGGTTTTGCTCACCAGCAGATCGACGAATTCATCCGCCACGGCCTGATGCACGATCATGCGTTTGATCGCTGTGCAGCGCTGGCCGGAATTTTTATACGAGCCGGAGACCGCCAGCGTCGCCGCCTCATCCAGATCGGCGTCTTCCATCACGATGATCGGATCATTGCCGCCCAGCTCCAGCACCTGCCGCTTGTACACTGCTTTGCCGGCGATGTATTTGCCGATCGGCACGCCACCGGTAAACGTCACCAGGTCGACGTCCGGATTGGTCAGCATTTCATCGGCGATTTCCGCAGGGTCGCCGGTTACCACCGAAAACATTTCCGGCGGCAAGCCAGCCTCATACAAGATATCTGCCAGCAGCAACGCCGACAAGGGTGTCTTTTCAGTCGGCTTCAGCACCATGCGGTTATTGGTGGCGATGGATGGCGCCACCTTGTGGGCGACCTGGTTGAGCGGATGATTGAAAGGCGTAATCGCCGAGATGGCGCCGAGCAACGGCTCTTTCAGAGTATAGATCTTGCGCTGCTTGCCATGCGGCGTCAGGTCGCAGGAAAACACCTGGCCATCGTCCACCAGCGCCTGGTTGGCGGCGAACACGAACACATCGCAAGCGCGGCCGACTTCGTACAGGCTGTCTTTCTTGCACAGGCCGGCTTCCGCCGTGATCAGGTCGGAAATGGCGTCGGTATTGGCGCGCAGCAGTTCTGCCGTGCGCAGCATGATGCGCGAACGCTCGTAGCGCGTGAGTGGCGAGCGGAAGGCGCGCGCCACACGGAACGCATGGCGGATATCTTCGACCGTGGCCTTCGGCACCGAGCCGACCAATGCGCCGTTGAAAGGGTTGCGAATCTCTATACGGCGCGGGTTGCCGACCAGCTTGCCGGCAATCCGCAGGTCTTGATGTAAAGGTTCGCCCTGCTTGAGCTTGCTTAGTTCGGTCAGCATCATGTCCTCAGATCAGGTGTCGCATTTAAGTGTCACATTTGTAAGACGGTTGAAATCTACTGTGCGTTGTTCATTGCGAGATAAAACACATCGAAATTGCGCAACCGGTGATCGGCAGGTATCGCGCTCAGCTTGCGATTGAACATCAACGGCACTCTTTGTTCAGAGATGCCGCCGTGCGAACGCAAAGGTAATTTCAGTTCCGACAGGTCGTGCCGGCTGGCGGCGGTGCCGATCACGGTCAGGCGTTCGCTGACCACCACCAGGTCGCCGATTCGATCCGGCGGCAACTCGAAGCGCTGCGCCGCCTGTTCGCGCGTCAGCACCAGTTCGATGCCGGGAATAGCGCGGATCTGGTCAGCGATCTCGGCGGCGTTTGCCGTTGTACCCAGATATACCGTGGCGTAGGAGCCAAGCGCGCCATGATGCACCACATAAGGATCGGTAATCGGCAGGATGACGCGGCTCTTCTCGACGCCGACCTTGGCGTCCAGCACGTCCTGCAGGTAAATCACGTTGGGCTTGCCCGCGCTGTCGGTCTTGGCGTTCATGCCGTGGTCTGCCGTCAGGCCGATGACGGCACCCAAGGTATCGAGCTGGGTCAGGTAATGGTCCATCATCGCGTAGAAGGCGTTGGCGCCGGGCGTGCCGGGAGCGTATTTGTGCTGGATGTAGTCGGTGGTCGACAGATACATGATATCCGGTCGTTCGCTGGCCAGCAGCTTGACACCGGCAGCAAATACGAACTCCGACAATTCCGCGCTATAAACCGATGGCAGCGGCATGCCGACCCGCTCCAGCAGGTTGTCGATGCCGTTTTGTTCTGTCGTTGCCTGGTCGGCCTTTTCCGCCGAGAAGCAGATACCGCGCATCTTGTGGCCCAGCAGGCCGCGCAGCTTGTCCTTGGCAGTGATGACCGCCACCTTGGCGCCGGCATCGGCGAAAGTCGCCAGGATAGTAGCGGCGCGCAGGTATTTGGCGTCGTTCATCATCACTTCCTGCTTGGTTTCCAGGTCGTAGAAGTAGTTACCGCAAATTCCATGCACTGCTGGCGGCACGCCGGTCACGATCGACAGGTTGTTCGGATTGGTAAAGCTTGGCACCACGCAATCGGCGCTCAATACCGTGCCATGCTCCACCATCTTTTTAAGGAACGGCGCGACGCCGGCCTGTATCGCCTGGTTGATGTACTCCTGCTCGCAGCCATCGACACAGACCACGACCAGCGGCTGCTGCATCGCCGGATAGCTGCGGCCGTTGACGTTGAGGGCGCCAGTGATTTTGGTATTGGACATGGAATTACCTTCGCTAAGAATCTGACTGGGTTGCTATGGTTCGCTTGATGGGTAGCGTTACGGATTGCCTCAAGATGATTTCAAGGCGATCTGTTCAGCTGCGGCGGTTTTTTGCGCCTGCGCCTTGTGCATGCGGTTGCGTCCTGCCACTGCGTGCTCACGCATGATGTCGCCGGCCGCTTGCGCGTCGCCCGCGGCGATGGCATCGACGATCTGATGATGCTCAGTGGTCGAAGTAGGCAAGCTGCCTTTTTGCGCCAGCGCCGAGCGGCGAAACAGATTGAGCTCGTTGACCAGGCGACGGTAGGTATGCAACAGCTTCTTGTTGGCCGTGAACTGCACTAACGCGTCATGGAAACTCAGGTTCAGCTTGAGATAGCCGTCGACATCGCCCAGGGCCACCATGCCATCCATCCGCTCCAGCAGCATGCGCAATTCCTGCACTTGCACCGGCTTGATGATGCTCGCCAGCTTGCGGCCGATCAGTTCATCCAGTGCAGCGCGCACCTCATAGATTTCATCGGCTTCTTCGACCGAGATCTGGCGCACGAAAACGCCGCAATTTTTTTCCTGTTGTACCAGCCCCGCCTCTTCCAGTGCGCGGAATGCTTCGCGCACCGGCCCGCGAGAAACGCCCAGCATTTCGGCCAGCGAGACTTCATTGAGCTTGTCGCCGGCCACCAGGTCACCGGCCAGGATCATCCGCTCCAACTCCTTCTGAACTAGTGAAGGCAGGGAGTTTTTCTGGACCAGGGCGATGGTGTTCATAGTGCGATTTGTTGTCATGGCATTTTGCTTTTTTTCGAGTTGGTGATTGCACTTTAATTTAACAACGTGTAGATTGTCAACAAAATACATAAGACATGATGTAATACGAGTTAAACAAAAACAAATACATATCAGCGACAAATTTGCCTGAACCCGCACCAGACCAAAGGAAATATCATGAGCTTGCAAAGCCGCGACCCGATTCTTCTGACCCCGGGACCATTGACCACTTCGCTCGCCACCAAGAGCGCTATGCTGCAGGACTGGGGTTCGTGGGATGCCTCGTTCAACGCCATTACCGCCAAGGTTCGCAAGCAGTTGCTGGATATTGCAAACGCCCACGAGAGCCACGTCTGTGTGCCGATGCAAGGCAGCGGCACGTTTTCGATAGAGGCTGCGATCAATACCCTGCTGCCGCGCAACGGCCATATGCTGGTGCTGATCAATGGTGCCTATGGCAAGCGCATGGCCAAGATTGTGGAAATGATGGGACGCCAGGTCTCGGTATTTGAAACAGCGGACGATGTGCCTACTACCGGCGCCGATGTCGAACGTATCTTGAGCAACGACCGTAGCATCACCCATATCGGCGTGATCCATTGCGAGACCAGCACCGGCATCCTCAATCCCTTGCAAAATATCGCCGAGGTCGTGGCGTCACACAAGAAAAGCCTGATCATCGATGCGATGAGCTCCTTCGGTGCGCTAGAAATCGATGCTGCCAAAATCAGTTTCGACGCCCTGATCGCCGCCAGCGGGAAATGCATCGAAGGTCCTCCGGGCATGGGTTTTGTCATCGTGCGCAAGTGCGTACTGGAAAAGGCCGCCGGCAACTCGCGCTCCCTGTCGCTCGACCTGCATGATCAATGGGTCTACATGGAAAAGACTACACAATGGCGCTTCACGCCGCCGACGCATATCGTGGTGGCTTTCCATCAGGCCTTGAATCAGTTCGTTGCCGAAGGCGGCCAGCCGGCGCGATTGGCGCGCTATACCAAAAACTACGACACGCTGATGGCGGGCATGCGCGAGCTTGGCCTGATCCAGTTTTTACCGGCGAAAATCCAGGCGCCGATCATCGTCACCATGCATGCGCCGAAAAGCGCCAGTTATGAATTCAAGGATTTCTACAACCGGGTGCGCGATAAAGGTTTCATTCTCTACCCGGGAAAACTGACCCAGGCCGAGACGTTCCGCGTCGGTTGCATAGGCGCGATCGGCGCTGAAGAAATGCGACAGGCAGTGCATGCTATCGGCGATGCGTTACGCGAGATGGGAATCAAACCGAGAAACGCGGCCAATTCCTAGAGGCCGCAGGCCACCGCTTCTTATGCGCAGCCGTGACCGCCGACGGACTTGGCTGTCATGGACAGGTCGCGGCCGGCTTCTCGTCCATGTCCGGCATCGTCCAACCGGCGCAAATAATCTTCCCACATTGCGTCCTGGTCGCGCCCCAGCTTGTACAGATAGGCCCAGGTAAAAATGCCGCTGACATGGCCGTCGGAAAAGGTCGGCTTGACCGCGTAGTTGCCAACCGGTTCCAGCGCCACCATCTCGACGTTGCGCTTGCCGGTCTGCAGTACTTCTTGCCCCGGACCGTGGCCGCTGACTTCGGCGGACGGCGAATAGACCCGCATCAATTCGAACGGCAACGAAAAAACTGCGCCATCGTCGAAAGCGACTTCCAGCTTGCACGATTGCTTGTGCACAGTGAAAGACACGGGTACGGGCGCTGGTGCGGATTGTTTTGAGCCGGTCATTGGAGATTAAATTGGATAAGATTAAAACTGCGTAGCGACCGCCGAACGCAGCGCGTCCAGCAATCCCTGCCGTTGCGCCAGGCTGACCAGCGGCGTTTGCCGCTGTACTTCCGCCCAGACGGGACTCGGAAATTGCGCGTCGTCCAGATAGCGCGGAATCACGTGCCAATGCAGATGCGGCGTCATGTTGCCGAGGCTGGCCAGATTGATTTTTTCCGGCTGCATGACGGCGCGCACAATGGATTCGACTTTGCATACCGCAGCCATCAGCGTACTGCGATCGGCCACAGGTAAATCCGTCATTTCCTTGACATGGCTGTTCCAGATAACGCGGCAAAAACCCGGATAGGCTGCGTCGTCCACCAGCACCACGCGGAATTTTTCGGCGCGGTGGAGAACTTCCCCACCGTCGCCGCTGCACAGTTCGCAATCAATCGGATGTTCTGCCATGGTCACACCAGGATCCGTTCGATGCCGCCGTTGTTGGCGCGGGCAACATAATCCGGCAACCAGTTTTCACCCAGCAGGTGACGCGCCATTTCCACTACGATGTAATCGGCGGTTGTGCCGGAGTCATCGTTGTAGCGCGACAGACCTTGCAGGCAAGACGGGCAGGAGGTGAGGATCTTGACGTCGCCGCCAAAACCGTCGGCGCGCAACTTGTCTGCACCCTTGTTCATTTCCTCTTCCTTGCGGAAGCGCACCTGGGTCGAGACATCCGGACGGCTGACGCCGAAGGTGCCCGATTCGCCGCAGCAGCGTTCGTTCTTCTCGATCTTGGCGCCGTTGTCGGTGGTGATCAGTGCGTTCACCGTCTTCATCGGATCCTGCTGTTTCATCGGGCTGTGGCAAGGGTCGTGATACATGTAACGCGTACCGCTCACGCCTTCCAGCTTCAGATTTTTCTCCAGCAGGTATTCGTGGATATCGATGATGCGGCAGCCCGGGAAGATCTTGTCGAACTGGTAGCCCTGCAACTGGTCGTAGCAAGTGCCGCATGAGACGATCACGGTCTTGATGTCGAGATAGTTCAGGGTATTCGCCATGCGATGGAACAACACGCGATTGTCGGTGATGATCTTCTCGGCCTTGTCGAAGTCGCCCGAACCGCGTTGCGGATAACCACAGCACAGGTAGCCCGGCGGCAGCACAGTCTGCACACCGACTTGCCACAACATCGCTTGCGTTGCCAGGCCGACTTGCGAGAACAGCCGCTCCGAACCGCAACCAGGGAAATAAAACACGGCTTCGGTATCGGCGGTGGTGCTCTTCGGATCGCGGATGATCGGCACGATCTTGTCGTCTTCTATATCCAGCAAGGCGCGCGCAGTCTTCTTCGGCAGGTTGCCCGGCATCTTCTTGTTGATGAAGTGGATCACCTGTTCTTTGATCGGCGCTTTACCCACCGTGGCCGGCGGTTTCTTGGTCTGCTTCTTGGCGAATTTCTTGAGCATGTCGTTGCCGAAACGCTGCGCCTTGAAGCCCCAGTCGGTCATGACCTTACGGGTCATGTTGATGGTGGCCGGATCGGTGGCGTTGAGGAAGAACATGGCCGCAGACGTGCCGGGATTGAACGATTTCTTGTTCATCTTGCGCAGCAGGTTGCGCATGTTCATCGAGACATCGCCGAAGTCGATATCGACCGGGCATGGCGTCACGCATTTATGACAGACGGTGCAATGGTCGGCCACATCTTCGAATTCTTCCCAATGCTTGATCGAGATGCCGCGCCGCGTCTGCTCCTCATACAGGAAGGCTTCCACCAGCAGCGAGGTAGCAAGAATCTTGTTGCGCGGCGAATACAGCAGGTTGGCGCGCGGCACATGGGTTGCGCACACCGGTTTGCATTTACCGCAACGCAGGCAATCCTTGACGCTGTTGGCGATGGCGCCGATATCGCTTTGCTGCATGATCAGCGATTCATGGCCCATCAAGCCGAACGACGGCGTGTAGGCGTTGCTCAGGTCAGCTTCGAAGCCAGGCAGGTTGAGCAGCTTGCCCTTGTTGAAGCGGCCTTCCGGATCGACGCGCAGCTTGTAGCTGCGGAAATCCTTGATTTCATCCTCAGTGAGGAATTCCAGCTTGGTGATGCCGATGCCATGCTCACCCGAAATCACGCCGTCCAGCGAGCGCGCCAAGGTCATGATGCGCGCCACAGCGGCATGCGCATCCTGCAGCATTTCGTAGTGATCGGAATTGACTGGCAAGTTGGTGTGGACATTTCCGTCGCCGGCGTGCATATGCAGGGCGACGAACACGCGGCCGCGCAGCACACGCTTGTGGATTGCACTGCACTCGTCGAGAATCAGCTTGAACGAAGCGCCATTGAAAATTTGCCGCAGCAAGGCGCGCACTTCCTGTTTCCAGGAGACGCGGATGGTGCGGTCCTGCACTACGTCGAATACGGTTGCCTCTGGCTGCGTTCGCAGACGTTCGTCAAATACCAGGCCCAGTTTGTCCAGCCCAAGTCCCGCCAGTTCCTGCTTGGCGTCCTTTAGCGGCTGATCCAGGTTTGCCAATAGATAGGTCCAGCGCGCCTTGACGTCGACCAGCAATTGCTCGGCCTGATGCACGCGGTCTTCCAGGATTTCGGTAGCCGGAATGTCGTCGCCGTCAGCGTCGTCGCCCTTGCCCAAGGGCAGATTGCCATTGAGCAGGAAGTCGCGCAATTCGTCCAGCAATTGCAGCTTGTTCTTGCCCGACAGTTCGATGTTGATGCGTTCGATGCCATCGGTGTACTCACCCATGCGATTGAGGGGAATCACCACGTCTTCATTGATCTTGAAGGCATTGGTATGTTTGGCGATGGCGGCCGTGCGGGCACGGTCCAGCCAGAATTTCTTGCGCGCTTCCGGGCTCACCGCGACGAAACCTTCTCCGACCCGGTTGTTGGCCATGCGCACCACTTCCGATGCCGCATGCGCTACCGCGTTTTCATCGTCGCCGACGATATCGCCGAACAAGGCCATCTTCGGCAGTACGCCGCGCTTGGATTTGGTGGTGTAGCCGACTGCGCGCAGATAGCGCTCATCCAGATGCTCAAGACCGGCCAGGATCGCACCGCCCTTTTTAGTTTCCGCGTCGAGGAAATCCTTGATCTCGACGATCGATGGAATGGCATCGCGCGCCTGGCCGAAAAATTCCAGGCAAACCGTGCGCGTATGCTTCGGCATCTTGTGCAGGATCCAGCGCCCGGAGGTGATCAGACCGTCACAGCCTTCTTTTTGAATCCCCGGCAAACCCGCCAGGAATTTATCGGTGACGTCCTTGCCCAGACCTTCCTTGCGGAACACGCGGCCGGCAATTTCCAGGATTTCCGTCTTGAACGGCTTTTCGCTTGGACGCCCTTTTTCCGCCGGATGACGCCATTCAAGCTGGAAACGCGCCAGCGGCGTATCGTGGATCTTGCTGAGGTTGTGATCAAGACGGGTAACGTCGAGCCAATCACCGTTCGGATCCACCATGCGCCAGCTCGCCAGGTTATCCAGCGCAGTACCCCACAACACTGCTTTCTTGCCGCCCGCATTCATGGCGATATTACCGCCGACGCAGGATGCCTCAGCCGAAGTCGGATCGACCGCAAATACGAAGCCGGCTTTTTCAGCGGCGTCGGAGACACGCTTGGTGACTACGCCGGCGCCCGAGTAGATCGTCGCGTATTCTTTATCCAGCCCTGGCAGCACAGCCATTTCGACTGCGCCGAGCTGTTCCAGCTTTTCGGTGTTGATGACCGCCGACAAAGGCGTCAGCGGAATCGCGCCGCCGGTATAGCCGGTGCCGCCGCCGCGCGGGATGATAGTCAGGCCGAGTTCGATGCAGCCCTTGACCAGGCCGGCCATTTCATCTTCGCCGTCCGGCGTCAGCACGACGAACGGATACTCGACGCGCCAGTCAGTGGCGTCGGTCACATGCGAGACGCGCGACAGGCCGTCGAACTTGATATTGTCCTTGGCGGTATAGCGCCCCAGTATCTTGTTGGCGCGCTTGCGCAGGTCGTAGGTCTGGCGGAATTCGTCAGAGAAAGCGGCAATCGCTTTCCTGGCTGCGGCCAGCAGCGCTTCGACATTTTCGCTGCGTTTTTTGGCTTCTTCGTCGCTAACCGCGTCACCATTGTCGGCCGCATCGGTGACGATGCGACGCTTATCGACTTCACTCAGGCGATGATGCAGCGCATCAATCAGAGCTTGGCGACGCTTGGGATTGTCCAGCATGTCATCTTGCAAGTACGGATTGCGGCGCACTACCCAAATGTCGCCCAGCACTTCGTACAACATGCGTGCGGAACGTCCAGTCTGGCGTTTACCGCGCAGCTCGTCGAGCAAGCGCCAGGACGCTTCGCCTAGCAGACGAATGACGATCTCGCGATCGGAAAACGAGGTGTAGTTATAGGGAATCTCGCGCAATCGCGTAGGGGTGGCGCCGTGTGGCGCGTCTGACAATAATGCCTGGATTTTGACTGGGGCGTTCATTGATCTTAAGAGGTGACTACTGCATGGTCTTCAGCTGCTGGAGCATCATTTTAGCTGATTGCGCCCCTTCGCGACGGCAACATGGCGATTTGTGCACCGCAAGGTAGCGGCTTGCCAAAGATAGCCAAAACCAATAAAAACAATAAAAATAATCAATTTTTATAATTTAATAGTCTATATCTATAATAATTTCACCACCACTAGAATTATGGAGCATTCGTGTTCAGCCAGATCATCAGCGAAATCATGGAAAGTATCGCCCTCACATTGGCCGACTACGGCCAATGCAAAGGCTGAACAGCCGATTCTTGAGGAGTTGCAGCATGACGCCCGTGTCCTTATCCACCAGAAACCCCTACTTCGGCCTTTCCCATCTGCTGCGCAAGCGCGCCTGGCCATTGCGCATGCTGCCCTATGTGGTTTTATTGCTGATTACGCCGGCGATGTTGCGTGCTCTTTGAATGCAAATCATGGATTTCCGCGGCTCACACCTGCAATTCGGTGCGTACCGTGGCGACAATCTCCCTCTGCCGCATCACGCGGGTTTCGAACACATAGTGCGACAGATAGGCGGAGGCCGACATGCAGCTGGTATGAAAAGACAGGGGCTCGGACGCCGGCACCAGCTGATGCGCCGACAGATCGCACTTGACAACGGTGTAGCTGACTTCTTTGTCGAGGATATGATGCAGCAGCCTGCTGGTGGTTTGCGCCACCGTATGGACAATGATGGCGACCGGCCATGCCGGGTAATCGAGAAAATGTCCGGCGCAACGGGCTGGCGCCAGCGCCTTGCTGCGGGCGATAAGGGAATGGCCGACGGCGTCGTCAAACTCAAGCTGTACCGATTGTCTATAGGGAGAATGATCGGGAGACGGCGTCGACGGCACCCGGTAATCCTTGAACAGGCGCAGGAATACCGGCTCCGTTAAAGCCTGGTATTCGCAATGAAGATGGGCAAACGGCTTTTCAGCCGAAATGGTGGCCTGCGTAATTAGCGAACGCCGGTCCTGCCGTAAGACTTCCGCCGTGGCCTGGAACACAGCACCCGGTTCGCGAGGAGCTACATCATATAGTTTACTGTAACGGGCCTTGGTCGCCAGATAATAGATCTGCGAGACCGGCGGCTCTGCTTGCCAGGCGACAGCGGCGCATGAACCCAGAATCGCCAGGTGACGGCCGATTTCTGCGGAGGCAACGGGGCCATTTTCAAAACCTAAAGGCTGCTCTGACGAAAACGTTCCTTGGACTATCCGATTCGGTACGCCGCGCAATTCTGTAAATGCAAAATACGGCGCTTGCACTGCGATGCGCTCACAAATCTCCCTGATGTCCAGTTTGTTCATAGCGTTCTCTCCTCGAAAGATTTTCGATTTCAAAGAAGCATGCAAACTAGTGTTGACCCAGGGAAATATATAATAGTGCGCCGCAAAAATCCACGCTTTATTTCCAGCTTACGCCAGCCAGCTTGCAACCTCGCGCCAAAAGCCATCCGGCACATGCAGCAACAGCCAGACCACCAGGATGTAGCGCAAAAATTTGCCGATCGCCATATACATGACGGAAGGCCAGAACGGCAGCTTGAGCCAGCCGCCAAGGGTACAAATCGGGTCGCCGATACCAGGCACCCAGGCCAGCAGCATGGTCTTTGCGCCATAGCGCTCCAGCCAGCAGAACCAGCTGCTGCCACGCTCGCGCGCAAAGGCTTGCTTGGCGCCGTAACCCATCCAGTAATCAACCACGCCGCCCAGGGTGTTGCCCAGGGTGGCGACAAAAATCACGGGCCAGAACAGCGCGCCATTGGCCTTGATCACAGCGAACACCGCCGGCTCTGAACCTAACGGCAACAAAGTCGCGGCAACAAAACTGATGATAAAGACGGAAGTCAGGCCGACGGTAGGCACAGCCAGCGTCTTGAGCAGCCATAAAACAGCGGATTCGATCATGGAAAACAATTCATAAATACGGCAGATCGGCTTGCGCGACGGCTCAAGATAAGACGTGGCCGAAAAACCTGGTGGCGCTAAAAAAGCCCTCCATTATAATGACCGGCTGTTTCCCTCCGCCTGATCCTGTTGCCGATCACGTTCAAAATGCTACCGGACCGCTACTGACTAACGACATGACTACAGATTATTTGCAAAAAATCCTCACCGCCCGCGTCTACGATGTCGCGGTCGAAACCCCGCTTGAACTGGCGTCAACGCTTTCGCAGCGAATTGAAAACCAGATTTATTTCAAGCGCGAGGATATGCAAAGCGTGTTCAGTTTCAAGTTGCGTGGCGCCTACAACAAAATGGCCAGCCTGACGCCGGCGCAGCTCAAGCGCGGCGTGATTTGCGCTTCGGCCGGCAACCACGCCCAGGGACTGGCGCTGTCGGCGGCCAAACTCGGTTGCCGCGCTGTGATCGTGATGCCTACCACCACGCCGCAAGTCAAAGTCGATGCGGTCCGCGGCCGCGGTGGCGACGTCGTACTGTTCGGCGACTCCTATACCGACGCCTACAACCACGCGCTGACACTGGAAAAGAAGCTCAAGCTGACTTTTGTCCATCCTTTCGACGATCCGCACGTAATCGCGGGCCAAGGCACCATAGGCATGGAAATCCTGCGCCAGCATGCCGGGCCGATCCATGCGATCTTCGTGCCGATCGGCGGCGGCGGCCTGATTGCCGGCATCGCAGCTTATGTCAAAGCAGTGCGGCCCGAGATCAAGATCATCGGCGTGCAAACCACGGATTCCGACGGCATGGCGCGCAGCTTGGCCGCCGGCCGCCGCGTGACACTGCCGGACGTCGGCCTGTTTGCCGACGGCACCGCAGTCAAGCTGGTCGGCGAAGAAACTTTCCGCCTGGCGCGCCTGTATGTGGACGAAGTGATCCTGGTCGATACCGACGCCGTCTGCACCGCAATCAAGGATGTATTCCAGGATACCCGCAGCATCCTGGAACCTTCCGGCGCGCTGGCGGTAGCCGGCGCCAAGGCCTATGTCGAGCGGTTCAAGGGTACGCGCAAGGCCATCAAGAACCAGACGCTGGTCACCATCGCCTCCGGCGCCAACATGAATTTCGACCGCCTGCGCTTCGTTGCTGAAATGGCCGATATCGGCCAGCTGCGCGAAGCGGTGTACGCAGTCACCATCCCCGAGCAGCGCGGTAGCTTCCGCCGCTTCTGCGAGCTGGTTGGACCGCGCAACGTTACCGAGTTCAACTACCGCATCAGCGACGAAAAAACCGCACATGTGTTTGTCGGCGTGGCGATTTCGGGCCGCGACGAAGCCAGCCAGATCGCCAGGAATTTCGAAAAACACGGCTTCAGCACGCTCGACCTGACCCATGATGAACTGGCCAAGGTCCACGTCCGTCACCTGGTTGGCGGCAAGAGCGCGCTGGCGCAGGACGAATTGCTGTACCGCTTTGAATTCCCGGAACGCCCGGGCGCGCTGATGCGCTTTTTGAATTCGATGGCGCCTAACTGGAATATCAGTCTGTTCCATTACCGCAGCCAGGGCGGCGACGTCGGCCGTATCCTGGTCGGCCTGCAGGTGCCAAAAAAGGAAATGAAAGCGTTCCGCACCTTCCTTTCCAGTCTCGGTTACCGCTACTGGGATGAAAGCGCGAATCCGGTTTATAAGCTGTTCCTTGGCTAGAGCGCTCAAACTCGCTTGCGGCACACCGCTGCAAGCGAACAGCAAGATTCCGATAGCCGGCATTACACGGCCAATATCAGGGACATCATGCTTATCTGGCAAAATACTGCTTTTACGCATATGTATAAGCAGGAGCCATGACCATACCCAATACACCCGACGCTTCGCCGTTGGGCAAACCCGCCGCCTACCAGACCCAGTACCAACCTTCGCTGCTGTTCCCGATTGCTCGCCAGGGCAAGCGCGATGAAATAGGCGTTAGCGGCACTTTGCCATTTTTCGGCGTCGATATCTGGAACGCGTACGAGGTGTCCTGGCTCAACGCGCGCGGCAAGCCTCAGGTAGCCATCGCCACGTTCACAGTACCGGCCGATTCTCCAAATATCGTCGAGTCGAAGTCGTTCAAGCTGTACCTGAACTCCTTCAATCAAACCAAACTGGCAGATACAGATGCCTTGCTGCAGCTGTTGCGTACCGATTTGTCGGCAGGTTTCGGCGCCCCTGTACACGTGACGCTGACCACGGCAGACGCCTTTGCAAGCATGAAGCTGCAGGAACCACAAGGCTTGTTACTGGACCGGCTGGACATTGAAGTCAACGAGTACCAGCCGAATCCGTCGCTATTGAAAGCCGATCCGAATCAAGTTGTCGTTGAAGAAACGTTGATATCACACCTGCTCAAATCGAATTGCCTGGTGACCGGCCAGCCGGACTGGGGCAGCGTACAAATCCATTATGTCGGTCCGGCCATCGACCAGGAAAGCCTGCTGCGCTACCTGATCAGCTTCCGCGACCATAACGAATTCCATGAACAGTGCGTCGAACGCATTTTTATGGACGTCATGCGCAACTGTGCGCCGCAAAAGCTGTCTGTATATGCGCGCTATACCCGTCGCGGCGGCCTTGACATCAATCCATGGCGCAGCAATTTTTCCACCGGGCAATCGCCATTGAATTGCCGCCAAGCAAGGCAATAACACACAATTCGTTACGTTTGTAGCAAAAAGACAGCACTTATGTAGATAAATACGCATTAAATTAGCGGGGATATTGACGCGTGGTGGCTCAGCGTCTACCGTACCACCTCGCTGTAAAGGACCCTATTTTTTATGACTATTTTTTCTCGTTTTACCTCCCTCAAAAGGACCGCATTTTTCTCCGGCATGACTGCGATCGCTGTAATCTGCGCCCCGGCCCACGCTCAGGAAACCCCGGATACCACCGGCTGGTTCAGCAAAACGCTCACACAGACCAAGAGCCGCCTGGATAACATCGTTGATAACGGCGACATGGAGGTTTATCTGTCTGGATATGCTTATCATGGCCGTCACACCTATACCGAAGAAAGAATTCGGGAGTTGAACGAAAAAGCCTGGGGCCTGGGTGGCGGCCGCACCATTCGCAATGCCGACGGCAACGACGAATCCTTGTATCTGCTGGCGATCCGCGACTCCCACTGGCGTCCGCAGATCATGGCCGGCTATGCCTACGAATGGATCTGGAACGTCCCCAAGACACCGGTCGAAGTCGGCGCCGGCTATACCGCGATGCTGGTGAGCCGTCAGGATTATTTCGGCGGCTTCCCGTTTCCGCTCGCCTTGCCGGTGGTATCGCTGGGGGTCAAGGGCGCCAAGTTGATGGGTTCCTATGTACCGCGACTGTCGTCGAACAAAGGCAATGGCGACGTCTGGCTCATCTTCGCACGCTTCGAAGTTAAGTAAAAAATCACACTATTCCGCGACAAGCATCGCTGCAAGTTGATGTTGTTGGTTGGAATCAAGTCTATAATTCGATTTGGGTGTCGCCAATAGAAACCGAATCGGCGCCTTGGCGACGCTTCAAGGGTGTCATCAGCACCGTAGCCTGAGCAATGCTGACTTGGGCCAAATCGGGGAGACGTTGTAGTAGAATCTGCGGCCAAGCAGTAACGAGCCGCAGCCTAGTCCCGAAATTGGCATGTTTTCGACATGCAGCGCTAGATTTTCAGCGATGGCGGCTCTTAAGACACAACCATCCATACTGGACCGCAAACCAATTTGTATTATGACTAATCTTGCAAAAATCCTGCCCGCACAAAATGTGGCGCTGGATCTGGAAGTCTCCAGTAAAAAACGGGCTTTCGAACAAGCCGGTTTACTCTTCGAAAACAACTGCGGCATTGCCCGCTCTACTGTCTCCGATAACCTGTTTGCACGCGAGCGCCTGGGTTCTACCGGCCTTGGCCATGGCGTCGCCGTACCGCATGGCCGGGTCAAGGGCTTGAAAGCGCCGCTGGCGGCGTTTGTCCGCCTAGCCGAGCCTATCCCGTTCGAATCGCCGGATGGCGAACCGGTCAACCTGCTGGTATTCCTGCTGATTCCAGACAACGTCACCCAGCAGCACCTGGAAATCCTGTCGGAAATCGCCGAAATGTTTTCCAGCGATGCATTCCGCCAAATTCTGGCCAGCGATCCTGATCCGGCCTCCGTGCACGCCCACATTGTCGCCTGGCAGCCCATGGGCACCGAAAATGCGACATAATTTGGCATAGGGACATCGTTTTATTATCTGGGCTTCACAAATACCGCTGTAAACCGGTTTTTGAAGCGCCTAAAGGTGTCTGCGGGCGATCTTGCCCTAACTAACTATGTAACTATGTCAGACGCCAATCATGCCCGCTTCCACGCCTCTATCGATTCAGCAACTGTATGACGAAAACCGCGAGTCGCTGCAACTAGGCTGGTTTGCCGGCTTTCCCGGCGGCGAGCGCCTGATTTCCGGCGACGCGGCTTCAGCCGCCGACCAGGTCGGTCACTTGAACCTGATCCATCCGGGCCGCATCCAGGTCTTCGGCCACCAGGAAACCGAATACTACCAACGCCTTTCAGCTACCTCCCGCGTCTATCAGACCGCGGAACTGGTGGCGGGCGCACCGCCGGCATTCATCATCGCGCAAGGGCTGGCGACGCCGCCAGATATCCTGGAAATTTGCGACGAAAAAAATATCCCGCTATTTTCAACGCCGCTGCCCGCAGCACAGGTGATTGATTATCTGCGCGTATATTTGTCGAAAAAACTGGCCCAGCGCATCACCATGCACGGCGTGTTCATGGATGTGCTTGGAGTCGGCGTATTAATTACTGGCGAATCAGGCCTCGGCAAAAGCGAGCTGGGCCTGGAATTGATTTCGCGCAGCCATGGGCTGGTGGCTGACGATGCGGTCGAATTCGCACGCATCGCACCGAACATGATCGAAGGACGCTGTCCGCATCTGCTGCAAAACCTGCTGGAAGTGCGCGGCCTGGGTCTGCTCGATATCAAAACCATCTTTGGCGAAACCGCGGTACGCCGCAAAATGCGGCTCAAGCTGATCGTCCATCTGGTGCGTCGCGCGACGCTGGAAGAAAACTACGAGCGCTTGCCGCTCGACGCCCACACGCAAGAAGTACTGGGGCTGGCAATCCGCAAGGTCATCATCCCTGTGGCCGCCGGCCGCAACATCGCGGTGCTGCTGGAAGCGGCGGTGCGTAATACGATCCTGCAATTGCGCGGCATCGATACGCTCAAGGATTTCATCGCCCGGCAACGGATTGCGATGGATAGCGACAGCGATCTTTGAACGTCCGCATGACGGGCACATAACGTTACAAAACCACAATCGGATCTGGCCCAATTTGGCGTCAGTGCCATATAGAATACGTGGCGGAAAATTGGGCAAAAGCGTACTCCTCAAGTGCGCTTTTTCGACGAGCAGGATTATCTGTTCTATTTCTGCCCGCTTCCAATTTCGATGTTCCCTGTGGCCTGACGGCATAAACCCCGACTTACGGTATCATTCTCCAATGCGCATTATTCTTATTACTGGAATTTCCGGCTCCGGCAAATCGGTCGCTCTTCGGGTACTCGAAGATGCGGGTTATTTTTGCGTCGACAACCTGCCGCCAGTGCTGCTGCGCGATTTGGTCGCCACCCGCCAGCATGAAGGTGCGCAAATGCTCGCCGTCGCCACCGATGCCCGTAGTGCGGATTCGTTGGCTGGCCTGCCGAGCGATATCCAGCAATTGCGCGCCGAAGGACACGACGTCAAGGTGTTTTTCCTGACGGCGCAGACCGAATCCCTGATCGCACGTTTTTCCGAGACCCGCCGCAGCCATCCGCTATCGCATCGGTTGCGGCCCGGCCAAAATCCGAGCGACCGCCTGACCTTGACCGAGTGTATCCAGATCGAGCGTGAGATGCTGGTCGAAATCGAGAGTATCGGCCATACCATCGACACCTCCGACATGAGCGCCAACCGTTTGCGCAGCTGGATCAAGGAGCTGGTCGACACCGAACCGGCGCCGTTGACCTTGCTGTTCGAATCGTTCGCGTTCAAGCGCGGCGTGCCGCTGGATGCCGATCTGGTATTCGATGTGCGGATGCTGCCAAATCCCCATTACGACGTGAAATTGCGGCCGCTGACCGGGCGCGATCAGCCCGTAATCGCTTTTCTGGAAGACCTGCCCCGGGTCACCGACCTGTTGAGCGACATTCGCAATTTTGTCGAAAAATGGCTGCCTGAGTTCAAGAACGATAATCGCAGCTATCTGACGGTGGCAATCGGCTGCACCGGCGGCCAGCATCGTTCGGTATACATGGTCGAGCAGTTGGCGGAATACTTCCAGGTCTCCGAGCGCGTAGTACGTCGCCATCGCGAACTGGCCAAGCGCGCCGGCGAGCACTAACCTGCGACGCTGCTCAATTTATCCGTCGTTCACGCTCTCTTTCCATGCACGAAAATAATCCCTGGATTCCCTTGTTTCCTCTGAATACCGTCTTGTTTCCGGGGGGCGTGTTGCCGCTCAAGGTATTTGAAACGCGTTACCTCGACATGCTGCGGGATTGCATGAAGATCGAACAGCAGTTTGGCGTCGTTTTGATTAAATCCGGACAGGAAGTAGGTAATGCCGCGGAGCCGGAAAGCGTTGGCTGCCTGGCACAGATCATCGAATGGGACATGCAGGATCTGGGAGTAATGATGTTGCGCACCGAAGGTCGCCAGCGGTTTCGGATTTTGCAGCAGCGGGTGTTGAAGGATCAGCGGCTGGAAGCGCAGATTGAGTTGATCGATGAAGATCCGACGACTGGCCCCGATGCGGTGCATTTGCAATGTGCCAGCACCTTGAAGGTGGTGATCGATGATATCAACAAAAAGGGCCGGGCCGCACATGGCGTGGATTACGCCAGCCCGTTCTCGCTGCCGGTACGATTTGACAACCCGGGATGGGTTGCCAATCGCTGGTGTGAGATCTTGCCGATTCCCTTGAAGGCGCGGCAGAAATTGCTGGAGCTGACCGATGGTCGCGAACGGCTGGGTATCGTTCATCAATATCTTCTGCAGCACAACATCATTTAGATCCAGAAATTCCGTGCCACCACAAGCGTAGTTAAATAGGGTCGGAGTTTTTTTCGGCAGCTCTATCGCCGAAAATTACTCCGACCCTATTTAACGGGCCACGGAGAATATCCGTGTGCGTTCAAATATGTGTTCGTCGTTACTTAAAACGTTTTCTGCTTCGTGGATACAAGCCGGGGGTAGCCCGGCAGCTACTCACTTTCTTTTGCTTGCCTGCGCGGCCCGGCCAAAAGAAAGTAAGCAAAGAAAAGGCGACCGCAAAGCCCTTGCCTTCCCTTCGGTCAGGTCCCCAAAAGAGGCGTGTACCAGTCGGGTGAGACACAAACTCGCTACGCTCAGACATGTGTCTCACAATTCCCGACAGGTACGCGCCTCTTTTGGCAAGTTCTCAATGCGGAACACGTCAAAATCAAAATCAAAATCAACGTCAACGTCAACGTCAACGTCAAAAAATCACAGCTTTGTACCTTTTACTCATACGCGTTTAACTTAGCATCAGAATCTGTTTAAGCAAACAAATCTGCTTCGCGGAAAACTTCCAATAGCAATTTCTTGACCGGCGCAGGCAGCGGCGCATCTATCAATTTTCCAGCTGGATACCAAACATAATTGGCTTGAGCAATGCCATCCAATCTGTCTGCAAGACTAATCTGGAACGGCGATATCTGCAGTTTGAAATGAGTAAACACGTGGGTGAAGGGCTGCAACGGCTCGCATGATGCGACCGTGCCGAAGGCTGCCGTGGCGCGGCTTAGAGCTGTGTCGAAATCAGCTTCCGGAGAAATCTCCGGTAGTGACAACAAGCCTCCCCAGATGCCGCTGTCAGGGCGCTGTTCCAGCAATACCTGGTGCCGGTCTACGATCACCAGCATGCCGGTGTGTTTTTCCGGGATGGCTTTCTTCGGCTTGCGCACCGGCAGCTCACCTACCCGGTCGGTGGCCAACGCAACGCAGCGCCTGGCCAGCGGACAAGTCTGGCAGGACGGACTGCTGCGTGTGCAAAGGGTCGCGCCTAAATCCATCAGGCCCTGAGTGTACGACTCCACGCCCTGCTCCGGCAGCAACGCTACCGCGCGCTGCCACATTGCATCCTCGATCGGTTTGCTGCCTGGATAACCTTCGATGCCGAAAACCCTGGCAAATACGCGCTTGACGTTGCCGTCCAGGATCGCTGCCTGCACGCCATAGGAAAAGGCGGCGATGGCGGCGGCGGTGGAACGGCCAATGCCGGGCAAGTCCTGCAACAACTCCGGATCGTGCGGAAATACGCCACCGTATTCAGCGACCACTCTTTGCGCGCAGCGATGCAGGTTGCGCGCCCTGGTGTAATAGCCCAGGCCGCTCCAATGCGCCATTACCGCCTCGCTGGGCGCTGCAGCAAGAGCATGCACATCGGGGAAACTGGACAAAAACTTTTGGTAGTAGGGAATTACCGCCGCCACCTGCGTTTGCTGCAGCATGATTTCCGACAGCCAGACGCGATAGGCGTCACGCGTTTGCTGCCATGGCAAAGCGTGGCGGCCATGCTGCTTCTGCCATGCAATCACCGCAGCGGAAAAAGACGGGTCGGCAAATGCATCGGCTGCCTGCTTGTTTGCCGATGCGAGACTACTGCTGTTTACTACGCGTTTCATTTATACCGCAACTTTCATCGTCGACAACTCGTTTCCAAGCGCACCTCTCAAATCATTCTCCAACGTCATCAAAGTATTTCTTTGCGCAGTCAGTTCTTTCTGCAGCATTTCCACCGACTGGATTTTCTCTTCCAGGCTGTCAATCGCAACGTGCACCCGTTCAATCGAATCGGTCCGCTGCTTGAGCTGCGATTTATGGGCGCGGATCTGCTCTTCCAGCGGCGCCATCACCACCTTGAGCCAAGCGTCGACGTCCCGATTGGCTTGCAGAAAGCTCTGCTTGACGCGCGAGGCGATCGAATCGAAGAATTTCTGCATCAGCACCACCTGGCTGGTTTTCACCAGGGTGACCGTGCCGAACTGGCGATGGTAGGCGGCTTCGATAACGCTTATTTCCTTGCGATACTTATCCAGAGAAAACGGCATCGGCGTCGACAAGGCCAAACCGTGTTCGGTCGAGAACTTGCGGTACATGATAGTCATCATTTCCGAGATTTCATCGGTTTTCTGACCGGACAGCATCAGGTTTTCCTGCGACTTGTCGAAAAATTCCTTCACCGCGTGACGGAAGCCGGCCGTAAACATGCTGCCTTCCATGGTTTCCCGCGCCTTGCGGATTTCGTCTTTCAGCAAACCCATGCCCAGCGTCGTGAAAACGCCGGCCGAGAGACGCGCAAATACCGTGCGCGTGCCCTGCAATTTCAGCAGGCTCTCGTCGAATTCCTTTTTCTCGATATCGATACGCTTCATCATGTGGCTGATGATGGAAGTATTCTTGCCGCGCAGGCTTTTCAGTTCCAGCAACTGCTCCACCACGCTGCGGATATGCGCTGACATCAAGGCTTGCTTGGTAACGGTCAAGTCTTGGATATCAGCGATCAGTTGCGAGCGGATGATGTCGCGCTTGGCTGGAATCAATTCGTGCGACAGGGCATTTTCCAGCGCCGGCAAGCGGCTTCTGCGCAACAGGTCCGGCTCGCCATTGATCTTGCCGACCAATCCTTTCTGCGCCGAGACCGGATAGACCTGCGCCTCCGATAATCCCAAGGTATGCGCCACGCTCGATACTTGCCTGCTGATCTGCTGCTCGACTTCGAACGGTGAACGCAACTCGTCCCACATGCTATCGATCTTGTTCAACACCACCATGCGGCCGGCGCCGCTACCGATATGGTGACGCCAGACGTCGATGTCGCTCTTGGTGACGCCAGTGTCGGCCGCCAGGATAAACAGCACTGCATGGGCGTTGGGAATCAGGTTAAGGGTCAGTTCCGGTTCAGTGCCGATCGCGTTCAGTCCCGGCGTATCGATAATCACCAGTCCCTCTTTCAGCAAGGGATGCGGGAAGTTGATGATGGCGTGCCGCCACTGGGAAATTTCGACCCGGCCCAGAACATCGATTGCGACCGCGGCATCCGGATCGTCTTCATCGTACAAACCGTACAGTTTCGCCTCTTCCACCGGCACCCATTTGGTCAGGCTGACCTGCTTGAATGCTTCCAGCATGCCATCGGTAGAGGAGATATCCAGCGGCAGCACCGTCCACACATGATGTGCACCCTTGTAATCGCTGGTTGATTGCGATTCGGCGCGGGTTTCTATCGGCAGCAGCCGGATACAGGATGGAAACGAGGCATCGTACAGCAGCTCGGTCGGACACATGGTGGTGCGTCCGGCGGCCGACGGCAGGATGCGCTGGCCGTAGTCAGCAAAGAAGATCGCATTGATCAGCTCTGATTTGCCGCGCGAAAATTCCGCCACGAAGGCGATCGACAATTTATCGTCGGTCAGCCGCGCCAGCGCGCGCGCGATACGCTGCTCGCTGGCGATATCCGACAATTTCGATGCGCTCGCCCAAGTCTGGTAACGCCGCAGTGCGCCTGCTACCCCGGTACGCCACTCACTGTATTCCTGGAATTTCTGGACTAGATTGCTCACTATCTCTCTCGCCTATCGTTTCTGATATTTGTTTCTGATATTTTTAATAGCTTCACGTGCTATTTCTAAAAATCTTTTCTCTACCTGCTTGTGCAGCTTGGTTTGCAACTTTACTTCTGACATTTCTTGCAATAAAACGTTGACCGCTGGCCTTGCTTGATCTGCGTAATCAACGTTCCACAATTTCTGCATGGCAACCCAGCACGATCATAGACGAAATAAGTCTGCTGGAAGTACCCAGATTGGCCATCAGCACCAATAAAATCGCGCAAAGTGCTGCCGCCCTTCTCAATTGCCGTCGCTAAAATTATGCGAATGGCATCAACCAGCCGTTCATAACGCGCCAGACTGATGCGATTGGCCGGCGTTTTCGGATTGATGCCGGCGCGGAACAGGCTCTCGGATGCATAGATATTGCCGACCCCGACCACGATATCGCCCGCCAGCAGCACCTGCTTGACTGGCGCGCTGCGGTTGCGCGTCTGCTGGTAAAGAATCTGCGCCGAAAACACTTGTTCCAGCGGCTCCAGCCCGAGACCAGCCAGCAGTACGTGCTGCTCCACCGGGCCATCTGCATCGTCATGCCACAATACGGCGCCGAAACGGCGCGGATCGGTCAGGCGCAGCAATTGCTGACCGACCACAAGATCGAAATGATCGTGCTTTTGCGGCGCAGTACCAAGCGTCAGGATCCGCAGATGACCGGACATCCCCAAATGGATCAGCACGGTCCCATGATCGAAACGCAGCAGCAGATACTTGCCGCGACGCTCAACGCGGCGCACCGCGCGGCCGATCAGCAGTGCCGGCAAATCTTGCGGAAACGGCCAACGCAAACCACTGTGACGGAAGGTCACGGCAGTGACCACACGGCCATCGAGATGTGGCGCAACGCCGCGGCGGGTTACTTCTACTTCAGGTAATTCTGGCATAAGTCGTTATTTTCAGAGACGGGGTTTAGCAGTAACTGACAAATTCTGTCGCGAACTACTCGGCCCCCGACGGATCTGATAAAGCAATAAATAAGTGCGCAATAAAGTACGTAATAAGCGTTTACATTAAACAGGACAGGAAATGCAGCACGCTGCGATACATTTTTTGAAACAAAAACACGCGAGCGCCGCTACGCGTTGCTCTCTGGTTGGGCGTAAAATCAAGATTACTTCTGAAATTCAGATCTCGAATGCTGACAAGCTAGGATATGTCCCTTGAAAAAAGCCCTTGCCATTGTAACGCTCTCTACCCTGCTGTCGGCTTGCGCCGGTGTTACCCCAAGCAACAACGATGCCAAAGATTCAGCGGCGGCCACTGGCGCCACGCCTGCCGATCCGCATGCAACTGCAACGGCTGCCAGTCCTGATCCGCTCAAAACACGTAAGCTGGCGACCCGGGCGATGCCGGTCAAGCCGCCGGAAGAACATTTGCCGGCGGTGCCGCTCACCAAGGAAATCCTGTTCAAGGTGCTTAGTTCGGAAATCGCTTTTCAGCGTGGAAACTGGCAATCTGCGTATGTAACTTTGCTCGGCGCTGCGCAACAAACGCGCGACCCGCGCCTGGCGCGACGCGCTGCCGAAATGGCGCTGAGCGCTAAGCAGGCCAGCGAAGCCCTGGTGGCGATCCGGCTGTGGCGCGAACTGGCGCCCGATTCTGAAGAAGCGACCCAGTATTATCTCGGCTTCATCATGCTCAGCAACAATCTGGCCGAAGCCAAGCCGATCCTGGAAAAGCGCCTGCAAGATGCACCGCCGCAGGCGCGCGGCGTCATGATGCTGCAAATCCAGCGCTTGCTGGCGCGAGCACAAGACAAGGCCGGCGCTTTCACGCTGCTGGAACAACTGGTAACCCCCTATACCGCGATGTCTGAAGCACATCTGGCGCTGGCGCAGGAAGCCTTCAGCATCGGCAATACCATGCGTGCTCAGGAAGAAGCGCACATTGCGTTGAATCTCAAGCCCGATTCCGAATTGGCAATCCTGACCAGTGCGCAAGTCGCGTCAGATAATACGGAAGTCGAACGCATCCTGACCGATTTCCTCAAAAAATACCCCGGCTCGCGCGAAGTGCGAGTGGCTTATGCGCGCACATTGATCGATCAAAAGCAATACGAGAAAGCCCGCAGCCAGTTTGAGATTCTGCTGAAAAACGACAAGCAAGACGTCACCACTTTGCTGGCGCTAGGCTTGCTGAATGCACAGATCGGCGACAGCTTTGCTGCCGAACGTTACCTGACCGGCTATCTCGATCAGTTGAGCAAACATCCCGACGAGTCGCGCGACAGTACCCAGGCTTTGCTGATCCTGGCGCAAATTGCGTCAGACCGGAATGACACCGACACCGCCTTGAAATGGCTGGCGCAAGTCGAGCCGGGCGATGCCTACCTGGATGCCCAGCTACGCCGGGCGCAATTGCTGTCCAAACGCGGCGACCTGGACGGCGCGCGCCGGGTGCTGGCGGAAATCGAGACCAACGGCGAACGTGAAAAGACGCAAGTCACCCAGGTCGAAGCACAATTGCTGCGCGAAGCCAACCGTCCGCAAGAAGCCTTCAAGGTGCTGGAAACCGCGCTCAAGGCGCAACCCGACAATGCAGACCTGTTGTACGACTATGCGATGGCGGCGGAAAAACTCGACAACCTGACCGCGATGGAAACCGCTTTGCGCAAACTGATTGCAATAGCGCCGGAAAATCAGCAGGCGTATAACGCACTTGGCTATTCGCTGGCCGAGCGCAATATCCGTTTGCCGGAAGCGCTGAGCCTGATCCAGAAAGCGCTGTCGCTGGCGCCGCAAGATCCATTCATTGTCGATAGCATGGGCTGGATACAGTACCGCATGGGCAATCTGGATGAAGCCGAAACGCGGTTGCGCACTGCCTATAGCTTGTTGCCCGATCCGGAAATCGCGGTACACCTGGGTGAAGTGCTGTGGGTCAAGGGACAAAAAACCGATGCCCAGAAACTGTGGCGTGAAGTGCACCAGAAAGATCCGCAAAACGATGCATTGAAAAGCACTCTGGCAAGACTGCGCGCAACACTATGATGCGAAACATCAGCAAGACTTCATGGCCGTTGCTGCCGATTCTGTCGACTCTGCCGGCATTGCGCGGCGCCAGCCTTGCGGCCGTCGCACTGGCCGCCATTGCATTGAGCGGTTGCAGCGTCCTGCCGCAAGCGCCCTCTACCACCACAACGGCCAGCACCGCCGGCAGCGCTGCGCGCCAATATCATCAAGCCATCGATGTCAGCGGCCGGCTGTCCCTGCGCTATCAGCAGGACGGCAAGGAGCAAGCGGTGTACGGCAGCTTCACCTGGTCCCAAAGCAAGCAGGAAACAGCGATCACCTTGCTGTCGCCACTGGGGCAAACGCTCGCCACCATCAATATCGACGCCGACCAGGCCACTCTGAAGCAAGCCGGCAAGCCGCCGCGCATCGCCAGCGATGTCGATGCCTTGACGGTGCAAGCCTTGGGTTGGCCACTGCCGATTGCCGGTTTGCGCGATTGGCTGCAAGGCTTCGGCCAGAACGCTGCCGGCCAGCGCTTTACCGCGACGCCTGCCACCGATGATAGTTTCAGCGTGACTACCGCCGATAAATGGCTGATCCAATACAGCAACTGGCAAAACCCGGACAATGCCGCCGACAGCTATCCGAAGCGGATAGACCTGGCGCGCAATACCACCCAGGCTGGCGACGTTGCGATCCGCATCGTCATCAGCGATCGCCAATCACACTGAATACATTGAATTTGCCATGCCCCGTACGCTGAACAACTGTCCTGCGCCAGCCAAGCTGAATTTATTCTTACACGTCACCGGACGGCGGGCAGATGGTTATCACCTTCTGCAAACCGTGTTCCAGCTGGTCGATTTCAACGACTTGCTGCACTTCGAAGTGCGCGATGACGACCTGATCCGGCGCAGCACCGACATTCCCGGCGTGCCGGAACAGAGCGATTTGGTCGTCCGTGCCGCCAGATTATTGCAGACGGCGATCCGGGCAAAAAGCAGCGTGGTTGCCGGATCGGCGTACAAACCGTTGGGTGCGAATATCGGCATCGAAAAAAACCTGCCGATGGGTGGCGGCCTGGGTGGCGGTTCTTCCGATGCCGCCACTACGCTGATGGCACTTAATCATCTGTGGCAAGGCGGCCTGTCACGTGAGGAATTGATGGCTTTGGGCTTGCAATTAGGCGCCGATGTCCCGTTTTTCCTGTTTGGCCGAAATGCATTTGCAGAAGGAATCGGAGAATCGCTACAAAAGCTTGACACCCCCAGGCTATGGTTCGTTATAATTCAGCCCGGCGTAACAATTCCAACTGAAATAATTTTTTCATCTTCGGAATTGACAAGGAGTACGAAACCCGTCAAAATGACGGACTTTTCGATAGGTACTAAAAAACTCTTCGGAAAAAACGATCTGGAAGCCGTGGCAGTAAAGCAGTTCCCGGAAGTTGCAGAAGCCATCAAATGGCTCGGCAATTACGGAGATGCCAGGATGACCGGATCAGGTGCTTGTGTTTTTTGTGCGTTTACCGAAGAACACCAAGCTGACGCAGCACTGAAATCAGTGCCAAGCCAGTGGAAAGCATGGAAAGCCAAAGCGATGCAGGAACATCCGCTCGCTGGATTGTTATAGAAAGTTAGTTGTACAGAATTCGGTTTAGCATCAGATTCAAGCGCAGCATACGGTGTAGCGCGGATTTATGATAGACAACAAGTTGCGTAGGGGAATCGCCAAGCTGGTTAAGGCACTGGATTTTGATTCCAGCATTCGAAGGTTCGAATCCTTCTTCCCCTGCCATTAAATTCGGACAATAATGTCCTGCAGTAACTAGTCTTATCGCGGCAGAAACATTGGCCGCATCAGAAATACAACAACTGCACACAGCGAACACATAAGCCGCCAACGCAAGACTCCATCAGTCTGGCATTGTCGGCTTTTCAACTTTTTAACGACAGTATCCAGGAAACTCCATGGCAAACGAAAACCTGATGGTTTTTACCGGCAACGCAAACCCGGAACTAGCTATTGGAGTTGCCAAGCAACTCGGCATCCCGCTAGGCAAAGCCAACGTTACCAAATTCTCCGACGGCGAAGTCATGGTCGAGATTAACGAGAACGTACGCGGCAAGGATGTGTTCGTGCTGCAATCGACTTGCGCACCGACCAATGACAACCTGATGGAAATCATGCTGATGGTCGATGCCCTGAAGCGCGCCTCTGCCGGCCGCATTACCGCAGCGATTCCTTACTACGGCTACGCCAGGCAAGACCGCCGCCCACGTTCGGCGCGGGTTGCGATTTCGGCCAAGGTCGTCGCCAACATGCTGCAGGAAGCCGGTGTTGAACGGGTCCTGATCATGGACTTGCACGCTGACCAGATTCAAGGTTTCTTCGATATTCCGGTAGATAACATCTACGCATCGCCAATTTTGCTGGGCGACCTGGTAAGCAAGAACTACGACGACCTGCTGGTCGTATCGCCGGACGTCGGCGGTGTGGTTCGCGCCCGCGCTTTGGCAAAACGCCTGAACTGCGACCTGGCGATCATAGACAAGCGCCGTCCGAAGGCGAACGTGTCGGAAGTCATGAACATCATCGGTGAAGTCGAAGGCCGCAACTGCGTGATCATGGATGACATGGTCGATACCGCAGGCACCCTGACCAAGGCAGCCGAAGTATTGAAAGAGCGCGGCGCCAAGAAAGTGGTCGCTTACTGTACACACCCTGTGCTGTCCGGCCCTGCCCTTGAGCGCATAGTCAATTCGCCGCTGGACGAACTGGTGGTCGTCGACACCATTCCGCTGTCGGCGGAAGCCAAGGCCTGTGGCAAGATCCGCCAGTTGTCATGCGCGGAATTGCTGGCTGAGACCTTTAAGCGCATTACCAAGGGCGACTCAGTCATGTCGCTGTTTGCCGAATAAAGAATTTCCCTGCCGGGTCTGACCTGGCAGGTTTAACAAAACCTTCTGGTCGCGGAAGGTTTTTACCGCCGGACTTCAATCCGGCACACATTGGAGCTTCAAAATGAAAGTAATCGCATTTGTACGCAAAGAGCAGGGGACCGGAGCGAGCCGCCGCCTGCGCAATGCTGGCCAAACCCCAGGTATCGTTTATGGTGGTTCCGACGCGCCGGTCAATATCTCGCTGGACCACAATGCGCTGTACCACGCGCTGAAAAAAGAAACTTTCCATTCCTCGATCCTCGACCTCGAAATCGACGGCAAGGTACAGAAAGTTTTGCTGCGCGACTTCCAAGTCCACGCATACAAACAACTGGTCCTGCACGCTGACTTCCAACGCGTTGACGCTAAACAAGCAATTCACGTTAAAGTGCCTCTGCATTTCATCAATGCAGAAATCGCTCCTGCAGTGAAATTGCACGGCGCCATCATCAGCCACGTTCTGGCTGAACTGGAAATCACTTGTTTGCCAGCAGATCTGCCAGAGTTCGTTGAAGTCGACCTGACCAACATCGAAGTCGGCCACTCGATCCACTTGGCCGATCTGAAATTGCCTAAGGGCGTTTCGGCTGTGTCGCAAGAAAACCTGACTGTCGCTACTGCATCGATCCCAGCTGGCAAGGTTGAAGCTGAAGCCGAAGCAGCTGCTGCTCCAGCCGCTGCTACGCCAGCCGCTCCTGCTGCTGACAAGAAGTAATAGTCGCTGTATCTCTGCCAGGGTATTTTTCTGGCTGAAAACCCGCCCTCGTGGCGGGTTTTTTATTGTTGGCCACGCACATCTTCTATAATTTGCGCACGCTATTCATACGAAAATCAAGAAAACATGTCCATCCGCCTCATCGTTGGCCTCGGCAATCCCGGTCCGGAATATGAACAAACGCGCCACAACGCCGGTTTCTGGCTGGTCGACAACCTGGCCAACCAGCTTGGCCGCAACCTGGCGCGCGAAGCCCGCTTCAATGCGTTTGTCGCCAAGACCAGCATCGCCGGCCAGGAAGTCTGGCTGCTGGAACCGCAAACCTTCATGAACCGCTCCGGCCAGTCGGTCGGCGGCATCGCGCGTTTCTACAAGATAGCAGCGGAAGAAATCTTGGTGGTGCACGATGAACTGGATCTGCCGCCAGGCAGCGCCAAGCTGAAAAAAGGCGGCTCATCCGGTGGCCACAATGGTTTGAAAGACATTACCGCGGCGCTTGGCACTCAGGATTACTGGCGTCTGCGGCTAGGCATCGGCCATCCGCGTACACTCAACCTGCAGCAGGTGGTTGCCGATTTCGTATTGCACCGGCCGCGCAAGGATGAGCAAATCCCGATTGAAGAAGCAATTGCCGACAGCCTGAAAATCATTCCGCTATTATGCGAAGGTAAATTCGAAGCCGCGACCATGCAATTGCATACTGCCAAATAACGCCTGATCGCGCCAATACTCGGGGGCAAACGCAATTGCCTGCGGCGATTGCTTACCGCTTACTTACTGCTTAAGCAGCCGCTTCCGGTAAAATAGCGGGTTAGTTCCAATAATTCACTCACTAAAGTCCATATCATGAGTCTCAAATGCGGCATCGTCGGCCTACCCAACGTCGGCAAATCTACCCTCTTCAATGCCCTGACTAAAGCGGGCATTCCGGCAGAAAACTATCCTTTCTGCACCATCGAGCCGAACGTAGGCATGGTTGAGGTGCCCGATCCGCGCCTGAAGGCGTTAGCCGAGATCGTCAAACCGGAACGCATCCTGCCAGCGACCGTTGAGTTCGTCGACATCGCCGGTCTGGTGGCAGGCGCCTCCAAAGGCGAAGGCCTGGGCAACCAGTTCCTCGCGCACATTCGCGAAACCGACGCTATCGTCAACGTGGTGCGCTGCTTTGAAGATGACAATGTGATCCACGTCGCCGGCAAGATCAATCCGCTGGACGACATCGAAGTGATCCAGACCGAACTGGCGCTGGCCGACATGGGTACGGTTGAAAAAGCCATCCATCGCGAAAACAAGAAAGCCCGCTCCGGCGACAAGGACGCCGCCAAACTGGTCGCCCTGCTGGAACGCCTGATGCCGGAACTGGACCAGGCCAAGCCGGTGCGCGCCTGCGGCCTCGACGCTGAAGAAATGGCGCTGATCAAGCCGCTTTGCCTGATCACAGCAAAACCGGCAATGTATGTCGCCAACGTCTCCGACCATGGCTTCACCAACAATCCGCTGCTGGACCAGCTGACCGCCTACGCCGCTTCGCAAAATGCGCCGATCGTCGCCATCTGCGCCGCCATCGAATCGGAAATCGCCGATCTGGACGAAGCCGACAAGCATGAATTCCTGGCTGACATGGGCATGGAAGAACCTGGTCTGGACCGTTTGATCCGCGCCGCCTTCAAGCTGCTTGGCCTGCAAACTTACTTCACGGCTGGGGTCAAGGAAGTCCGCGCATGGACCATCCATGTCGGCGATACCGGCCCGCAAGCGGCTGGCGTGATCCATACCGACTTTGAACGCGGTTTCATCCGTGCCCAGACCATCGCCTATGAAGACTTCATTAGCCACAAGGGCGAGCAAGGAGCCAAGGAAGCCGGCAAGATGCGCGCTGAAGGCAAAGAATACGTGGTCAAGGATGGCGACGTTTTGAATTTCCTGTTTAACGTCTAAACATTAACGTCTGAACAAACGGCGGCATTGCCGCCATATATATCGCCATATATATCGCCATATTGCTTCGTTATTCGCATCAAAACCGCGGCGCTCCTGGAGCGCCGTTTCTTTTTCCTCCGCAGCAGTCCTGCTACAGTAAATCTGGCATATGGATACTTGTCCGGCCCCCTCCTTAACTCTTGGCCAGCAGTGAACAAACCTAAGCACGGCGCACTCTAATTACATGTGGTTTGACACGCATCTGTTGCTATCCGGCCACACCTGTTTCAGGAGGAGCCATGAACGCCAAACTGCTTATCTCAACCGTTTTCACAGTCGTACTGTGCGCAGCATGCTCATCAACGCCCAGACTTGATCTTTTGGGCGATCCGGCACCGGTGACGGCAGCCACACGGACCATCGTTATTACTCCTGACACTGCATACGTAAACGTCACCGGTGGCGAAATCATTAAATTCGTTGTCGGTGACAAAGCATTTGCCTGGAATTTTGATGGCGAGGAATTTCTTGAAAGATTCTACTTAAACCAGACCGCGCCAGCCGGTATGCTTGACCACAAAGTGGTCGCCTATGTCGCTCCCAATCCGCTTTATCTCGGCGGTGGCGACGGGCGCCACGGTGGGCATGGCGGCGACCACGACGATCATAGTGGTGGAAATGGTGGTCATGGCGGCGGTCATAAATGAGTGCGCAAGCAAACACCAACATAATGTCAGGCAGGGTTAAAGCAGCGCTGCCACTGATTACTTTCCGGCTTGAAGAAATATCCAGGCTATTTAGCCACGCTCCGGCGCTGCCAGTTTTTCAGGCAATCGAATAGCCGCAATTCCTGAATGTGATATTCACAAATCCCGGCTAGTAACACTGCTCACTGAGCAGGTTTTTCCTCTAAACAAACAAAAAAGCACAGTTATAATTAAATATGTAACTGTGCTTTAAATCTACCGCGCTGACTGTACATACAGCGATAAACGCGCGCCCACTACACTCCACCTGACCCTGCGCATTGTGCGCAAACAACGTTTCGCGTGGCGGACGCCTGCGCCCGGAACAAGGACCAAAATTGAGCACCGAAAAGATTGAGCAATACAACCAGCCGGCCGGCGGCTGGGGCGCCCTGAAATATGTGGCGCTACACCTGTTGAAGGAAAAAGTGCCGGGCGGCGGCATTCGCACCCTGCTGGCGCAAAACCAGCCGGACGGTTTCGATTGTCCCGGCTGCGCCTGGCCGGACCGCGACCACGCATCGACCTTCGAATTCTGCGAAAACGGCGTCAAGGCGGTGGCGGCGGAAGCCACCTCCAAACGCGTCACGGCAGATTTTTTTGCGCAAAACAGCGTCGCTTCGCTCCTGTCGCAATCGGACTACGAACTGGAAGAACACGGCCGCCTGACCGAACCGATGGTGTATCACGCCGCCAGCGACAAGTACCAGCCGATCTCGTGGCCGGACGCGTTCACTCTGATGGCGGATCATCTCAACGCGCTGGAAGATCCCAACCAGGCCTCGTTCTATACCTCGGGCCGCACCAGCAACGAGGCTGCGTTCCTGTATCAATTGTTCGTGCGCGAGTACGGCACCAACAATTTCCCCGACTGCTCCAACATGTGCCACGAACCGACCAGCGTCGGCCTGCCGGAGACCGTGGGCGTCGGCAAAGGCACGGTGACGCTGGACGATTTCGACCTGGCCGATACCTTCCTGATCTTCGGCCAGAATCCGGCCACCAATCATCCGCGCATGATGGGCGAACTGCGCGAATGCGCCAAGCGCGGCGCGACCATCGTCTCCATCAACCCGCTGCGCGAGCGCGGCCTGGAACGTTTCTCCAGCCCGCAGCATCCGTCAGACATGCTATCGCGCTCCGGCACCGCCATCAGCAACATGTTTATTCGCCCTACCTTGTGCGGCGACCTGGCCCTGGTCAAGGGCGTCATCAAACGCGTGCTTGAACTCGACGATCAGGCACTGCAAGACAAGAGCGAGCGCGTGATCGACGTGCAGTTCATCGCTGAACACACCGCTTACTTTGACGAATTCGCAGCTGACATACGCGCCGAAAGCTGGGACGACATCGTCACCGAATCCGGCGTCGAGCGCGACGATATCGAGAAGTTGACGCAACTCTATGTGCGCGGCAAGAACGTCATCGCCACCTGGGGCATGGGCCTGACCCAACACAAGCATGGCGTCGACACCATCCAGATGGTCTCCAACCTGATGCTCTTGCGCGGTAATATCGGCCGCCCAGGCGCGGGCTTGTGTCCGGTGCGAGGCCATTCGAATGTACAGGGCGACCGTACCGTCGGCATTGATGAAAAGCCGACAGCTGCTTTTCTCGACCGTATCGAAAAAGTCTACGGATTCAAGCCGCCGCGCGAACACGGCCTGGATGTGGTCGGCACGATTGAAGCGATGCTGCAAGGCCAGGTCAAGGTCTTCATCGGGCTCGGAGGCAATTTCGCCATGGCTACGCCGGACACGCCGCGTACCTGGGAAGCGCTGCAATCTTGTGCGCTGACCGTGCACATCACCACCAAGTTGAACCGCAGCCATCTGATCCACGGCAAGGATGCATTGATCTTACCGACCATGGGCCGCACCGAAATCGATATGCAGGAAACCGGCGCGCAAGGCGTGACGGTCGAAGATTCGATGAGCATGGTGCACATCTCTTACGGCATCAACAAGCCTGTGGCCAAGACCTGTTTGTCGGAGATCGACATCGTTGCGCGACTGGCCCACGCCACGCTCAAGGAGAGCCGTATCCAGTGGATGGAGTACGTCAAGAACTATGCCCTGATCCGCGACGACATTGAAAAAGTGTACGACGCCTTCAAGGATTACAACGCCCGCATCGCCAAGCCTGGCGGTTTCCATCTGGGTGTCGCTTCCCGTGAACGGGTCTGGAAAACCGCCAGCGGCCGGGCTCAGTTCAAGACCATCGCCATCCCCAGGGACACGCCGATTCACCGGGCGCGCCGCAAGCATGGTCCGGAACTGATGATCCTGATGACCACCCGCTCGCACGACCAGTACAACACCACCATCTACGGTCTCGACGACCGTTATCGCGGCGTCTTCGGCCAGCGCCGGGTGGTGTTCGCCAATCCGCTGGATATCGCCATGCTGGGGTTCAAGGCAGGCGACTGGATCGACCTGATCGGCGTCTGGGAAGATGGCATAGAGCGCCGTGCCGACCGCTTTCTGCTGGTTGAATACGACATTCCACGCGGCTGCATCAGCAGCTACTATCCGGAAACCAATCCGCTGGTACCGCTCAACAGCTTCGCCGACAAGGCGCGCACGCCGACCTCCAAGTCGATCCCTGTGCTGCTGCGCCGTTCAATGCAAATGGCAGCGTGATATGGCGGTTTGATTCGATGATGATCCTGGAAAATGAAATCGACGACGCAGTGCTGGTCATATTGTCCGCACTGCATGCCGATTCCGTCGATGAAGATAATCATCGCGGCGAACCCGGCCTGTCGCTGGCCAAGCTGAGCAAACGCACAGAGCTGCGCATGAGCACCTTGCTGCGCCATCTGACCGCGCTGGACGATGCCCGGATTGTCAGCGTGGTCAACAATGATGATGGCACCGGCCGCGCCGCCTTGACGCCCTATGGCATGGCGATTTTCGATGCCCTGGATGAAAGCCAGAGCGCTGACATGGCTTGAATGGTTTGACGTCGACGACGGTCAATCGAGCATGGCCGCCAGCATCTCCCCCAGCCGCCGCAATGCCTGCTCGATGTGCGGCGTCCAGCTGTAGCTGTAATTCAGGCGAATGAAGCTGCGATAGGCATCCGATGTCGAAAACAACCGGCCCGGGGCAATCGTAATCCCCTCCGCCAGCGCCTGCCGGTACAAGGCCATGGAGTCGATCGCCGGCGGCAATTCTATCCACAATACATAGCCGCCGCCGGGTCGCGTGATGCGCGTCCCGGCGGGGAAAAATCGCCCGACGAATGCGCTCATGATGTCGCAACGCTGCTGCAATGTGCGGCGCACCCGGCGCAAGTGGCGGTCGTAGCCGCCTGCCATGAGGTAAGCCGCAATCGCCCGTTGCGGCAAGGTCGAGGTGCTGAGCGTATTGAGAAATTTCAGCTTCTCGACTTGCGCCCGATAACGTCCCGGCAAAGTCCAGCCGATACGGTAGGCCGAAGTCAGGCTCTTGGAAAACGAAGAACAGTACAGCACCATGCCGCGCTTGTCGTAGGCCTTCAGCACGCTCGGATGCGCTGTGCCAAAGTAGAGTTCGTTGCAGACGCCGTTTTCGATGATCGGCATGTTGTAGCGCGCACCCAGCTCGACCAGTTGGCGCTTGCTGTCCTCCGGCATTTCAAAACCCAGCGGATTCTGGAAATTCGGCATCACCATGCAGGCTGCCACCGGCTGCGACTGCATGATGGTACTTAGTGCTGCGACATCCATTCCCAGCCGTGGGTCGGTCGGCACTTCGATGGCGCGCATGCCAAGCCGCTCGATCGCATGCAGCATCGCGTAAAAAGTCGGCGATTCCACCGCGATGGTGTCGCCGGCCTTGGCCACCGCCTGCAGACACAGGTTGATGGCTTCGGTCGCACCTACCGTAACCACCACATCATCCGGACTAACCACCAGTCCGGTTTCCAGGTGACGCCGGACAATCTGCCGGATCAGGTCCGGATGCCCGGGTGGCAAATCATCCAGCACTCCCAGCGGGCCGCCGCTACGCAGGATGGCGCCGTTGTACTGGCTGATACGGCGCGCAGGAAACAGCGACGGATCGGGATAAGGCGAGCCCAGCGGAATCGCGTCATACTGATGTATCGATTTCAGTGTCGCCAGTACATGGCGGCTGACGTCGACTTCGGCCGACACCGGCAGCGGCATGGATCGGCCGGGCTCGGCCGGCGAAACCGGCAAGGCCGTCGCGGCAAACTGCGCCCGCACAAAGTAACCCGACTGCGGATGGCTTTCGACCAGTCCGCTGCTCTCCAGCAGTTCATAAGCGCGCACCACCGTCGTGATGCTCAGGCCGTGTTGCTGGCTAGCCTGCCGTACCGAACTGAGGCGGTCGCCGGGACGCAGCACGCCGTTCTGCACCGAAGTCTTGATCTGTTCGGCGAAACGTTGGTAAAGGGACTGGCGCGCTGTTTTCAATGCGGACGATGACGAAGATCAGGTTGTCGGTCATTATAGTGAAAATCCGGCAATGCCTTTGTTGATAAGCAGGAGTTATCACACAGGCATGGCAAAAATCCCGGATCCATCTATAGTGATTTAACGGCAACATGGCCGCACCCCCGGGGCCGGACAGCCATGACGACTTTTGGCGATATGATGGCGACCCTGATTTTCACTCCGCAACTGGCGCGCTTTACCGCCGCGCCGGAAATCCATACCGACGCCCTCACCTTGCGCGCCGGCCTGGAAACCGCGTTCGCGGCCAACCCGCGACTGCGTGCCTATCTGCTCGACGAGCAAGGCTGCCTGCGGCCGAATGTCGCCATCTTCATCGACGGCCATACCGTGCGCGACCATGTGCGGCTGGACGCGCCGTTGACGGCGCATAGCAAGGTACATGTCCTGCAAGCTCTCTCTGGAGGTTAATCATGACTGAACGGGCCTGGATCGCAAGCCGTAAAGGATTATTTGAACTGCTGAAGCGCAACGAGCGCTGGACCATCGGCCCGGTAGCCTTTCTCGGCGAGCCGGTTTCCATGGTATTGGCGGATCCGCGCGATGGCGCGGTCTACGCCGCACTCAATCTCGGCCATTTCGGCGTCAAGCTGCATCGCAAGGATGCCGGGGCTGAGCACTGGGTTGAAATTACCGCGCCAGCCTATCCGCTCAAGCCTGAAAACTCCGCCGATCCGGTTGACTGGACCGTAAAATTCATCTGGTCGATGGCTTACGGCGGCACCGACGAACCCGGCGTCATCTGGGCCGGTACTTTACCGGGCGGCTTATTCCGCTCCACCGATCGCGGTGAATCATGGAGTCTTGTGCAATCCTTGTGGAACGCCCCTGAGCGCAGCGAATGGTTCGGCGGCGGCTATGATGTCCCCGGCATACACAGCATCTGCGTCGATCCGCGCGACAGCCGCCATGTGCTGGTCGGTATCTCTTGCGGCGGTGCCTGGGTCACGCATGATGGCGGCAGCAGCTGGGCCTTGAGCGCCAAGGGCATGCACGCCAGCTACATGCCGCCGGAGCGCGGCGACGAGCAGAACGTGCAAGATCCGCACCGTATCGTCGGCGCGACGGGGACGCCAGACCAGCTCTGGTGCCAGCACCACAACGGCATCTGGCGCTCTGGTAATTTCGGCGCCGACTGGCATGAAGTCAGCGCTGCGCCTTTGTCGAATTTCGGTTTCGCGGTTGCCGTCCATCCGACCGATGGCAATACCGCCTGGTTTGCACCGGCACTGGCCGACCAGACGCGGATTCCGACGGATGCTGCCCTGACCGTCAGCCGCACCACCGATGGCGGCAAAACTTTCACCGCCTTGCGCACCGGCCTGCCACAGCAAGATTGCTACGACCTTGTCTATCGCCACGGCTTAGCGGTAGCGGACGATGGCTGCACCCTGTTGATGGCGTCCACCACCGGCGGCGTCTGGTTGTCGGAAAATGCCGGGGACAGCTGGCGCACCATTTCCAGCAGCATGCCACCGGTTTATTCAGTATGCTTCGGCTAAAAAGTATTATTGTTTGTATAAAATAAATATCAATAAAACAAACAGATATATGAATAGAGCAAAAAAATATTGGACGTAAGCGCAGTCAGCGCCGATACTTCCCGGTCGTTCGGCGTATGTGCCGTTTCCAGGCATGCCGTAGCAAGCATTCTTATCTTTCGCGTTATTGCGTTATTGCGCTGTCATAACGCAACGCACCGTTTCAATCTTCCCCTGATTACTCTATGAATATTTTCTCTCTCTGGTTCCGCATTCCATTTTGGCAACGAGTGCTCGGCGGCTTCGTGCTCGGCGCACTGGCCGGCTGGCTAGTCGGCGCACCGGCCGAAACCTGGTTTGGACCGCTCGGCAAACTGTATGTCACGCTGATCAAGATGATCGCCGTGCCGCTGGTGTTCTTTGCCGTCACCAACAGCATCTCCAGCCTGCATGGCATGAAGAGCGTCGCGGCGCTGGGCGGCAAGACCTTCTTGTGGTTTGCCATCACGGCGGTGCTGGCGGTCGGCGTCGGCCTGTTGGTGGCTAACTTCACCAATCCCGGCCAGAACCTGGGCCAGCTGGTAGCCGCCGCCGATTACACCGTGCGCGAAGTACCCACCCCGATCCAGGTGTTGCTGGACGTGGTGCCGTCGAATCCGTTCAAGGCGCTTTCCGAAGGCAAGATCCTGCAAGTGATTTTCTTCGCCGCGCTGCTCGGCATGGCGCTCGTCAAGCTGGGCGACAAGGTCAAGCAAGTCCGTGAGCTGATGGGTGAAGCCAGCAGCGCCATGATCCAGATCACGCGCTTTGTACTGGAGATGACGCCGCTCGGCACCTTCGGCCTGATCGCCGCACTGGTCGGCTCCTACGGCTTCGAGCGCCTGCTGCCGCTGGGGAATTTCGTATTCACGCTGTACCTGGCTTGCGCGCTGCACATCGTGGTGGTGTACGGCGGGCTGCTGCTCACGCATCGCCTGAACCCGATCCGCTTTTTCCGCGGCGCATTTCCAGCCATGCAGGTAGCCTTCACCAGCTCATCCAGCTTTGCTTCGATGCCTATCGCCCTGCGCAGCGTGGTGCATAACCTTGGCGTGAAGCAGGAATACGCGGCGTTTGCAGTGCCGCTGGGCGCCAGCATCAAAATGGACGGATGTGGCGCAATCTATCCGGCGATTGCCTCGATTTTCGTCGCACAGTACTTCGGCCTGCATCTGGACATGTCGCAATACTTCGTCATCATGCTGGCGTCAGTGCTTGGCTCGTTTGGCACCGCCGGCGTTCCCGGCACGGCGATCGTGATGGTGACGCTGGTGTTGAGCTCGGCCGGTTTGCCACTGGAGGGCATCGGCTATCTGGTGGCGATCGACCGCATTCTCGACATGATGCGCACCATGACCAATGTCACCGGTCAGATGCTGGTGCCGGTGTTGGTGGCGAAGGAAGAAGGTTTGCTGGACCTGGAAATCTACAATGCGGCCAACAGCGATGTCGGCCTGGACCAGAACAGCAACGCCGCTGCCTGATCCGGCCAGGATTATTTTTAAGGCTCACCATCCCAGTAATCCAGATCGTTTTCAGCGCGCTGGATTACATCAAACACCCGCTCGCCACCGGCAGCTGCCATCGCCAGGAATTTACCTGAGTCAGGATATTCGCAGACCTCCGGCTGTTCCTTGGTGCTGATCGAGAGATACTTCAGCGGCTGGTCCGAGGTATTCACTATCTGGTGCGGATACTCCGGACCGGGAGGAATAAAAATAATGTCGCCGCTGACCAGCGGCAGCATTTCTCCCGCGACTCTTAGCGTGCCGCTGCCTTCAAGAATGATAAACATCTCCTCCTGCGCATAATGAAAATGATAAGGGCAGGAGATCTTGCCCGGGGCGACGATATCGATGCTTGCGCCCAGTTTTTGCGCTGCGGTATCCGTCGCCAGGCGCGCACTCAGCGCATCATATAAAGGCTCTCGCACATCGTGCTTGAGTGTTGCGGCATTGAAGTTGCGTATCAGACTGCGGCTCAAATTCTCTGCTTTTTCATTCATTCTTTTCTCCGCGATTTTTATTCGTTATGGCGGCGCCGGGAAGCTCGCCTTGTGTCTGCCCAGCAGAATACACTTAAGTACATCTTGCCGTCATTTTCAGACAAATCCGCTCGCACCAATGCGGACATTTTCTAGGTAAAAATGGTGCAGAGCCGCATTCCATCGCCATCTACGCAACATCCGCGCACCACTTCCGCACACAATTGATGGCACAAAATACACATCTCAAAAAAGAAAATAAATTTCCTTTACTTGCGATGAAAATGAAAATATATTTACAGAAATTAAAATAAATATTCACCGGGGACAGACAGTGCAACACGCCGCAGTCACAGCATGGCAACGCGAAAGTGCGGTTGCCGCACGCATAGGCAAAGCCTATCCGGAATTATCAAAAGCACACCGCAAGACGGCTGACTACGTCCTCGCGAATGTGTTTCGCGCCGCTACCATGACCATCGACGAACTGGCCGACGTGGTCGGCGTCTCGCTGGCGACCGCCAACCGTTTCGCCCACGCGCTGGACTTCGATGGCTATCCCGCATTCCGCGCCGCGCTGGTACTGGATTTCGCCTCTTCGCTAGCGCCGGTTGAAAAACTGCGCGACCAGGTGCAGCGCCCCGCCACCAGCGCTGAAATCATCGCTGCGGCGCTCAGCGTCGACATGCACAACCTGGAAGCCACCAAGCGCGCACTCGCGCCAGCGCAATGCGACCAGGCGGTCAGCATGATCCTGAATGCGGAGCGCATCTTTATCCTTGGCTTCGGCGCTAGCGCATTTTTGGCCGGCATCATGGCGCATGCGCTGGAACCGTTTTGCCGCACGGTTCAATCGGTGGCCGGTCCCGGCGGCCCCTCGCAAGCCAGCCGCCAGTTCTTCAAACTCGACCAGCGCGACCTCGTGATCGCCTTAGCTTTTCCTCGTTATGTCACCGATACCGTGACCCTGGCGACGCGCGCAAAAGAACGCGCCGCGCAAGTGCTGGCGTTTACCGACAGCCCCACCTCGCCGCTGGTGCCGCTGGCGGATGTCACCCTGTACGCACAGACCGAGCGTCAACTGTCGCCAACTTCCGATGCCGCCTCCCTTGCGTTGATCCAGGGGGTGTGCGATGCGGTCGCGCATCGCGCCAATCGGTCGGTGCATGCCGCATCAAAAATGACCGAAGCCGTATTGCCCTGGCTATACCACGCGGATGGCAGCGGGCAACCGAAGGCCAAGAACAAAGGCAAGAGCAGCAAAGCCGTCACCAACAAACCAGCAGTGAAAGTGAAATAACGTGTCCACATCAAACAACATCGCCACCATCGCCATCCACGGCGGCGCCGGCACCATCTTGCGCAGCGCCATGAATACCGAGCAAGAGCGCGCTTACCATGACGCCCTGACAGAGATTCTCAGCGCCGGCCAAAAAATCCTTGCGGACGGCGGCAGTGCGCTAGATGCGGTCTCCAAGGCCGTCAGCATGCTAGAGGATTGCCCCTTGTTCAACGCCGGTAAAGGCGCTGTATATACGCATGCCGGTACGCACGAACTGGATGCGGCGATCATGGATGGCGCCACGCTGGCTGCCGGTGCGATCGCCAATGTGGCGCATGTGCGCAATCCGATTCTGGCTGCGCGTACCGTGATGGAGCACAGCGAACATATTTTCCTGGTCGGCGCCGGCGCTGAAGATTTCGTCTCCCGGCATGGCGCTGAACTGGTAGAAGCAGATTATTTTCATACCGAAGCACGGCATGCGCAATGGCTGCGCGCGCGTGACCAGGAAGGCATGTTGCTGCTGGATCACGACGCCACCAGCCAGGCTGCCGGCAAGCTCCCTGCGGCTGAAATCGCCCCTATCGATCCGGATGACAAATTCGGTACGGTCGGCGCTGTCGCCGTTGACATGCACGGCAACCTGGCGGCCGCCACTTCGACCGGCGGCATCACCAACAAACGCGTCGGCCGCGTCGGTGACTCGCCGCTGATTGGCGCCGGCTGCTACGCCAACAACCGCACCGCGGCGATTTCCACCACCGGCACCGGCGAAGCCTTCATGCGTACAGTGGCTGCCTATGACATTTCAGCGCGCATGGAATATGCGGGCCTGTCTCTGCAAGACGCGGCGCAACAGGTCGTGATGGATCTGCTGCCACGCTACAAAGGCCGCGGCGGCCTGATCGCCATCGACGCCCAGGGCAATGTAGCGCTGCCCTTCAACACCGAAGGCATGTACCGCGGCTACGCCAGGGTTGGCGCTGCGCCGGTGACGGCGATTTACAAGTAGTACGCAAGCGACTGAAAGCGATTATATGAACATGCAAACTGGCCGCCGGGTGCTGACGGTAGAACAAATGAGCGTCGGCTTTACCACCTCGGAACGCAAGGTGGAAGCGGTGCGCAACCTGTCCTTCCATATCGATGCCGGAGAAACGCTGGCGATCGTCGGCGAATCCGGTTCCGGAAAATCGGTCTCGTCGCAAGCCATCATGCGCCTGATCGACTATGGCGGCGGCCGCATCTCGGGCGCCAGCATGAATTTCCAGCGGCGCGACGGCAGCACAGTCGACCTGGCCAACGCGGACCAGAACACCATGCGCCGCATCCGCGGTTCGGAAATCGCCATGATCTTCCAGGAGCCGATGACCTCGCTCAACCCGGTCTTCACGGTCGGCGAACAGATCGCTGAATCGATTCGCCTGCATCAGGGCAAGAGCGTGGCAGAGGCACGCGCCGAAGCTTTGCGCATGCTGGAAGTAGTCCGCATCCCGGAAGCGCGCCGTATTCTTGACCGCCATCCGCACCAGCTTTCCGGAGGTATGCGCCAGCGCGTGATGATCGCCATGGCGCTGTCCTGCAAGCCGTCTTTGCTGATCGCCGACGAACCGACTACCGCACTGGATGTGACGATACAGGCGCAGATCCTGCAACTGATCCGTGCGTTGCAAGACGAAATGCAGATGGCGGTGATCTTCATCACCCACGATATGGGTGTGGTGGCCGAAATCGCCGACCGCGTAGTGGTGATGTGCCGCGGCGAAAAGGTCGAGGAAAACACCGTCCATGCAATCTTTGAAACGCCGCAACACCCCTATACCCAGGCTTTGCTCGCTGCCGTACCGCGCCTTGGTGCGATGCATGGCACCGACATGCCGGAGCGGATTGCCATCGCCGGTGCAGCCGTCACGTCGGAAATGGCGGCCGAAGCGAAAATCATCCGCAGCATTCCGGGCAGCGATCCGCAGCAGCAACCGCTGCTGAAAGTACGCAAGCTGACTACCCGTTTCGACGTCAAAAGCGGCATCTTCAGCAGAGTCAAGCAACGGGTGCATGCGGTAGAACAAATCAGTTTCGACCTGTATCCCGGCGAGACGCTGGCGCTGGTCGGAGAATCCGGCTGCGGCAAGTCGACTACCGGCCGCTCCCTGCTACGCCTGGTTGACATCACCAGCGGCAGCGTCGAGTTCGGCGGCCGCGATCTGGCCACGCTGCCGCGCTCGGAATTGCGCTCGCTGCGGCGCGAGATCCAGTTCATTTTCCAGGATCCGTTTGCCTCGCTCGATCCGCGCCTGACGGTCGGCTATTCCATCATGGAACCGTTGCTGGTGCACGGCATGGCGGAAGGCGCGCAGGAAAAAGTCGCCTCCTTGCTGACCAGAGTCGGCCTGCTGCCAGAACACGCGCAGCGCTATCCGCACGAATTTTCCGGCGGCCAGCGCCAGCGGATTTGCATCGCCCGTGCGCTGGCGCTGAATCCGAAGATCGTCATCGCCGATGAATCGGTATCGGCGCTAGATGTGTCGATCCAGGCGCAAATCGTCAACCTGATGCTCGATCTGCAGCGTGAAATGGGAATCTCCTTCATCTTCATCTCGCATGACATGGCGGTGGTCGAACGCATCAGTCACCGGGTGGCAGTCATGTATCTGGGACAGATCGTCGAAATCGGCCCGCGCCGCGCGATCTTTGAAAATCCACAGCATCCCTACACGCGCAAGCTGATGGCGGCGGTGCCGGTGGCTGATCCCAACCAGCGCCATCGCCAGCGCGAGATGCAAACGGAAGAAATTCCAAGCCCGATTCGCGATGTCGGCGATTTGCCGATAGTCGAACCGCTCAAGCAGGTCGGGCCGGGACACTTTGTAGCAACTCATCGGATTTCCGCTTCTTTTTGATCGTACTTTTGTTTCAACCTTTGTTTTCATTAGATTTTGTATTGTTTACCCATCCACCAACCGGATGGTTCTAAAACCGTAGCGGGCCGCGCAGTAGGTTTTAGAGCCAACCTTTAGAAGGAGTAACACATGCGCACTACTCGACAATTCGGCAAGATACTAGCCAGTACCGCCGTTGTACTGACTACACAATTTGCAGCCAGTCACGCCTTTGCCGCCAAAGACGTCACGCTCGCGGTCGCCTCGACCTTTACCACACTCGATCCTTACGACAGCAACGACACTTTGTCGCAAGCAGCGATCAAGTCCTTCTACCAGGGCTTGTTCGGTTTCGATAAAGACTTGAAAGTGGTCAACGTACTGGCCGACGGCTATGAAGTCAGCAAAGACGGCCTGGTGTATACCATCCGCCTGCGCAAGGGCGTCAAATTCCAGGATGGTACCGATTTCAAGGCAGACGCAGTCAAGGTCAACCTGGAACGGGTGATCAATCCGGACAACAAACTGAAGCGCATCAACCTGTTCAACCGGATTTCCAAAGTCGATATCGTCAACGACTATGAAGTCAAGATTACGTTGAAAGAGCCATTCTCGCCGTTCATCAATACCCTGGCGCACTCTTCCGCCGCAATGATTTCGCCGGCGGCGCTCAAGCAATACGGCAACAAGGATATCGGCTTCCATCCGGTCGGCACCGGCCCGTTCAAGTTTGTGGAATGGAAGCAAACCGACTACATGAAGGTCGTCAAGTTCGATGGCTACTGGAAAAAGGGCTATCCGAAGGTCGACAGCATTACCTGGAAACCGGTAATCGACAACAACACCCGCAGCGCAGTGATGCAAACCGGCGAAGCGCAATTCGCCTTCCCGCTGCCTTACGAACAAGCCGAACTGCTGAAGAGCAAACCGAATCTGGATCTGATCACTTCGCCTTCAATCGTACAGCGCTACATCTCGATGAACACGCTACAAAAGCCGTTCGACAATCCGAAAGTACGGCAGGCGATCAACTACGCAATCAACAAGGATGCATTGATCAAGGTGGCCTTCTCCGGCTATGCCATGCCACAGGACGGCGTGTTGCCGCAAGGCGTCGATTACGCGCTGAAGACCGGCCCTTGGCCTTACGACCCGAAGAAAGCCAAGCAACTGCTGGCGGAAGCCGGCTATCCGAACGGCTTCGAAACCGAATTGTGGTCGGCCTACAACCACACCACGGCGCAAAAAATCATCCAGTTCGTGCAACAGCAACTGGCGCAGGTCGGCATCAAGGCCAAGGTCATGGCGCTGGAAGCCGGTACCCGCGTAGAGAAAGTCGAAAGCGCGCCGGTTCCTGCCAACGCGCCGGTACGCATGTACTACACCGGCTGGTCGTCCTCGACTGGAGAAGCTGACTGGGGCCTGCGTCCATTGCTGGCATCGGAATCGTTCCCACCGAAGTTGTTCAACACTGCTTATTACAAGAACGAGAAGGTCGATGCCGATATCGCCAAGGCCTTGACTACCACCGACCGCGCAGAAAAGACCGTGCTCTACAAAGATGCACAGTCGGAAATCTGGAAAGACGCGCCATGGGCTTTCCTGGTGACTGAAAAACTGTTGTACGCACGCAGCAAGAATCTGAAGGGCATGTATGTCATGCCAGACGGTTCGTTCAATTTTGATGAAATTGAATTGAAGTAAACACGTTTCAGGCATTACCCGCAGGTTGGGCCAACATGGCCCGGCCTGCATCCCGTTGCAATACAGCAGTCAACCAGAGCACGCCATGTTTCCTTACGTATTAAAACGCCTGATGGGCCTGATACCAACCTTGCTGATCGTCGCGGTGGTGGTATTTTTGTTTGTCCATTTGCTGCCGGGCGATCCGGCAAGACTGGTTGCCGGCCCTGAGGCCGACCAGCAAACCGTAGAGATGATTCGCAAGGATCTTGGCCTTGACAGGCCACTGCCGGAGCAATTCGTCAACTATTTCAGTAAAGCCCTGCGCGGCGATCTCGGCACCTCTCTGCGCAGCAAGCGCCCGGTCAGCACCGAAATCGCCGAACGCTTCTGGCCCACTTTCTGGCTCACCGTCACCAGCATGGTGTGGGCAGTGTTGTTCGGCCTGATCATCGGCATTGTTTCCGCCGTGTGGCGCAACCAATGGCCGGATCGTCTCGGCATGACGTTGGCAGTGTCGGGCATTTCCTTTCCTTCGTTCGCACTGGGGATGCTGCTGATGGAACTGTTCTCGGTCAAGCTCGGCTGGCTGCCGACAATCGGCGCCGACAGCTGGCGTCACTATATACTGCCGTCGCTGGCGCTGGGCGCTGCGGTGGCTGCGGTGATGGCGCGCTTCACCCGCTCCTCCTTCGTGGAAATCCTGCATGAAGATTTTGTCCGCACAGCGCGCGCCAAGGGCCTGTCGGAAACCGTCGTGGTGCTCAAGCATTGCCTGCGCAATTCGCTGATCCCGGTGGTGACCATGATGGGCCTGCAGTTCGGCTTCCTGCTGGGCGGTTCCATCCTGGTGGAAAAAGTATTCAACTGGCCCGGCATGGGACGGCTGCTGATCGACGCCGTCGAAATGCGCGATTACCCAATCATCCAGGCAGAGATCCTGTTGTTCTCGCTGGAATTCATTTTCATCAATCTGGTGGTTGACGTGTTGTACGCCGTCATCAACCCAAGCATCCGTTACAAGTGAGGCCGCCCGTGACCAAGCCAATCAACCCTGTCGCGGCGATTGCGGCCGCACCATTACCAAATACCATCCGCACCCCCTGGAGCGAATTCTGGCGTAAATTCAAGAAGCAGCATCTGGCGGTCGCCGCCGGCTGTTTCGTGCTGTTCCTGATCGTAGTCGCGATTGCCGCCCCCTGGCTGGTGCCTTACGACGCCGAAAACTACTTCGACTACGACGCCCTGAACGCCGGGCCATCGCTGGCGCACTGGTTCGGCGTCGACTCCCTCGGGCGCGACATTTTCAGCCGCATTCTGATGGGTACGCGGATTTCGTTGACCGCCGGCTTTTCGTCGGTGGCGGTGGGCGCAGTGATCGGCACCCTGGCCGGCTTGATCGCCGGCTATTACGAAGGCTGGGCCGACCGCATCATCATGCGCATCTGCGATGTGCTGTTCGCCTTCCCTGGCATCTTGCTGGCCATCGGCATCGTGGCGATTCTCGGCGGCGGCATGACCAACGTGATTTTTGCAGTGGCGATTTTCAGCATCCCCACTTTCGCCCGGCTGGTGCGCGGCAATACGCTGGCGCTGAAACATCTGACTTTCATCGAGGCGGTACGCAGCATCGGGGCCAATGACCGTACGATTATCTTGCGCCATATTTTCCCGGGCACGATATCGGGCGTCGTGGTGTATTTCACCATGCGCATCGGCACGTCCATTATCACCGCCGCCGGCCTGTCCTTCCTCGGCATGGGTGCGCAACCGCCGATGCCTGAGTGGGGCGCAATGCTCAATGAAGCGCGCTCCGACATGATGACGGCGCCGCATATCGCGATTTTCCCCAGCCTGGCGATTTTCCTGACGGTGCTGGCGTTCAACCTCCTCGGCGACGGCTTGCGCGACGCCCTGGATCCGAAGATCGACCGCCGCTGATGCTTACCTTGCCACATATCGGCGTACTGCCGTCCGGCCCGCTGAACGCCATCAGCGATGTCGCCGGCGTCACTGTCGGCCACGCCACCTTGGCGCAAGACTCAATTCAAACCGGCGTGACGGTGATTCGGCCACATACCGGCGATCCGTTCCGCGACAAGGTGCCGGCAGCCGCAGTGGTATTCAATGGTTTCGGTAAAAGCATCGGCCTGGTGCAGGTACAAGAGCTGGGCGTGCTTGAGACGCCGATCGCCCTGACCAACACGCTTTCGGTCGGCGCAGTCGCTACCGGCCAGATCATCTCCGCCATTGCCGCCAATCCTGGCATCGGCCGTACCGATCCCACTGTCAATCCGCTGGTGTTCGAATGCAATGACGGCTATCTGAACGATATCCAGGCGATGGCCGTCACCGCCGAACATTACCGGCAGGCGCTGGATTCCGCCGCGGCAGAATTTTCCCAGGGCGCGGTTGGCGCCGGGCGCGGCATGTCCAGTTTCGACCTCAAGGGCGGCATCGGCTCCGCGTCGCGCTACGCGACCATCGGCGGTCAGCAATATTGCGTTGGCGCGCTGGTGCTGGCCAACTTCGGCAAGCTGCCCGCGTTGACCCTCGCGGGACAGCGAGTTGGCGCGCAATTGCTGGCGCTGAACAAACCTGACAGCGCAACGCCGGAAATGGGTTCGATCATCATGATCATCGCCACCGATGCGCCGCTCGACGCACGCCAGTTGGGACGCCTGGCCACTCGCTGCGGAATCGGTCTGGCGCGGACAGGATCGATCTACGGCCATGGCAGCGGCGACCTGGCGCTGGCGTTCTCCACCGCACAAACCGTCCCGTACCGTCCGCTTGAGCCTGTCCGCCATTCTTCAAGCTTGCAAGACAACTTGCTTGATCCGCTGTTTGAAGCGGTCGCCGACAGCACCGAGCAAGCTATCGTCAACGCCCTGTTTGCTGCAGAAACAGTTACCGGCCGCGACGGCCATCAACGCCAGTCCTTATATGACATGGCGGCTGGTCAAACTATCTAGACTGAATCCAACAACAATGAAAATCCTGATTTCCGTTGATATCGAAGGCATCGCCGGTGTATTCCATCCAGAACAAGTCCGTCCCGGCAATCCCGAATACGAACGCGCACGCCGTCTGATGACGGCGGAAGCCAATGCCGTCATCGAAGGCGCGCTAGCCGGCGGCGCCAGCGACATCCTGGTGAACGATTCGCACGGCGGCTTCCGCAACCTGCTGCCGGACCTGCTGCATCCGGCAGCCAGCCAGATCCTCGGCAAGCCGCGCCTGCTGGGCATGATGAGCGGCGTTGAAACCGGCGTAGACGGCGTCATGATGGTCGGCTACCACGGCCGCGCCCAAAGCCGCGGCATCCTGGCCCACACGATCAATGGTTTTTCCTTTGCCCGCATCTGGCTCAACAACCAGGAGCTGGGTGAAGCCGGCATCTACGGCGCACTAGCCGGAGAATTCGGCGCACCAGTCATTTTCGGCAGCGGCGACGACGTCTTCGTAGCAGAAAACCAGCCGCTATTTCCACATGCCACCCTGGTCAGCGTCAAAACCGCCCAAGGCGCCAACAGCGGCATTTCGCTATCCCCGCAAAACGCATTAGCGCTGCTAAAAGACGGCGCAGCAACAGCAATCAGCAAGCTCAAGGACGCACGCCCATTTGTCTTGCAACCGACAATCAAATGCAAACTGCAAACCCAAAGCCCGGCGCTAGCCGATCTGTTCTGTCAGTTACCGATGCTAAACCGGATTGATGGCGTCAATCTGGAATTCGACGCACCGTCAGTACAATACGCCGTCAGGATATTGAACAGTTTGTCAGCAATGTCCTTCATGCTGCGCTGAAGTCGCTTTTGACGTTGCAGTTGCAGCTGCTTTTGAAGTTGCTTTTGAAGTTGAAGTTGCTTTTGAAGTTGACCTTGCTTTTGAAGTGCCCCGCATTGAGAACTTGCCAAAAGAGGCGCGTGGCGGTCGGGAATTGTGGGACACATGTTTGAGCGCAGCGAGTTTGTGTCCCACCCGACAGGCACGCGCCTCTTTTGGGGACCTGACCGAAGGGAAGGCAAGGGCTTTGCGGTCGCCTTTTCTTTGCTTACTTTCTTTTGGCGAAGCAAAAGAAAGTGAGCGGCTGCCGGGCCGCCCCCGGCTTGCATCTACGGAGCAGCAAATTCTTTATTTACAAACGCCCTTACTCCGTGGCCCGTTAAAAGGGGTCAGAGGCGCTCGGCCAGAGTAATTTTCGCAAAAACTGCGAAAAAAACTCTGACCCCTTTTAACTATGGCCGCGCGTCGCAGCCGTCCCCATATGCGCGACTATTAAGCTAACTGATCGCCGGTACGCGAAACGGCACTCCGTAATGGTCGGCAAAACCAGACCCCGGCAACCAACTGCACCACCAACGCAACAATCCAAGAAATCCGATGCGCCACCGCCGCATACCCCCCACCATCATGCGGCCAAGCATTCAGCAACAACCCAAACCCATACTGCACAACAAAAGCACCAGCAAAGATCGCCAAGGTCAAACCAGTACTAACCCGGCCAGCCAAATGCGCAGGAAACTCCCTCACCAGCGCCGCATAAGACAACACCCCCGAAGTCCCAAACACCCCATACATCCCCCACAACAGCCAACCCGGCAAAGGCGCATCCAGCAAAATCAGCAACTGCGCCAGCATGAACAAGAACATCCCTGCCCCCGCCGTAGTGTGCAAAGAAATCCCCCGTCGCTGCAACCGCCGCGCCAACCACCCCGACCCCACCGCCCCCAACACCATCGCCAAGCCCACCAACGCCACGATATTCGCCGCAGCAACCGCCGGCAATCGGCTCACATCCCGCAAATAAGGCCCCGCCCATAAACCCTGCACGCCAAGAAACACCCCCTGGCTAGCCATCACGAAAGGCGCGGTACGCCAAAACACCGCACTCCTGAAAATCCCGCCAATATCGCGCATCTGCGCCCCGAGCGTACTCTTGGGATGCTTCTCGTCCTTCTCCGGCACCAGAGTGAACAAGGCCAAAACAATCAACACGATCAACACCGCCACCACAACAAACAGCACGCGCCAGGTAGTCACTCCAAGCGCCCACGCAATCGGCGTGCCGGTAGCCACCGCCCCCAAGCCGCCAATCGCATAAATGGCGCCATTCATGACCGGCAAGTGATCATGTGGGAACCAGGCCACAATCGCCTTCAACCCCGCCATCAGGCAAGCGGAGGTTCCGATCCCCAGTAACAGGCGGCCAAGCAGCAGGCTGCTGAAGCCATGCGCATTCGCCGACACCAAAGCGCCAGTCGCCGCCACTAGCAGCAGGCAAGCGAGCACCCGGCGCGGACCGAAACGGTCCAGCAAAATCCCCAAGGGCAGCTGGCAAGCGGCAAAAGCAAAGAAATACAGGCTGGTCAGCAAACCCAGCTGCGCCGGCGACAGGCCGAGTTCGCTGCTCAACAGGGGCGCGAGCGGCAAATTGATGCCGCGCGCCAGGTAGGAAATAAAATAGCCTGAAGAAAATATCAGGAAAACACGGGTTGCGAGTTTCATGGTCGGTCGCTAATAAGAACAGAATGTCTTAATACTAGTGAGCAAGCTGTACGAATGCCAACGAAGTGTTTTATCCTTATATGTGAATGGAATTAACCGATTAACTCGAAAAACGGCCATCAAGCCCTCCCAAAATGTTTGAACGCCTGCCGCCAACCCAGACCCTGCGCGCTTTCGAAGCTGCCGCCCGGCTGGGCAACTACACCCGCGCCGGTGAAGAACTGAACCTGACGCACAGCGCCATCAGCCATCAGATCCGCGCGCTGGAACAACGCACGGGACGCAAACTGTTCCAGCGCGATGGCCGGCAGATGACATTAACCGATAGCGGCCGCTTGCTGGCCGAGGAAGTGCGGCAAGCGCTGCACGCCCTGGACCTGGCTTTACAGCTAGGAAAAGTAGCGCGCCAGCATGCTGCGCAAATGCTGCGCGTCAGCGTCTCGCCATCGTTCGCCAGCGCCTGGCTGGTGCCGCGTCTGGCGGCGTTTCACCGGCAGCACCCGCACATCAGCATCAGCCTGCGCAGCACCCATGAACTGAGCGAGCTGGATTTCAGCGATGCCGATGTCGCCATCTGGTACGGCCGCGCCGGCGACAAGAGTTTCCGCTACCAGCGCTTGCTCAAGGAAGTAATTTTCCCGGTATGCAGCCCGGCGTTCGCCGCCGCCCATCCGGGTATCACGCCGCAGGATCTGCCGCAATTTCCCTTGCTGCGTTTCGCCCATACGCTCGGTTGGGCACCATGGTTCGTGACCGCCGGCGTCAAGCATGGCGAGCCGCAAAGCGGGCCGGTATACGACGATCCCATGCACTTGCTCGATGCAGCTGCGGCCGACCAGGGCATTGCGCTGGCGCGCGGCTGCCTGGCGCACAACCATCTCGCCAGCGGCCGCGTGGTGCGCTTGTTCGATATCCACGCACCGGCGCGCGGCAATTATTTTTCAGTATCGCCCTTCGATACCGCGAAAGAAGGCGTGATCAACGAATTCCAGGATTGGCTGCGCGCCATCCTGGCTGAATCCACCGCACAGGAATAAATACCGATGTCCACGATTACCACGCTAACGCTCTACCCTATCAAATCCTGCGCCGGCATTTCGCTGCAAGCGGCCACCATCACCACTGCCGGCCTCAGTCATCAGGAAGTACACGACCGTGAGTGGATGGTTGTCGACCGCGCCGGACAATTCCTGTCGCAACGCAGCCATCCGGTCATGGCGCTGATCGTCCCGGCTCTGCAAGCTGACGTCATGACGCTGCAGGCTCCGGGAATGCCATCGTTGGAGATTTCCACTGCTCCGCTGGTGCAAGCGCAAGCCACATCGATGAACGTGACCGTATGGGACAGCAGCCTGAGCGCACACGACTGCGGCGACGCAGCCGCCGCCTGGTTCTCTCAAGTCGTGGGCCAGCCCAGCCGGCTGGTGCGCTTTGATCCTGAGGCAAGACGCCTGGCCAGCAAGAAATGGACGCTCGATGTCGATGCGCCCACACGCTTTGCGGATGGCTATCCGGTGCTGCTGATATCGCAGGGCTCGCTGGATGACCTGAACCAGAAATTACAGGCGCAAGGACGCGCCGCATTACCGATGAACCGCTTCCGTCCAAACATAGTGATCGACGGCGTGGATGCGTTTGAAGAAGATTTTGCTGCATTTATCCAGGCTGGACCAGTGCGTTTGCAGCCGGTCAAACCATGCACGCGCTGTCCGATGCCGGCGATCGACCAGGCTACGGGGAAATTCGGCCCCGACCCGATGGATATCATGCTGACTTACCGCGGCAATCCACGCGTCGACGGCGCGGTCACCTTTGGCGTCAATGCGGTTTTGCTGGAAGGCGCAGGTGAAATCCTGCGCACCGGACAAGAAATAGAAATCGAACTGGATTTTTAGGCGCTACCTGGTCAATTGACCGTCACGACGCTGCCAGATGGCCAGAGGATTAGCATCTTGCAAAGCCTCCGGCAACAAATCTTGCGCCAGGTTCTGGTAAGACACCGGACGCAGGAAGCGATAGATCGCAGCACTACCCACCGAGGTGCTGCGGCTGTCCGACGTGGCCGGAAACGGGCCGCCATGCACCATCGCATGCGACACTTCGACGCCGGTCGGAAAGCCATTGGCCAGGATACGGCCAACCTTGCGCTCCAGCAGCGGCAGCAGGCGACGCACCAAAGGCTTGTCAGCCTCATCCATTTGCAAGGTGGCAGTGAGCTGTCCTTCCAGATGCTCGGTCACTTGCATTAATTCAGCTTCATTTGCACAGGCAACCAGCAAGGAAACCGGGCCGAACACTTCTGCATTCAACACTGGATTGGACAGAAAGGTCGCCGCGCTGGCGGCAAACAAGGCCGGTGCCGCCTGGCATCCGTCCGCCATCGCGGCCTGCCCTAATTGCCGGACACCGGCTTGCGCCGCCAATGTCGCCACGCCACGCTGATAGGCTGCATGAATCCCTGCCGCAAGCATGGTAGCTGCACCGCGCTGCGTCAATTCCTTACCGGCTAGTTGCGCAAAGTGCTCAAAATCCGCCCCCGCGAGGCCCAGCACCAGTCCCGGATTGGTGCAAAACTGGCCGGCTCCCATGGTGACCGAATCGACGAAATTCCGTGCAATAGTTTCCGCCCGCGTCGCCAGCGCAGCAGGCAACAAGTAAGTCGGGTTGATGCTGCTCATTTCCGCATACACCGGAATCGGCTGCGACCGCGCCGCCGCCACTTTCATCAAAGCCAGGCCGCCTTGACGTGAACCGGTAAAGCCAACAGCCTGGATGTGCTGATTCTGCACCAGCGAAACTCCCAGTTCATTGCCGATACCCGTCAACAGCGAAAAAACGCCCTCAGGAAAATTGCAGGCGGCGACCGCCCTTTGTACTGCGTGTCCGACCAGCTCCGATGTGCCAGGATGCGCCGGATGCGCCTTGACCACAACCGGGCAACCGGCCGCCAGCGCCGCAGCGGTATCACCGCCGGCGACCGAAAACGCCAGCGGGAAATTACTGGCGCCGAATACCGCCACCGGGCCAATCGCAATATTGCGCAGGCGCAGGTCGATCCTCGGCAGCGGTTGCCGTTCAGGCAAGGCCGGGTCGATGCGGGCATCGTTCCAGGAACCTTCGCGCAGCACCGCCGCAAACAAGCGCAACTGTCCTACAGTACGGCCGCGCTCGCCTTCCAGGCGTGCGCGCGGCAGGCCGCTTTCAGCCATGGCGCGCGTAATCAGTTCGTCGCCCAGGTCCAGAATTTGTTGCGCAATGGCTTCCAGAAAGCAGGCGCGCATTTCCTGGCTGGTTTCGCGATAGGTATCGAATGCAGCTTGCGCCAAGGCGCAGGCACGCTCGATGTCACCTTCATCCGCAGTATGAAAATCAGGTGCGATTGCTTTTCCCAGTGACGGGTCAACCGCCTGGAATACAGCGCCGCTGCTATTGCTGCCGGCAGCGCCGATCAGTGATTGTCCGGTAATGCTCATGTTTTTCCTTGCTGTCGCTTGCTTAATTTTCGATGACTTTACGCGTAAACAATTCCAGGTAATCAATCAGAGCGTCGGCGCCCTTGGCAGCTTCTTTGGGATCGCCTTCGGCAACCGAAGCAGCCATCTGCATATGGCATTTGGCGCCTTCGACGATATCGCCTTCATGCTGGAAGGCATACCAGAAGCGCCGGCACTTGATGATCAGCGGCGTCACCGCCGCTACCGCCGACGCATTGCGGCAAGCGGCGTGAATCACGTGATCCAGTTCCTGGTCGGCTTGCATATAGGCGTCAAGGTCATCTTTCTTTGCAGCAGCCACCATCCGTTTTGCACAAGCCAGCAAATCCTTGCGCTGCTGCGGCGTAGCCTTGCGCGCGGCGCTTTGTGCAATCAACTGGTCCAATACGCGCCGGGTCTCGATCAAGGTCAGATGTTCGGCAGCCTCGATATCGCTGACGACCAGACCGCGCCGCGGCATCTGCTCGATCAGCCCGTTCGACGTCATGCGCAACAACGCTTCACGCAAAGGCGTGCGTCCATGTCCTGTCATTTCAACCAGATCGGCTTCGACGATAGGTGCGCCGGGCTGTATCCGCAGCGTGACGATCAGGTTTTCCAGCGTGTCGTAGGCGATATCTGCCGCTCGCAATTTCGGCGGCGGCAGGGTGCGTTCACTTTGTTTGCTGCTGATCATGGTGTTTTACTCATCCCTATTCTGCTTACGGTGCACACAATGCCAAATGATAGCAGTCCAGGTAAAGCATGCAGCAGATTCAGGCCCCCTACCGATCAAGTTTGAGCTGGCTCAGGTCAGGACGGGTATCGATGGCCTTCTGGATAACGGCCGCCACTCTTTCACGCTCTGCTCCGGCCAGCGGCTGGCGCGGACGGCGCACGAACTCGTTGCCGACGCCAGCCATCGCTTCGATCAGCTTGAGGTTCTGCACCAGCTTGGTCGACACGTCCAGATGCAGTAGCGGCGTCATCCATTGGTACAGCTTGAGCGCTTCATCGTAGCGCTTGGCTTTCATCAGCGTGTACAGCGCCACCGTTTCTTTCGGGAAGGCGACCACCACCCCAGCCAGCAAGCCGTCAGCGCCGATCGCCAGCGCTTCGAACGCCAGGTCGTCGACGCCCATGAACAACTGATAGCGATCGCCAAGCGCATTGCGCAAGTCGGTGATGCGGCGGATGTTGTCAGTCGATTCCTTGATCGCCACCAGCCATTTGCAATCTGCCAGCTCGATGAAATCCTGCGGCGTCAGGTCGACCCGGTAGGCCACCGGATTGTTGTAGACCATGACCGGCACTTGCGCAGCGTTGGCGATTGTGCGCAGATTGTCCTTGGCTTCGCGGGCGTCGGCGACGTACAGCACCGACGGCATCACCATCAAGCCTTGTACGCCCAGCTTGGCGGCTTGCTCGGCGAAATGTACTGCATCGCGGGTGCGCAGTTCGGAGACGTTGGCAAGCACCGGCACGCGGCCACCGGCCACTGAGAGCGCTATTTTGGTGACTTCCAGTTTTTCATCCAGCGACAGCGTGCTGGCTTCTCCCAGCGATCCGCAGGTGACCAGGCCGTGGACGCCGCTGTCGATCTGGAAGGCGTAGTGCTTTTCCATCTCGGCGTGATCGAGGTCTTCGTTTTCCTTGAATTTGGTGGTGACTGCGGGAAAGACCCCTTCCCATTTGACTGACGACATGTGCGGCTCCTTTAAAGAAATGGTGTTGCAGGCTTTGGTTTTTATCGATACTAATATCTTGCAAATATATTTGCAATATATTTAAATGAGACATTCTTACAAAAACAAGGAGCGGAAAACTGCCGCGTAAAAGCCGGCGCCGACACTGTGCAGAACTCTGCATGGATCTTGCGTAACCCAGTACAAATCCACAGAACTTATTCAGGAGCAAAGAAAATGAGCTTTACCATCAAAGCAATTTGCCTGGCCTGTAGTTTGGTAATCAGCGCTGCATCGTCGGCGCAGGAAGTCGTCAAGATAGGTCTCAGCAGCCCCTTGACAGGCGCGCAAGCGCCGGCGGGGAAAGATAATGAGAGCGGCGCCAGAATGGCGGTCGAACAGCTCAACAAAAGCAAATTCACGGTGGCCGGCAAAGTGTTGAGTTTCCAACTGCTGACTGAGGACGACCAGGGCGATCCGAAAGCCGGCGTCGCGGTGGCGCAAAAACTGGTAGACAGCAAAGTGAAAGCGGTGCTTGGACCGTACAATTCCGGCGTCGCGATTCCTGCATCCAAGGTGTACAACGATGCCGGTGTCGTCATGGCCACTGTCGGCACCAATCCGCGCATCACGCAACAAGGTTACGAACAGGTATTCCGGCTCGATCCCAACGACAACCAGCTGGGCGGCAATATGGCGGTGTATGCGGCCAGACAGCTGAAGTTGAAGAAAGTCGCCGTCATCGACGACCGCACCGCCTATGGCCAAGGGGTTGCCGACGCCTTCCTGAAAGCGGCCAAGGCCAGCCAGATCGACATCGTCAGCCGAGAATTCACCAACGACAAGGCGAGCGAGTTCAGCGCCATCCTGACCTCGATCAAGGGCAAGCAAGTGGACGCCATTTTCTACGGCGGCTACTTTGCCCAGGCGGCGGCGATGAAGCGCCAGATGAAGCAGTTGGGACTGGACGTGATCCTGATGGGCGGCGACGCTATCTGCAATGCGGAAACCGGCAAGCTTGGCGGCGAGGCTGTCAATGACAAGCTGTATTGTGTGCAAGGCGGCACCGTGCTGGGCGACAGGGCTGCTGAAAAGGCGTTCCTCGGCGACTTCCAGAAAACATACGGCAAGGCTCCGCTGACTTACGCACCGTATTTCTATGACGGCATGTTGATGATTGCCGAGGCGATGAAGAAGGCAGGCTCCACCGAACCTGCCAAATTCGGGCCGGTATTGGCAGCCATGAAATATACCGGGGTGGTCGGCGAGTATGAATTCGACGCCAGCCACGACTTGAAGAATGCGCCCGTCACCATCTATCAGTTCAAGGGCGGCGAACCGGTCGCGGTCCCCGCGCATTGAGATCCAGGTCTCGCCGGCGCGGAGACGCCGGCATTTTCCACGGGGTATGATGCAAGCAAACCAAAGCCACGCTATCGCATGAATCGACCATGATCCAGCCCGCCGCACCGATTGCCATACAGACCGACCGCAACTTGCTGGCGGCGTCGCTGGATAATGTATTTTTTGCCGAAGCGCTGTTTGACGCCTTGCCGGATGTCGTATTTTTCGTCAAAGGCAAGCAGGCTGAATACCTGGTAGCCAACCAGACTCTGGTGGCGCGTTGCGGCCTGACGGACAAAACTGCCCTGCTGGGCCGCACCGCCCGCGACATTTTCCCGCCCAGCCTAGGCGCAAGCTTTCTGGAACAAGACCTGCGAGTGCTTGGCACCGGCGTCGACATCCACGATCAGCTGGAACTGCACCTGTATCCGAACCGCGCACCGGGCTGGTGCCTGACCCATAAAATCGTGCTGCGCGACCGTGATGGCGGCATTGCCGGCATGGCGGGCATTTCACGCGACCTGGCCATGCCGGACAAGAATCATCCGGTCTACCAGCGCGTCGCAGCGGCGGCCAGTTTTATCCACGATCACTACGACCAGCAAATCCATATCAGAGAACTGGCCCGCATTGCCGATCTGTCGGTATCTCAGATAGAGCGTTATTTTCAGAAAATCTTTTCGTTGAATCCGCGTCAGATGATCATCAAGACGCGCCTGGATGCGGCGTCCGCTATGCTGGCCGGCCAGCGCAGCATCACCGAGATCGCCGCAGCTTGCGGCTACCAGGACCACAGCGCTTTCACGCGGCAGTTCAAGGCCACCGTCGGCATCACGCCACGCGCCTACCGGCAATTGCTGCAAGCTGGATAACTATCCTTTTCGCCTCTAATCTCCATCTACAGGAGAGGTACTATGCAATGTAATCAGACTGGAGATGCGCGCTGGTGAAATTGGCAAGCGCACCGAATCCGGCTTCCAACCGAACAAGAAGTCGCTGGCGCCGCCGCAAACCCTGCCTTGGCACGGTCCCATGCCGCAACGCGTTTGCAATTTCGCACTACGCCAGCTAGCGTGCGCCTGCAAATCGGCATAAGCAACATCTTCGCAACGGCAAACCAACGTATCGGGATCACACAAACGACGCAGCTCCGGGCGTAAAGCAAATGCATCCTGCAGACGCTCGGCGAAAGCCTGTTGTGCACGGCGCTGCGTCAGCCAGCGCTGCGCAGGCGGGCCAAGAGCAGCGGCTTGTCCACCAGCGATATGACCTTCGGCCAGCGCCAGATCGACGCCGCCTACGCCGGTTCCCTCTCCTGCGCAGTAAACGTTTTCGATGCTTGTTTGCTGATGTTCATTGACCTGTATTGCGCTATCCGCGATGCGACAGCCGAGCGCCTGCGCCAGTTCAGTATTGGGCAACAAGCCATAGCCGCAAGCCAGGTAATCGCACTCTATGCTGAGCCTCCGCTCCGCTATCGTCACCTGCACCGCTCGCAACTGCTGCTCGCCCAGCGCTTGCAACACATAGCTGCCAGCGTGATACGGCACACCCGCCAGCTGACTGCGCAATTGCCAGGCCTGCCGCAATTTTTCAGGAGTACGCACCAGTTGCAGCGCAAAACCCGCCAGCTTGCGCCGGCTGCTTTGCTCCAGCACATGCAGCACCTGTGCGCCATGCTGCCGCAAAGTCGCCGCCACAGCCAGCAACAACGGTCCTGAACCGGCGACGACGATACGCTTGCCGCGCACCGGATAACCGCCTTTGACCAGCGCTTGCAAACCGCCGGCACCGGTGACGCCGGGCAGCGTCCAGCCGGGAAACGGCAACAGCCGCTCGCGTGCACCTGTGGCCAGTATCAATTTGCGATAGGCCAGCTTGAACGTCTGCTGCGGTGTTTCCAGCAACAGTTGCGCCGCCGCTGCCTGTCCAACTACGCGGCTTTGCATGAACCATTGCACGTTGGCCATTTGCTGCAGTTCGGCCCACAGCTTTCCAGCCTGGGGATGCTGGCTGTGTTGCGGTCCGCCGCGCCAGATCTGACCGCCGGCCAGTGGATTGTCATCCACCAATGCCACGGTAACGCCTCTTTGCGCTGCGCTTCTGGCGGCCGCCAGCCCGGCCGGCCCGGCGCCGATGATCACTATGTCGGCAGCGTGCATCATGCTTTAGCCTGCGCGGTTTCTATTCGCATCCCCGCCGCACAAATAGTCTGACAGGCCAGGCAATATTCACGGCCGTCGATGCTGACCCGGCATTCCTGACAAATCCCCATGCCGCATAACGGTGCTCGCAACATGCCGCTGACCGAACGCCGCGTGATTGCCGGTGCGCTATCCAATGCCAACGCTGCCGCCACGCTGCAACCGGCAGCCACCTGGATGCTACGACCGTTGATGTATATCGTGATGTCATCCTCAGCCATGGTGCATTCCCGATTGTTCATCCAACTGTACAGCCAGCTGTGCAAAGCGTGCCGGCAGATACGGCGCTGTCGGGATTGCCGTCTGCTTGCCGGTAATCTGTGCGGCAAGCAGTTGCGCGCTTGCCAGCGAAGTGGTGACTCCCAATCCTTCGTGGCCGGTGGCCAGCCAGACATTTGGCCGCGACGGATGCGGGCCGATCAGCGGCAGGCCGTCGCTGCTGGCGGCGCGCAATCCGGTCCAGCAGCGCAAGGCGTTCAAGCCAGCCAGTGCCGGCAAGAAGCTGGCCGCATGCGCCAGCATGCGCGCCAGGATAGCCGGATCGACCGCCTTGTCCGTGACATCGAATTGACGCGATGAGCCGATCAATAATTGTCCGGTCGGACGCGGCTGCAAATTGAAGGCGACTGAATCGCCATCGGCCGCGTGTGCACTTTTGATGTAACCGAGTTCGACCAGCTGATGACTGATCATGCCGGGATAGCGATCGGTAATGACGATATGCCCCTTCTTGGGCCGGATCGGCAGTTCAGGCAGCAACTGCACGGACGCGCTGCCGTTGGCGACCAGCACTTTGCCGGCTTGCAGTTCACTGCCGTCGGCCAGCAACACGCCGCCCCCGGTAATTGCCTGTACTTGCCCGATGCGCAGTTGTGCGCCGCGGCTCTGGGCTCGCGCCAGCAGCAATGCGGCGCTTTTCGGCGCATAGACCACTGCATCGGCGCCAACTCTCAGGCCACCTTTCAAGCCGGGCCGCAACTGAGGTTCACGCGCGTAGAGAGTCGCGGCATCCAGCAGTTCGCAGGCGATTTCGTGTGCATGCAAGATGCCTTGCTTGTCGCGCGCCGCCGCCATTTCTTCGTCATCGGCCGCAATCCATAAGGTGCCGCAATTGCTGTATTCATGCGGCGCGGGATCCGGCGTGGCAAGCTGCCGCCACAGCGCAAGCGAATAAGAAGTCAGCGCCAGTTCGGCAGGATTGTCGTCCATGACCACCAGATGGCCCATGCCGGCCGCAGTGGCGCCGCTGCCAATGGCTTCGCACTCCACTACCGTCACCGCCAAGCCCTCTGCAGCCAACGCATCCGCACAGGCGGCGCCAACGATGCCGGCGCCGATTATCAGTACATCGATGCTCAAACGATGCCCCAGGCGAAAGGATCGTCCTGGTTGAAAATAAAGCTGCTTTCAGCGTTGACAAAGGCGGTGCCGCGGATAGCTGGCAAGATCTGCTCGCCGTGACGCCGATATGAGGCTTCGAAGACGCTACCGATAATGCTTTCCTGGCGCCAGATTGCGCCCTCGGCCATCTTTCCGTCCGCCGCCAAACAGGCGATCTTGGCGCTGGTGCCGGTGCCGCAAGGGGAGCGGTCGTAGGCTTTTCCCGGGCACAGCACGAAATTGCTGCTGTGGTTGCCGGCCTGCCGGGCCGGACCGAATAACTCAATGTGGTCGATCGGCGCGTCTCCTGCACCAGTAATACCGGCCAGCTCTAGACTGGCGCGCACTGCCCAGGAAAAATCGGTCAGGGCGGCGATGTTTTCTTGCCGCACATCCTGCCCATGATCGCCGATCAGAAAAAACCAGTTGCCGCCCCAGGCAATATCGCCGACTACACGACCATAATCTGGCACTTGCAACGCGACGTCCTTGCGCCAGCGGTACGCAGGGATATTGTGCACGGTCACGCTGGCGTCGGCATGTAGCTCAGTCTCGACCACGCCGACCGGTGTCTCTATCTTGTACCGGCCAGGACCGATGCGCCCCAGATAGGCAAGCGAAGCGACCAGCCCGATGGTGCCGTGGCCGCACATGCCGAGATAGCCGACATTATTGAAGAAAATGACGCCAGCCTCGCACGCAGGATCTTGCGGCTGGCATAACAGTGCGCCGACCAGCACGTCGGAGCCGCGCGGCTCGCACACCACTGCGCTACGCAAGCGATCGTGTTGCGAGCGCAGTAGTTGCAGCCGCTCCGACAAAGGTCCGTTGCCAAGATCCGGGCCGCCAGCCAGCACCAGACGGGTAGGTTCGCCACCAGTGTGGGAATCAATAATCGAAATTTTTTCCATGCCGACAGCGTAGCGGGGCCGGGAAACGCTGTCTTGTCGTTACCGGCTGCAATAGATGACGAAATCGGCATAGTGCCGATAGCTGTGCCTGCAGCGGCAAGAATCAGGGTTGTTTGTTGGTAGCCGGGGCTGTCAGTTCAGCCTGCAGGCGCTCGTACTTGGCTTGCAGCTGTTCTTTGGATTCACGCCAGGCCGGATCGAAAGGGATGCAGGCGACCGGACAGACTTGCTGGCATTGCGGCTCGTTGAAATGGCCGACGCATTCGGTGCATTTATGCGGGTCGATCTCGTAGATCTCGGGCCCCATGTAAATCGCACCGTTGGGGCACTCTGGCTCGCATACGTCGCAATTAATGCAGTCATCGGTGATCAATAAAGCCATTGCACTACTCTTTTTAACTCAAGTTACAGCGGAAGCCGGAAGCAAAACACGGAAATGCACCTTGCTTCGGCTATTTTATTCTTTTCGGATAGGCGCCGCTTGCCGCTTAAGGCTGTTGGGCGTCGAGTTTTTCCTTCAGCCATTTTTCAACAGAAGGGAAAACGAACTTGGAGACATCCCCGCCCAGGGTCGCGATCTCGCGCACGATGGTGCCGGAGATGAACTGGTACTGGTCGGATGGCGTCAGGAAAAGCGTTTCAACATCCGGCAGCAGATAGCGGTTCATGCCGGCCATCTGGAACTCGAACTCGAAATCGGAAACCGCACGCAAGCCGCGTACGATCACATTAGCGTCGTGCTGGCGGACAAAATCCTTGAGCAAGCCGGAAAAGCTCTCCACCTGCACATTGGGGTAGTGGCCCAGCACCTCGTTGGCGATCGACAAACGCTCTTCGAGAGAGAAGAACGGCTTTTTGTTTTTACTGTCGGCGACCCCGACCACCAGCTTGTCGAACAGCCCCGACGCCCGCCGGACCAAATCTTCATGACCACGCGTGAGCGGATCGAACGTTCCCGGATAAACTGCAGTAACCATCTTGTTCCCCCTCCCAATCAGATCGCGCATTATGCCTGAAATTGCCTCAGACTGAAGTAGCTTGCCTTTTAAGCAAGTGATAGAACACCATGCCCGCCTTGTCGGCTCTGAGCAGTTGCCAGCCGCCCAACCAGGACGGCAAGGCATCCGCCTCCAGCGCGAACTCGGCTTCCAGATACAGCAAACCCTGTTCCGCCAGCAAACCCTGGCACAGCGGCAGGATTTTTTCCAGCCAGCCCTGCTGATAGGGCGGATCCAGGAAAATCAGGTCGTAGCGCCCGGCTTCCGCGCCGGCCTTGCTCAGCCAAGTCGCCGCATCGCTGCGCAGGATCCGTACCTGGCTGGCGTCCAGCTTGATTTTAGTGGCTTCCAGCTGGCGCACTGCCGGCGTATTGTGTTCGATCATGGTGACGTCCTGCGCACCGCGGCTGGCGGCTTCAAAACCCAGGGCACCGGTGCCGGCAAACAAGTCCAGGCAACGTACCGCCTCCCAGTTGCCATCCAGCAAATGATTGAGCCAGTTAAACAGGGTCTCGCGCACCCGGTCCGGTGTCGGCCGCAAGCCTTCGCTATCGAGCACAGCCAACGGCGTGCGCTTCCAAGCACCGCCAATGATTCTGACCTGGCGCGCCAAGGGCGGCCTGATGGCATGCACCGGTGTTTTCGGCGGCTTTTTACTGCTTGGTTTTTTCATTAATTTTAGTAAATAGGGGAAAAATTTCCGGGATTTTATCGCTTCGACAGCATTTTGACGCCAATTCGGGCGCCAACACTACCCGCATTAGAGGGCGGCCGGCAAGACTATCCTGAATTCGATAGCCTGCGCTCTGATAGAATGCCGGTGATTGTACCTCTTGTGCGACTGGCTCTGGCAGCCCGCCGCCGTACCCTATTTCACCGCCCGACCGACCAGGCCTCAGATGTTTAGTTTCTTCAAGAAAAAACCCAAACCCGAAGTTGCGCCAGTGCCGGAAGCGCCGGCAGCAGAATTACCGCAGACGGCGGCAGTCAACATTCCAGCCGACGCAACGCCTGCCGTTGTCCCCGCTACTGCTACTGCTACTGCTCCTGCTATCGCGCCGATTATAGAAGTACCCGCGCCAATCGCTATTGCGACACCGGCCGTCGTCGCTGAGGCGCAAGCCGAGATTGTCTCGGCTCCCGTGGCTGCGGAGCAAAAACGGTCCTGGCTGTCACGCCTGAAAACCGGGTTGTCCAAGACCTCATCCAACCTGAGCACCTTGTTTGTCGGCGCCAAGATCGATGAAGACCTGTATGAGGAACTGGAATCGGCGCTGCTGGTTTCCGACGCCGGCGTCGACGCCACTCATTTCCTGTTGAACGCCCTGAAAAAGAAGGTCAAGGAAGAAAAACTGACCGAGGCGGCCCAGGTCAAGGCCGCGCTGCGCACTTTGCTGATCGATTTGCTGACGCCTTTGCAAAAGCCGCTGGTGCTGGAAGAGCATCAGCCGCTGGTGATCATGATCGCAGGCGTCAACGGCGCCGGCAAAACCACGACCATCGGCAAACTGGCCAAGCATCTGCAGGCGCACAAGCAATCGGTATTGCTGGCAGCAGGCGATACGTTCCGTGCCGCCGCACGCGAACAACTGACGATCTGGGGCGAACGCAACAACGTCACGGTAATCGCCCAGGAATCCGGCGACCCTGCCGCAGTAGCTTTCGACGCCGTCCATTCGGCGCAGGCGCGCGGCACCAATGTGGTGATGGTGGATACCGCCGGCCGCCTGCCGACACAGCTGCATCTGATGGATGAGCTGAAGAAAATCAAACGCGTGATCGGCAAAGGCATGGCCACTGCCCCGCACGAGATTTTGCTGGTCATCGACGGCAACACTGGCCAGAACGCGCTGGCCCAGGTCAAGGCTTTCGACGATGCGCTGGGACTGACCGGGCTGGTGATCACTAAACTGGACGGCACCGCCAAGGGCGGCGTGCTGGCGGCAATCGCCACCACGCGCGCAATCCCGGTCTATTTCATCGGCGTCGGCGAACAGATCGAAGACTTGCAGCCGTTTAATGCCGCCGATTTTGTGGATGCGCTACTTAATTAATTGCGGGACAGAGACGGCCAGCGTTGGCTTTAAGAGCCACCGCAGCGTGGCGAATTACTCTGTCCTTAACTGATCAGATCGGGCGTACCAAGCAACATAGTACTTCGCAAAACAAGCGAAAAATGACAAGTTCCAAGCGTTTCCATTCAACCTGCTTAGCCAACATTTGCGATGATTGAATTCAACCAGGTATCCAAGAAATACGCCCGCGACGTAGTCGCGCTGCGCGACATCACGCTCACGGTCAACAAGGGCGACCTGATTTTCCTGGCGGGGCCATCCGGCGCTGGCAAAACCACTCTGCTGAACCTGATTGCGGCGATCGAACGCCCCAGCAGCGGCACGTTGACTGTCAGCGGCGCCAATGTCGGCAAGCTGAAATCGTCGGGCCTGCCATATTTGCGGCGCAATCTCGGATTGATCCTGCAACAGCAAAAATTACTGCAAGACCGTAGCGTGCTGGCCAATGTCATGCTGCCCCTGCTGGTCACCGGCGCCACCCGCGTCGAAGCAGAGAAGCGAGCCCAAGCCGCGCTGGACCGGGTCGGCTTGCTGGACAAGGCAGCCACTGATCCCCTTGCGCTGTCCGGCGGTGAGCAGCAACGCGTCTCGATCGCCCGCGCTATTGTCAACCGGCCCCAGATCATCCTGGCCGATGAACCGACCGCCAATCTCGACCGCGACAACGCCAACAAAGTGCTGGATGCGCTCAAGTCCTTCCATGCGGTCGGCGTGACTTGCCTGATTTCTACCCATGACGAACAGTTCCTCAACAGCGCCAACCGCGTCGTGTTCCTCGACCAGGGCCAGATCGTGGATCACTGGCAGAATTCCGCTGTCACTGTTAATGCCGGCAATACGGGAGGTGCAGCATGAAGAGCTGGCTGCGACAACATCTGTTCGCCATCAGCGACGCCTTCACCCACCTGTTCAAGGCGCCCGGCGGTTTTGCGTTGAATGTGCTGGTGGTGGCGATTGCCTTGGCGTTGCCGTTCGGCGGCCTGACCCTGATAGAAAACATCCGGCCGGTATCGGAGCAACTGGCGGTGGAACCGGAAATCAGCATCTTCATGACGCTGGACGCCGCGCGCGACAAGACTGTGGCGCTGGCCAAGCCGATCGATGCGGTTTTGCAGCAGCACCATAGCTCGGCCAAGGTATTGTTCATTCCCCGCGAAGACGCCTTGATCAGCCTGAAAAACAAAACCGGCATGGACGACGCTCTGACGACGCTCGGCCAGAATCCTTTACCGGATGCCTATGTGCTGAAACTGGCAGGTTTCCACGACGCCCCTGACGCAGCCCGCATCGATGTGATCGCGGCCGACCTCAAGGCTTTGCCTGGCGTCGATACCGTGCAAGTCGATTCGGAATGGGTCAAGCGGCTGGCGGCCCTGCTCGGCATCTTGCGCCTGGTGCTGCTGTTCTTGGCCACGACGCTGGCTGTGGTGGTGGTTGCGGTGGTATTCAATACCGTGCGCCTACAGGTGCTGACGCAGCGCGAAGAAATTGCGGTGGCCAAGCTGGTCGGAGCGACCGATGGCTTCATTCATCGGCCTTTCTATTACACTGGCGCCCTGCTCGGCCTGTGCGCAGGCGGCGTGGCGTTGGCGGCCGTGGCGCTTGGCTTGCAACCGCTGAACCAGGCGATAGCCGAATTCGCTCGCTTGTATGCTTCCGAATTCCGTCTGCTGCCGCTGAACTGGCTGGCCAGTATTGTGTTGCTGGCCATCAGCGCCGGCCTCGGCCTGGTGGGCGCGGTGCTGTCCGTGCGGCGTCATCTGGCGCGATTGGCCTAGAGCCTGGAGAATGGCATGTTCCATCATCCTTCCGAATTCGTCACCTTCAAGACCAGCCCGCATCTGCCGGGCGTGGAATTGTATTCGGCGCGACTGGTGGATCATGAATTTGCGCCGCATGTACACGATGCCTATTCGCTGGGCGCGATCGAAACCGGCGTGGAGCGTTTCAGCCACAAGGGCTCGCAGCATCTGGCGCCGGCCGGTACACTGGTGTTGCTCAATCCGGACGAGTTGCACGACGGCCATGCCGAGGTTGCTGCCGGCTGGGCTTATCAGATGCTGTATATCGAGCCGCAGGTGTTGCACGAAATGACTGGCAGCGAGGCTTATTTCACCGGAGCTACGGCGCATGACCCGGCCTTGGCCGAGAATTTCCGGCTGCTCTTCAGGCGTATGTGGCAAGCGCCGGACGACATTGCCTTTGTCTCGCACTTCACCTTGCTAATTGATGCCGTGACCCAGCGTTACGGTAAGAACCTGCGCCCGGCAGCCGCTGCCGCAGCGCATTATCCACAGCGCATGCTGGCCATGCGGCGGGTGCTCGACTGTATCGAAGCCAATCTGGACCAGACTTTGCATATCGATACGCTGGCGGCGGAGGCCGGCATGTCGATATTTCATTTTGTGCGTACCTTTTCCGCGCAATTCCACGCTACGCCGCACCAATATCTGCAAGCGCGCCGGGCAGCGCGCGCCAAGACCTTGCTGGCTCAGCGCAGCACACCGACCGATGCCGCCGCCGCAGTCGGACTGACCGACCAAAGCCATCTGACGCGCTGGTTCAAGCGCGCCTATGGCGTCACGCCGGCGCAGTATCAACAGCAAATTGGTACAAGACCGCTGGCGTAAAGCTTGGCATCATGAGTACAGTCGCTACTCATTTCTGGTCTTCCTATGGCATCACCTCGTTTCCCCCTCCTCTTACCGGCCCGCGCATCATGCTGACCGGCATCTTGTGCGCACTCGGCGCAGGCCTGATGTGGGGGCTGGTCTTCATCGCGCCGCTGATGCTGCCGGATTATCCCGGTCTGATGCTGTCGTTTGGACGCTATGTGGCCTTCGGGTTGATCGCGCTAACGCCCGCCTTGTTGCATCGCAAACGCATCGCCACCTTGAGCAAGGCTGACTGGCGTGCCGCCCTGAAACTCTCCCTGGTCGGTAACCTGCTCTACTACGCAGCGCTGGCGACCGCGATCCAGCTGGCCGATGCGCCACTGCCGACCATGATCATCGGCACGCTGCCAGTCGTGATTTCCGTGTTTTCCAACTGGTCCCCCGGTCACGCAGCTGAGAGCGTGGCTTGGCGCCGGTTGGCGCCTTCGCTGGTAATCATCTTTATCGGTATACTTTTCGTCAACGCGGCAGAGCTGGCCCACATGCGGCAAATGGGCAGCAGCAATACCCGTTCGATGTCTGACTATCTGCTAGGTTGCCTGATTGCGCTCTGCGGCGTCGCTGCCTGGACCTGGTATCCGATCGTCAATGCCCGCTACCTGCGCGCCAATCCGCATATCAGCCCGTCCATTTGGGCTACCGCGCAAGGGCTGGCTGTATTGCCGCTGGCGCTGATCGGCTTGTTCTCCTATGGCGGTTACCAGAAACTGACTGGCGGTTCTTATGCTTTCCCGTTCGGCCCTCGGCCGCTGCAATTTGTCGGCCTGATGCTGCTCATCGGCCTTTCGGCGTCCTGGATCGGCACGCTGCTCTGGAACAAGGCCAGCCAGCGCTTGCCGACAGCGCTGCTGGCCCAGTTGATAGTCTTTGAAACCCTGTCGGCCTTGCTGTATGCCTTCATTTTCCGCGGCGCGGTACCGGGTATGCAAGTGGCGGCAGGGATTGTTTTGTTGTGCATAGGCATCATTTTCGGTGTGCGCACCTTTCAGCATCAGATACCATAGGGGTTGCTTCCATTTTTGCAGCCCGCTGCGCAATCCCGTGAAATTTTCCTCCAGCCTGACACCCCGCCTCCTGTTGCTCTGCGCTTGCGCACTGCTGCTGGCGGCTTGCTCGCCCAAGTTCAACTGGCGCGAAGTGCGCAGCAAGGACGCGCCTTACAGCATCCTGCTGCCGACCAAACCTTCGACATTTGCACGCCCCATTGATCTGGACGGCATGCCGCTGACCATGACCATGACCGCCTCCAAGGTGGACGACACGGTATTCGCAGTTGGCAGCGCCACCGTGCCCGATGCCGCCAAGGCGCAAACCGCCCTGATCGCCATGAAAACAGCGCTGGTGAAGAATATCAACGGCACGGTGCGCTCGGAAAAATCGACCGCGGCCGCCAGCAGTACACAGGGATTGTCCGCCAGCATCGACATTGAAGCAGTCGGCAAGACGCCCGGCGGCAAGGATGAAGTACTGTTCGGGCATTTTGTCAGCAAGGACAAGGAAATTTATCAGGTCATCGTAATGGGGCCTGAAAAGGAGATTTCCCGGGAAAACGTCGATACTTTCATCGGCTCATTCAAACACAATTAGCATTGTGACCACATTTTCGCTTGTCAGCTCTGTAACCGCCGGTGACAAAACTGGCGGCCACCGGGACAAGCGCGTATTCTGTACAATGTCTTTTTTATCAAAAACAATATTTTGAGGTTTTATGTTAGTTACGTTCAAATCCAAGGCATCGTCCGAAGTCATCATGTTCGAACACGACGCCAAACGCATCCTCGATCTGCTGAATAAAGATGTAAAGATCGGTGTGATCACGGCAGAAGAAGGCGCAGCAGCGATTGCGCGCCTGGAACAGGAAACCTCGGAAAGCCGTGCACATCCTGCGTCCGACAGCGTGCAACACGATATTGCCGCCCATCACAATGCTGGCGGCGACGACACTGGCCATGAGCCGGTGCAAACGGTCAACTTCGCCAGCCGCATCCATCCTTTGCTGGAAATGCTGCGCGAAGCCCACAAGCACAACAACGACGTCCTCTGGGGCGTGTAATGTCGGCTGCCCGTGAGCAGCAACTGTCCAGCGACGACGGTATTTCACTGTTCGTCACTGACTGGCCGCTGGCTCCCGGCGAGCCGGTAACCGGCAGTATCCTGCTGATGCACGGGCTGGGTGAGCACTCCGGGCGCTATGCCCACGTAATACGTTTTTTCAACCGCTGCGGCCTGCTTGTGCGTAGCTACGATCATCGCGGCCATGGACGTTCAGGCGGCCGCCGTGGCGATATCCCTGATGACAACGCATTGTTGCGTGACGCCAAGCTGGTGCTGGACGACTTTAGCCAACAGCAAGGGCTGATTCATCCGGAACTGGCGAACCATACTCCTTTACTGTTTGGTCACAGCATGGGCGGTTTGTTTGCTGCGCGCTTTGCTGTGGCGAACATGGCGCCCCTGCGTGGCCTGATTCTGTCTTCGCCGGCGCTGGCCTTGTACATGAGCGGGTTCCAACACGGCTTGCTGAAACTCATGTCAATGCTTGCGCCCGGACTGCCAGCGCCTAACGGCCTGGATGTCCATCTTCTGTCACACGATCTCACCGTTGCCAAAGCGTACAGCCGTGACCCGCTGGTGCATAACAAAATTAGTCCCCGCATGCTGAACAGCATGCTGCATGCCGGCGCATTTGCCATCAACCATGCTCCGACGCTGGCAATACCGACGCTGATGGTGATTGCCGGCGCGGACCGCATCATCAATCCGGAAGGAAGCCGCCGTTTTTTTGCAGCCTTGCGCCCTGAGATCGGCACGCTGCGTGACTATGAAGGCATGTATCACGAGATTTTCAATGAAATCGGCGCCGAGCGCGTGTTTGCTGACGTGCGCCGCTGGCTTGACGGCCAGCACATGTTGCAATCCTTGTCTGCTACCCAAGCAGCTTTGGCAGATTAGCATTATCTGTCCGGCAAATATTTTCCTTTATAACACCATCTCATTGACAAGCCTCTCCGGTAAGGCAAGCCACCGCTGCTGTCAAGCCATCCGGTAAATTCAGCATTTTTCCTGTCACAATCGCGACCTAACCGTAGGTTCTCGAGCATATCCCCGCTACAATCGCATTGTTACCATCCTGTCTAGCGCCGCCATGATTTCGTTCGGCATTACCGATTTTGGCCTGTTCCTGATGGCCGTCCTGCTACTGAACGCCACTCCCGGCCCGGATACCGCCTATATTGTCGGGCGTAGCGTGGCGCAAGGTCGCCGCGCAGGCTTGCTGTCGGCGCTCGGCATCACGGCTGGCTGCTGCATCCACGCAACCTTGTCCGCTTTCGGCCTGACAGCGCTGCTGGCCGCCTCGTCGACTGCGTTCATGATGGTCAAGCTGGCAGGTGGCGCGTACCTGGTCTACCTTGGTCTCAAGATGCTTTTTAGCAATAAACAGGGCGTCAGCGAAAATCAGCCCAGGCTGGATTTGCGTTCGCACAAGACAATTTTTGTGCAAGCATTGATCACCAATGTTCTCAATCCTAAGGTGATCTTGTTTTTCCTGTCATTTTTCCCGCAATTCGTGCTGCATGATTCACCGCATAAAATAGCTGCCTTCTTATTGCTGGGCGCGGTATTTTCCGTGGTAACGCTGTGCTGGAACAGCGGCACCGCCATGCTGGCAGGAACCCTGACCCGGCATGCCAGCAACAATCCTCACATCAAGCACTGGCTGGAGCGTTCGGTTGGCGCAGCCTTTGTGGCTTTGGGAGTTAAGCTGGCGCTCACTAAACATTAAACCCTTCGATCCTTTTTTTGATCTTTTTTGTTACCCGACTGATCTTTTGAAAACCATAACCGTAGTATCGACCTGAACCACTTGTGACCTATTCCACTCTCAAAAAAGATTCGCTCGCGTTTAGCCTGCTCGCCGCCGCCCAAGCCGTTGCACTGGTGCGTGAAGGTGCCGCGTTGCCGCAAGCACTAACTCAGGTGTTCGCCCAATCGGCGTCACCAGCGCCGACCCGCGGCGCGATCCAGGACATCGCTTATCGCACCATGCGCGGTATCGGCCGTGCAGAAACCTTGCTGGGCAGCCTTGCCAGCCGGCCACCGGAACCAACCTTGCTGCATTGCCTGCTGTGCGCTGCCTTGTGCCTGCTGGCTGATGTCGACGATCCTGCTTACGAAAATTTCACAGTGGTTAACCAGGCGGTCACCGCGGTATCTTCCGATCCGCAAATGGCCCACGCCAAGGGCATGGTGAATGCCGTGTTGCGCCGCTTCCTGCGCGAACGTGAAGCGCTGGTGGCGGCCGCCGTCAAGTCGCCGTTCGCCTTGTGGAATTATCCGGTGTGGTGGATCGACCGCATGCGGGCAGCCTATCCCGAACATTGGCAGTCCATCCTGACAGCCGGAAATACGCCACCGCCGCTGACCTTGCGCGTCAACCGCCGTAAGACTTCAACAGCTGCCTATCTGGAAGCCCTGGCCAGCCACAATATCGGTGCACGCCAGATCGGCGTCGACGCTATCCGCCTGGATGTAGCCATGCCGGTGACGCAGATTCCCGGCTTTGACGACGGCCTGGCTTCGGTCCAGGACGCAGCGGCGCAACTGGCGGCGGCGCTGCTGGATGTGCAGGATGGCATGCGGGTACTGGATGCCTGCGCCGCTCCTGGCGGCAAAACCTGCCATATCCTGGAGACGGCCGAGGTCGAACTGACCGCACTGGATAACAATCCCAAACGTTTGCAACGCATCACCCAAAACCTGCAGCGCCTGCAATTGCAGGCCACGCTGCAATTGGGCGACGCCAGCCTCGGCGGCGACGGCAAGGACTGGTGGGACGGCAAGCCCTTCGACCGCATCCTGGCCGACGTGCCCTGCACCGCCTCCGGCATCGTCCGACGTCATCCGGATATACGCTGGTTGCGGCGCAAGACCGATACCGAGCAACTAGCAACACTTTCAGCAAAGATTCTGGACAATCTTTGGCAGATGCTACGACCCGATGGTAAATTGCTGCTGGTAACATGTTCCGTCTGGCCACAGGAGTCCGAGGCCCAAGCCGTCGCATTTGCCGAACGCAATAACGCCCGCAGGCTGCCAGCGCCCGGCCAGTTGTTGCCACGGGCCGATGCCGAGCAAGATCACGACGGGCTGTTTTACGCCCTGTTTCAAAAATGATGTAATGAGCACTGCCTGGCGTCAAAAGCGCTTGGCAGTTCCGCCTTCTTGTTGATGAACCATTTTTAACGGATTTTGCTCCGTAACAGATACCAGTGACACGACCATTGCCTCAATTCATCAAATACTGGCTGCTGGCTCTGATGCTAGTTCTGTCTTTCAGCCACGCGTCCAGCTTTGCTTCTGACGGCGTTGAATTGAGCCAGGCCCATATCGAAGCCGGCGACGATGGCTACCGGCTGTCGGCGACCTACTCATTCGATCTGAACCGCGGGCTGGAAGATGTAGTCAACCGTGGCGTTGCCCTCTATTTTACGACTGACGTCGAACTGACCCGGCCTCGCTGGTACTGGTTCGATGAAAAAGCAATCACTGCAACCCAGACTATCCGCCTGCAATACAACGTCATCACACGGCGTTATAACGTCGGCATCAACGGCAGCTTGCAACAAAATTTCAATACCCTCGACGATGCGCTGTCACTGATCCGCCGGCCAAGCCGCTGGCTGATCGCCGATAAGAGCGCCCTCACGACCGGCGAGGTGTACCGGGTCGCCGTACGCATGAGGCTGGACCTGGGCCTGCTGTCCAAACCGTTCCAGGTCAATGCGCTCAACAATAGCGACTGGAACTTTTCTTCCGACTGGAAGAACTTCAACTACAAGGCTGAATAACCGTGCCGCGCGCGCTACGCTATCTGCTGGTGATCGGCGGCGCCATCGTCAGCATCCTCCTGTTCCTGCTGTCGTCGGCATCCTCCAATTCCGATTTTTTCGATAAACATTATTCCTGGCTGCTCGGCTTGAATGCGCTGGTGGCCGTGGCTTTGTTCATGCTGGTTTGCCTGCTGCTCGGCCGTCTCTATAGTCGCTATAAACGTGGCAAGTTCGGCTCCAGGCTGACGGCCAAACTAGTGTTCATGTTCGCCTTGATCGGCATCTTGCCGGGCGTGGTGATTTATCTGGTGTCGGTCCAATTTGTCTCGCGCTCGATCGAATCCTGGTTTGATGTCCACGTCGAGTCAGCCTTGCAATCCGGTTTGAACTTGAGCCACGCTGCGCTTGAGTCATCTCTCAGCGACCTCAGCGCCAGGGCGCGTACTCTGGCGGGCGAATGGTCGGACCTGTCGAATTCTGCGCAGGCAACCCAGCTCGGCCGCCTTAGCGACCAGAATCTGGAAGCGTCGATTGTCACCGCCAAAGGCGAAGTTATCGCCTCCGTCGGCGGTCATCTGGGAACGCTGGTGCCCAATCTGCCGACACCCGCCATGTTGCAACAGGCCAGGTTATCGCGCGGTTACGCCGCAACCGACAGCGGACCGGACAGCAGCGGTGCCGACAACGGCAGCAACGACCTGCTCCTCCATGTGGTGGTGGAAATCCCGCCACCGTTGAAAAGTTCGTCTCTGCAGAACGAAACGCATTTCCTGCAAATGATACAGCCGGTTCCATCCTATCTGGCGACCAATGCAGATGCGGTGGCTTCCGCGTATACCGAGTATCAGGAGCGTTCGTTGGGCCGCTCCGGCCTGCGCAAGATCTATCTTGTAACCTTGACGCTGACGCTGCTGCTGGCAGTGTTCGGCGCCATCGCCAGCGCCTTCCTGATTGCAACCGATCTGGCCAAACCTTTGCTGTTGCTGGCGGAAGGCACCAAGGCAGTGGCAGAAGGCAATCTGTCGCCGCGACCGATTGTAGCCACCTCGGATGAACTCGGTACCCTGACCCAGTCGTTCAACCTGATGACGCGCCAGTTATATGATGCCCGCGGTGCGGTGGAGAAAAACCGCACTGAACTGGAAAACGCCAAAGCCTATCTGGAGTCGGTGCTGGCCAACATGTCTGCCGGCGTGATGGTGCTGGACGGTGATTTCCGGCTGGTCAGCAGCAACCAGTCGGTGGCGCGCATCCTGCAGTACGATTTTTCACCGCATATTGGTCAACCGCTCAACATCATTGACGGCCTGGCGCACTTTGCCGAAATCATCACCGACGCCTTCTCCGAACAGAATGCGCAATTCGCCACCGGGAAGATCGGCCCCGAACTGCTGCACTGGCAACAGCAGATAGAAATTCCGCGACGGGTCGACAGCGTCGAGACCAATGATAGCGACGACATCACTCTGCTCGCGCGCGGCTCGCGCCTGCCGGTCGAAAGCCGGACCGGTTACGTGGTGGTGTTCGACGATATATCCGATGTCATTTCCGGTCAGCGCTCGATTGCCTGGGGCGAAGTGGCGCGCCGCCTGGCGCATGAAATCAAGAATCCGCTGACCCCGATCCAGCTGTCCGCCGAGCGCTTGCAGATGAAACTGGAAGACAAGCTGATGCCGCAGGATGCGACAATCCTGAAAAAAAGCACCGACACGATCGTCAACCAGGTAGCCGCGATGAAGCGCATGGTGGACGATTTCCGGGACTACGCCAAAACTCCGCCTGCGGTACTGAGCGAGCTGGACCTGAACGTGCTGGTGGCGGAAATACTGCACCTGTATCTGGCCGGTGACGAGCGCGACATGATTCATGCTTCGCTGGCGTCGGACCTGCCAATGGTCATGGGCGACGCCACCCAGCTGCGGCAAGTGATCCACAATCTGCTGCAGAACGCCCAGGACGCCGTCATGGACCGCAGCGACGACCCCCTGCCGCCGCGCATCGACCTGGTGACCGAGCGCGTCAGCTATCAAAGCTCGGACGGCTCATCGCGCACAGCGGTACGGCTGTCGATTACCGATAACGGCGCCGGATTCTCGCCTAAAATACTGGCCAGAGCGTTTGAGCCGTATGTTACCTCGAAGCCGCGCGGCACCGGCCTGGGTCTGCCGATGGTGAAGAAAATTATCGATGAACATGGTGGCCGCATCGATCTGCAGAATCGAAGCGACACAAAGGGCGCAAAAATCCTGATTTTGCTGTTAAAGTTAGCCTGAAGTCATGATTCGATCATAATTTGATGCAGAACATCTGCAAATCGGCAGTTGAGTGATATAGCATGTATCAGTACGCGGAAATAAAACAAAGAGACATCAACAATTTAACTGGGCTATCTGAACGGTCCATACAGTGGGATTTGATGCAACAGGAAATGGGAAGGCAACCGCATGGCTAACATCCTAGTCGTTGACGACGAAATGGGAATTCGGGAATTGCTCTCGGAAATTTTAGGTGACGAGGGGCATGTAGTAACCGCCGCGGAAAATGCACAACAGGCTCGTGAATTTCGTCAGGGTGGCGTACCCGATCTGGTGCTGCTCGATATCTGGATGCCTGACACCGACGGCGTGACGCTGCTCAAGGAATGGCAGCGCGATGGCTTGCTGACCATGCCGGTCATCATGATGTCCGGTCACGCCACTATCGATACCGCGGTCGAAGCAACCCGCATCGGGGCCCTGAATTTCCTGGAAAAACCGATTGCCTTGCAAAAGCTGTTGAAAGCCGTTCAGCAAGGCTTGTCGCAAGGCCCCAAGACTGCCCGCGCGCCGACGCTGTATCCACAACCGACCGCCACCGTCAACGACATGAATGACGTGGTTGTCGCTGCAGGCAGCTTCAACGGCCCGGCTTCCTCCGAAGCCGCACACGCCACCGCGCTGCCATCGGTCGCGGCGTCGTCGGAAAACCTGTTTTCATCTTCGTTCGGCCTGCCACTGCGCGAAGCGCGCGATGCTTTTGAACGCGCCTATTTCGAATACCACCTGATTCGCGAAAGCGGCAGCATGACCAGGGTGGCTGAAAAAACCGGACTGGAACGCACCCACCTGTACCGCAAACTGAAACAACTCGGAGTAGATCCGGGAAAGTTGTCGAAAAAAGGCGGATGACCCTTACCACGCTGGTGTGCGGCAGATCGACGAGCGTCCGCGAGGCGGCGATCTGGTCTGCCCTGCAGGAAGAATTTACGCGCAACGGCGCGCACCTCAGCACCGCACTCATTCTTGAAGGCCTTGCGGACGGCATGTCCGCTCCCGAGTCACTGCCCCCGGTGCTGGAAATCAAACGAATCGCGCCTGGTTGCTTTTGTTGCATTGGTAATCTAACACTACGCGTCACCTTGAACCGCCTGCTGCGCAAACCGCCGCAGCGTTTGTATCTGAGTATCGCCGCCAGCAGTCACCTGCAGCAAATTCGCGATTTTCTCAGCCTGCCGCCTTACGATGCCTATCTTGCAATGACGCCGGACCTGATCGCCTGAACAGCCGGGCACTGTTGTTCGCACTTTCCCTGCGGCTATGCAGCATTTTCCTTCCTCGAGATCGCAACTTTCCAGGGATTTATCCCTCTAAGTGCTTGTACATGGCAATCATAAGAATAATTTCAATAGCAATACTCTATATACATTCTCTAACAAATCCTATTAGCACTCCGTAATAGAGAGTGCTAATATAATCCAGTCAAACGTCTGATCGTTGATCAACCGGCAGCCTGAGCTGGCCGGACAGCAAGGAGAAAGAATGAAGAATCCATCAGTCAACACTGCATTAATGCCAATCGAGACCAATGCCTTGGCGCTCGGCTTTTCCGGTACGCTGGGAAATATTGACGCGTACATCTCGGCGGTAAATCGCTTGCCGATGTTGACACATGATGAAGAAGTTTCCCTGGCAAAACAATTGCGCGACAAAAACGACCTTGGCGCCGCGCAAAAGCTGGTGCTTTCGCATTTGCGCCTGGTGGTGTCGATCGCCCGCGGCTATCTCGGTTATGGCTTGCCACACGCCGACCTGATCCAGGAAGGCAATATCGGCTTGATGAAGGCCGTCAAACGCTTCGATCCGGATCAAGGCGTACGGCTGGTGTCGTATGCAATGCATTGGATCAAGGCGGAAATGCATGAATACATCCTGAAAAACTGGCGCTTGGTGAAGGTTGCCACCACCAAGGCCCAGCGCAAACTGTTTTTCAATTTGCGCAGTCACAAGGAAGGCCTGGACGCGATGACGCCGTCGCAGGTTGATGCTTTGGCCAAGACCTTGAACGTCAAGCGCGAAGAAGTGATTGAAATGGAAACGCGCCTGACCGGCCGCGACATCGCATTGGATGCGCCGACTGACGACGACGATGAGAAATTCGCACCAATTGCCTATCTGTCATCTGAATTGCAAGAACCGACCAAGGTGCTGGAAGCGCAGCGCTATGACCGCATGCAATCGGAAGGCCTCGAGTCTGCTCTGAGCAAGCTGGATGAACGTTCACGGCGCATCGTCGAAGCGCGCTGGCTGGCCAACGACGACGGTTCCGGCGCCACCTTGCATGAGCTGGCGGACGAGTTTGGCGTATCCGCAGAACGGATACGGCAGATTGAAGCAGTCGCGCTGAAGAAGATGAAGGGTTCGTTGGCGGCGTTTTCCTGATCAGCGAAACTTGGCAAGACGCATCAGCCCGCATTGCCGATGTATAGGCAAGGCCAGATATAGCTCCCTCCAACCACTCGGTTCAGGGAGCTTTATTTTTGCTCCGGGTGCTACACTATTGCTTCCATGCAAACACGCCCCACGAACTCCACCGACTCCCTCTATCGCCAGGCAATGGCAGATGAGTTCCATTCATTGGCGCCTGAACTGCAACTCTTCCATAGCTTGGCCGGGCGAGTCACCTTGCCTGGCCGATGCACGGTCAAAGGCCCACATACGACGATCGGACGCCTGTTCGGCAAACTATTCGCTCTTCCCAAGGCGACAACTGAAACCGACTTCTGGTTCGAACTGGATGCCGATACCCGGCAAGAGACGTGGCGTCGCCACTTTCCTGGCCGGTCGATGACCTCGCAGATGCGCATCCGGTCCGGCAGCCTGGTCGAGAGCCTGGGCCCGGTAGATTTGCATTTTCAACTCAGCGTCCTTCAGGGGCAGCTACGCATGATCATCCAGCGCATCACATTTTGCGAACTTCCTTGCCCGAAATTTCTGCTGCCTTCGATACTGGCCGAGGAAACCGGCGCGGGAGGAAAACTGTATTTCAACGTCGCGGCGACTCTGCCGCTGGTTGGGATACTGGCTGAATATCGGGGTTATCTGGATCTGGAACAAGCGTGGGCGATAGCATGATTATCGTGTTCGACGCCAAATGTCTGATTTGCTCGACATGGGTGCAATTCCTGTTGAAGCACGACCGGCGCCGGGTGTTCCGGTTTGCATCGATGCAATCAAGCGCCGGCGTTGCTTTGCTGACCCAAGCCGGATTGAGTGTCACCAGGCTTGAAACCCTATTGCTTGTCGACGGCGAACGCAGCTATCAGCATACCGCTGCGATTTTCAGGGTGCTGCATCAACTGGGATTTCCTTGGAAGCTGGCATGGATCATATGGCCGTTACCGGCCTTTATACGGGATGGCGCCTATCGCTGGATAGCACGTAACCGCTATCGCCTGTTTGGCAGCAGCGAGTCGTGTTTTCTGCCCGCCGCCAAAGATCGTCTCCGTTTCGTAGAGGACATGTCTGAGATTATCTGAGATTGAAGGCGCTACAATGCAAAAGGCAGGATCGCAATCAAGCGATCCTGCCTTTTTAGTTGTCGCTGGGGACTGAGTCGCCCCGGGTCACTGAAGCAACAATTTCAAATCATGCGCAACCGGCTCAGGTCCCTGTCCATGGCGTATGAACAGGCGGATGTGGCCTTCAGGATCAAACACATAGCTGCCAGCCGTGTGATCCATGCTGTAACTGCCCGGAGTCTTGCCCGGTACTTTCTGATAGAACACGCGGAATTCCTTGGCCACCTTTTCGGTCGCTGCCGCATCGCCATACAAGCCCACAAAACTTGGATCAAATGCTGGCACATACTTGGATAGCAGTTCTTGCGTATCGCGCTCCGGATCGACTGTTACGAACAATACCTGTACCTTGCTCGCCAGCGGTCCCATTTCCTTCAAGACATTGGCCATCTCTACCATCGTAGTCGGACAGACGTCGGGGCATTGGGTATAGCCGAAAAACACTACGACCACTTTGCCCTTGTAATCAGCCAGCGTGCGCGGCTTGCCGGTGTGGTCGGTCAGAGCGAAATCGCGGGCGTAGCCCAGTCCTGTGACGTCGGTATTGTTAAACGCGCTTTTGGCTGGCGAGAGTGTCATTTCCTGGCTGCTGCCGGCTGATTTATCGCCGCATGCAGCCAATGACAAGACCATCAGCAAGCCGACAAACAAGGAGACGACAGAGGTAATACGCTTCATGTTTGCTTTCAGAATTTGAGGTAATGATCGACCAGCAGGGCGGCGAACAGCAACGACAGGTAAATGATCGAATAGGCGAAAGTCTTGCGCGCAATCAGATCGGTGTAATGCTGATAAATCTGCCATGCATACCAGAGGAAAATCACGCCCAGCACTGCAGCACTGGCCAAGTAAATCAGGCCGCTCATGCCAACCGCAAATGGCAGCATGGTGGTGGCGACCAGGGCAATTGTGTAGAGCCAGATTTGCAGCTGGGTGAATTTCAGGCCATGCGTGATCGGCAGCATCGGCAAGCCGGATTTGGCGTAGTCGTCGCGACGATACATGGCCAGCGCCCAAAAATGCGGCGGAGTCCAGACGAAGATTATCATCACCAGGATCCAGGCTTGCATCGGCACGTCGTTGGCGATTGCGGCCCAGCCCAAGGCTGGCGGCATGGCCCCGGCGAGGCCGCCGATGACAATGTTCTGCGGCGTCGCCGGTTTCAGGATGATGGTGTAGATGATGGCGTAACCGACAAAAGTGGCGAAGGTGAGCCACATGGTCAGCGGATTGACAAAGTTATACAGCACCCACATGCCGGCGCCGCCGATGACGCCGGAAAATACCAGCGTCTGGTTGACTGTGATCTCGCCACGCGCCATAGGACGTCGCGCCGTACGCGCCATACGCGAGTCGATTTCGCGTTCCACCAGGCAATTAACAGCAAATGCTGCGCCGGCCAACAGCCAGATACCGATGGTGGCGGCCACGACGCGTTGCCAGTCTGGCAAACCAGGGGTCGCCAGAAACATACCGATCACCGCGCAGAATACCGCCAGCTGCGTAACGCGCGGCTTAGTCAGCGCCCAATATTGGGCAATTCGATTAGGTGGTATGGTCAAAGCGGTCATGGGTGCGGGTTGAGGCGGTCAACAATTACTGGATGGCTACCCACCCCCGAAACAGCATGCAGCCCGGGAGCAAGTCTAGTCTTATAGTTTAACATGACCAGCAACACCAACAGCGCCGCCGCCCCACCGTTGTGCACGACGGCGATTGCCAAAGGCCAGTTGAAGTAAATAGTAGACAAGCCGGTCAACAATTGCAAACCAATAACAACCAGCAGCCAGCGGCCGGTTTTCTGCAAACCCTCGGTGTGCAATGCTTTCCATGCCAGCCAGACGACAAACGCAATCACCACGAACGCAAAGCTGCGATGGGTCCAGTGAATCGCCGTGAGGGCCTGGAAGGATATAAACTCGCCGTCAGCGGTCATACCGAGATGCCGCCACGGCGTAAAGCCGTTCACAAAATCCATCTGCGGCACCAGCGCGCCATGGCACAAAGGGAAGTCGGTACAGGCCAAAGCGGCATAGTTAGTACTTACCCAACCGCCCAGGGCAATCTGAATCACCAGCAATACCAGGCCGATCAAGGCCGGCTTGACCAGTTTGCCAGCGCTGGCCGCCACCGGCGCATGGTCATTCTGGCGCGCACCCATCCAGGCGATCAACGCCAGCAAGGTCAGGCCAAGCAGCAGATGGGTGGTAACGATCACTGGCTGCAGTTTCTGGGTGACGGTCCAGGCGCCGAAAGCGCCTTGCAGGCAGACACACAAAAACAGCAGGGTCGGATACCACGGAGAAAACTTCGCCAGCCGCTGCGCCGGCCGGTGCTTCGATTTCAGCCAGCGCAACCAGCTGATCGCCATCAACGCCATGATCATCACACCCACACCCATCGCGAAATAGCGGTGGATCATTTCGATCCAGGCCTTTTTCACGGATACCGGACCGAACGGCATGGCTTCTTGCGCCGCGCTGATGTGTGCATGCGCCAGCAGCGGATTGGAATGGCCGTAGCAGCCAGGCCAGTCGGGGCAACCGAGGCCCGAGTCAGTCAGCCGGGTGAAAGCACCGAACATGATCAGGTCGAAGGTCAGGAACAGCGTGACCCAAACCAGCTTGCGGTACTTATTGGTATCGCTGGAAACCCACACCACGCAGAACGCCAGCAAGGCGACCAGTATGCCCATGCTGCCAAGCTGGGCCAGCGCTGCTGCCGTCATTGGAAACTCATCATGGCAAGGTCATCCTATCGACGAAGCGCGTAACAATTTGGACAGGTCTTTTTTTACCTTGTTCGGATCGGCATCTTTGGGGAAGCGCATCATCAGGTGGCCAAGCGGATCAATCAGATAGATATGATCTGCAGCGCTGGTATCTGCGTCAACCGGCAGCCAGGCTTTGAGCAACTCTGGTTTGACCCGCAGCAATTTGGTGCCGTCGTATTCGCGCATCACCATGGTTTGCAGGGGCTGGTCGTCGGTGATCAGCCAGACGCGCTCAATACGCTCCATTTCCTTGCCTTGCATCAGGCGCAGCTGGCGCATTTCATACAGCTTGTCCTGGCAAGCCTTTTGGCAATCGCTGCCGTCGACCTGCACCATCAGCCATTTGCCTTTGTAGGCATCCAATGATTCCGGCTTGCCATCGAGCGTGGTGCTGCCCAGTTCGGGAATCGGATAATCGCGCGGATCGATCAGCGCGCCATAGTTGGTGCGGCTTTGCGGCTTGATCACGTAATACGTGAAATAAGAAGCAATCATGGGCGCCGCGCACACGGCGATCACCGCAAACAGCTTCCAGCGTCCGCTCTGGCGTTGCTTGCCCCCCGCAGTTGCCGGATTAGCCGGATTGCTGATCGGCTGGCTTGTTGGTATTTTCTGATCCACGTCTAAATCCTGTCACAACAAAAAAAATGAATGCCATTGCGGCCAGCGCATACCACTGGAATGCGTAACCGCGGTGCCGTTCGATCCCCAGCGACGGCCGGGGCCATGCACGTTGCATATGATCGTCTGCGTCGCCGGTTTGTTCAACTACAAACGGTTGCAACTTGAATTTGCTGGCGGCGGCAAATTCGCCGATACCGAGATTTTGCACGATGGCTTGAGGTACCGGCGGGCCGGCGTCGCCCAATTGCATGACATGGCCAAAATCGCGCCTCGCCAGTCCTTCTATCTCGACTGTACCAACCGGTGTAGGATAAGTCGGCAGCTTGCTGCGATCCGACGGGTCACGCGGCAGCCAGCCACGCGCCACCAGCACATAACTATCTGTGCCGGCTATCTTGAATGGCATCAGCACGTAGAAGCCGGCCACGCCGTTCAAGGGGCGGTTATCCAGATAAACAGGCCAGGCGCCTATAAATTCACCACGCAACGCAACGCGCCGGTACTCGATTTGATCGGCATCCGGCAGGGCGTCGCCCAGCCTGAGCACCGGTTCGGATTCTCGCTGCAACAGTTTGCTTTCGATCAGTTGCTTTTGATCGCCACGCCGCGTTTGCCATTGTGCCAACGCGATACCGAGCGCCACTAGCACTACGGTCGCCACAAATGGAATCAGCCGGAAGCGGAATCTGCGTTTGGAGCTTGGACTCGAGTCATTCCGCATTACAATATTGCCTTAGTCAACATTTCCCCTGGCAAAAAAAATGAAAATCGTTGTCATCATTGCCTTCATCCTGATCCTCGGCAGCCTCGCCTCCGCATTGATATTCCTGATGCGCGACAAGGGTAAAAGCAACCGCACGGTACAGGCCCTGACCTGGCGCGTCGGCCTGTCAGTGACGTTGTTTCTCTTGATACTGATCTTGTACAAGCTGGGCTATATCCAGCCGACCGGCTTGCACTGAACAATTTTCTTCTAGCACGGCGCCAAAACATCTCGTAAAAAAGGCCGCACCGAAGTGTGGCCTTTTTTTATGCACTACCGCGTAAGCTAACCCGGCAGATCAAACGCTGGGATTCGCCGCAACCGGCTTTACAGCCAGTACACCACCACATACAGACCGAGCCAGACAACGTCGACAAAGTGCCAGTACCAGGCGGCGCCTTCAAAGGCGAAATGATGATCCGGGGTGAAATGCCCCTTGAGCACGCGATACAGCACCACCGATAGCATGATCGCACCGATGGTGACGTGGAAACCATGGAAACCGGTCAGCAGGAAGAAAGTCGAGCCGTAGATGCCGGAAGTCAGCTTCAGGTTGAAATCGGTATAGGCTTCCATGTACTCTGCGGCCTGGAAACCCATGAAGGTCGCACCCAGCAGGATGGTGGCAAACAACCAGGCAGCGGTCTTCATGCGATGACCAGCGCGCAATGCGTGATGGGAAATCGTCAGCGTCACGCCGGATGTCAGCAACAGGAATGTATTGATGGTCGGGATCGGGAACGGTCCCATGGTGCTGAACGGTTCTATCGTTCCAGCTGGCCCTGCGTTACCCCAATGGGCGGCGAAATCAGGCCACAGTACTTTGTTGTCCAGATCGCCCAGCCACGGCATCGAGATACTGCGGGCATAGAACAAGGCGCCGAAAAACGCGCCGAAAAACATCACTTCGGAGAAAATGAACCAGCTCATGCTCCAGCGGTACGATGTATCGATGCGAGCGCTGTACAGGCCGCCTTCGGATTCACGGATGGAATCGCCGAACCATTTATAGAGCACGGTCAGGAACGACAGGATGCCGATCACGCATAGCTCCGGCCCCCATAGTACGCTATTGACCCACGCCGCCGCGCCAGCCATCGTTGCCAGCAGTGCCAAGCCACCCAGCACCGGCCATCTGGACGGACCTGGGACAAAATAGTAGGGTGCACTGCCTTGTTGAGAACTCATTGCCATCTCCGATACAAATTTAAATAGTTATTTCAACAATTTGCGGGACAGAGGCTGCCAGCGTTGGATTTATAAGGCTCCGCCGTGCGCCGAATTACTCTGTCCTCAACCGATCAAAATATTGTGCTGCACTTATTTTGTTTTATTTGGCGACAACCAGCTTCACGATAGTGATCAGTATCCCGATAAAAATCAAGGCGCCAAGTATGCCGGCAATCACGACATGCACCGGATTCAGCCCGGCTGCATCGCTTTCATAATCTTTTCTCTTGCGAATCCCGAAAAACGACCAGAATATCGCCTTCATGGCGGCGCCAAATGAGGCTTTACGACGACTTGCTTCTTCCAGATCCGACATATGACATCCCCCTGCTTAGGCCTGACGTTGCAGCTTAACTTGTCGGCTTGTCCGGCTGGCCTGCAATCTCAAAGAACGTATACGACAGCGTGATCACCTTTACGTCTTTAGGTATAGCAGGATCTATGTAAAACACCACCGGCATTTCCTTGGCCTGGTTCGGACCCAGCGTCTGCTGGGTGAAACAGAAACATTCGACTTTCTTGAAGAACTCCGCCGCCTGCTGCGGCGCGTAGCTCGGAATCGCCTGGGCATCCATCTTGCGTGCCTGCTTATTCACTACCTCGTACATCACCGTGGTCATTTCGCCTGGATGCACTTGCAAACTGCTGACAGTCGGCCGGAAACGCCATGGTCCCTGCGAATTGCCATCGAACTCAATGGTAATGGTGCGGCTCTTGTCGACCTGGGTATTGGCGGGGGCGACTACCGTGCCATCTTTCGGCGTAAGGTAATTGACGCCGGTAATGTCACAGATCTTCTTGTACACCGGCACCAGACCATAGCCGAAACCGAACATCATGACGGCAATCACCATCAGCTTGCCAAGCATCTGCCAGTTCAGTTTCCTTGACTCGGCCTTCGCTCCGCTATCGTTATCCGCAGGATTAGTCATCTATTTGAACCACAACATCTTGACGAAGATCGCAATGAAGAAACTCAAGGCAAGCAAGCCAACCAACAAGCCGGTACGCAGGTTATTCGGTTTTTTCTGCTGATTCATATTCAACACCCATGCAGAGGTGGCGGGAATTCTCATTCCCGCCAGCTTCTATTATTTAAAGACCGGCGGCGTTTCGAATGTATGGAAAGGAGCTGGGCTCGGCACTGTCCACTCCAGGCCTTCAGCACCGTCCCACGGCTTGTCGGCTGCCTTCTTGCCACCCTTGATCGATGGAATGATCACGAAGAACAGGAAGTAGACCTGTGTCAGGCCGAAACCGAAAGCACCGATTGAAGCCAGCATGTTGAAGTCGGTGAACTGCGCCGGGTAGTCGGCATAGCGGCGTGGCATGCCGGCCAGGCCGAGGAAGTGCATCGGGAAGAAAGTGACATTGAACCAGATCAGGGAATTCCAGAAATGGATCTTGCCGCGGGTTTCGTTGTACATGAAACCGGTCCACTTCGGACCCCAGTAGTAGTAACCGGCAAACAATGCGAACAGGGAACCTGCCACCAGCACGTAGTGGAAATGCGCCACCACATAATAGGTATCTTGCATCTGGATGTCGATCGGCGTCACCGCCAGGATCAAGCCAGTGAAACCACCCATGGTGAACACGAAGATGAAGCCGATTGCGAACAGCATTGGCGTTTCAAAAGTCATCGAACCGCGCCACATGGTAGCAATCCAGTTGAAAATCTTGACGCCGGTAGGCACCGCGATCAGCATCGTTGCGTACATGAAGAACAGTTGCGCAGTCACTGGCATGCCGGTGGTGAACATGTGGTGCGCCCAGACGATGAACGACAGGATCGCGATCGAGGCGGTAGCGTAGACCATCGATGCATAGCCGAACAGCTGCTTGCGGGCGAAGGCTGGAATGATCTGCGAGACAATGCCGAAGGCCGGCAGAATCATGATGTACACCTCGGGGTGGCCGAAGAACCAGAAAATGTGCTGGTACATCACCGGATCGCCGCCGCCGGCAGCGTTAAAAAAGGAAGTGCCGAAGTGACGGTCGGTCAGCGTCATGGTGATCGCGCCAGCCAGCACAGGCATCACGGCGATCAGCAAGTAGGCGGTAATCAGCCAGGTCCAGCAGAACATCGGCATCTTCATCAGCGTCATGCCAGGAGCGCGCATGTTGAGGATGGTGGTGATGATGTTGATCGAACCCATGATCGACGAAGCACCCATGATATGGATCGCGAAAATCGCCATGTCCATGCCAGGGCCCATCTGGGTCGACAGCGGTGCGTACAAAGTCCAGCCGGCGGCGGTGGCGCCGCCAGGCACCAAGAACGACGTCAGCAGCAACAGCGCTGCCGGCGGCATCAGCCAGAACGAGAAGTTGTTCATCCGCGCAAACGCCATATCGGAAGCGCCGATTTGCAGCGGAATCATCCAGTTGGCGAAACCGACGAAAGCCGGCATGATCGCACCGAACACCATGATCAGGCCGTGCATCGTGGTCAGCTGGTTAAAAAACTCCGGCTTGAAAAATTGCAGGCCAGGCTGGAACAGTTCAGTGCGAATCAGTAGCGCAAGCACGCCGCCTGACATCAACATGGTGAACGAGAACCACAGGTACAGGGTACCGATATCCTTGTGGTTGGTGGCGAACAACCAGCGACGCCAGCCGTGCGGATGCTCATGCGCGTGGTCGTCGTGAGAATGATCGTGTGCGTGATCGACTGCGGTAGTGCTGCTCATCTCAATCTCCTGATTTTATTTACGCGCAGCCAGCACTTCTGCTGGTTGGACAATATTTTCTTGCGCCTTGTTGGACCAGTTGTTGCGGGTGTAGGTAATCACCGCAGCAATTTCGGTATCCGACAACACGGCTTTCCAGGCCGGCATCTGCAGCGCGCCGTCGATCTTGCCGTTCAGCACCACATTGATTTGCGCCGCACGCGGGCCGTTCACGACCGGATCGCCATCGAGTGGCGGGAAGGCGCCAGGGACACCCTTGCCGGTTGCCTGGTGGCAGGCCGCGCAATTCGCGGTGTAGACTTTTTCGCCGCGCTGTTTCAGTTCGTCGATGGTCCATGTCTTGTTCGGATCGTCTGCCTGCGCAGCCATTTCCTTTTTCTTGCCGTCGACCCAGGTCTTGTAGTCGGCGTCGCTCAGGACGTTGACCACAATTGGCATGAAGGCGTGGTCCTTGCCGCACAGTTCAACGCATTGGCCGCGATAGACGCCGACTTTCTCTGCCTTGAACCAGGTATCGCGAACAAAACCGGGAATCGCATCCTGCTTGACGCCGAACGCCTGAATCGTCCATGAATGGATGACGTCATTCGCGGTGGTGATGATGCGGATCTTTTTATTGACCGGAACCACCATCGGATTATCGACTTCGATCAGGTAGTTGTCGTCCTTGACCTTGGTGGAATCGACAATCTGTTCATGCGGTGTCGCCAGATTAGAGAGGAAGGAAATGCCGGCGCCATCGCCGTTCAGGTAGTCATAGCCCCATTTCCATTGCATGCCGGTGACCTTGATGGTGATGTCGGCATTGGAAGTGTCCTTCATCGCCACCACGGTCTTGGTCGCCGGGAGCGCCATACCGATAACGATCAGGAAAGGAATCACGGTCCAGGCAATTTCAACGCCGGTGCTTTCGTGGAAACTGGCCGATTTGTGGCCCAGTGATTTGCGGTGCTTGAGGATGGAATAAAACATCACCCCGAACACGGCAAGGAAAATAACCAGACAAATGATCAGCATTAAATTATGCAGATCGTAAATTTGTTGCGCAATCTCGGTTACTGGCGGTTGAAAGTTCATCCCTAGTACTTTAGGACCACCCGGGCTATCGACCACCGCCCATGAAGGCATTGCTGCCGACAGGAGCGACGCACCGAGCGTCAACGATGTAAGGCGCTTCGCATATTCCATGATTTCCTCAAAAGCCCAAAATTATAATTTTATCAACCACCAGGCAATGACCTGCGCTGTATCTCCTGCCTTAACTCTCGCACAAACTCACGCCGCTTCCATTCCGTCAAAAACCGACCGACTTCCACTTGGGTCCCCAGTGCTTCCAGGCCGATGAGGCCCTTCTTTGTCTCCTGCACTGCAATCCGGATGGAACGCAAATCCAGTTTAAATTGCAGAACTTCCTGTGCCTGTATCAGTTCTACAAGCAGATAATCATCCAGCATCGCGATGTGCTCACGATCCGTGGCATGTCGTGCATAGATCAGAAATGCGGCTGCGACCGCCGACATTTCCAGCACCGCGAACAGTAAAACAAACCAAGCCCCGCGCAAGGCAAAGCCAAACGCCACGACCATCGAAGTAGCACAGAGGATCACATAGAAAAAACCAAGCTGGCGCGGCGCGATAGCGCAATTACGCCTCAAGTCCCATTCTCGCTTAATCATGATGCACCATCGACATCAAGCATGTTGCCTGTACGCACAAGCTAAAACCTTTGAAGTATAAGGTCTAATCGAACTTGTTATCAAGGAGAATCAAATCTCCCGCCACTGCCCCACAAATCCCGTCGAAACCCCGATTTCAAGCCATTCAGCCAGGCAAAAGCTGGCTATCCACCCTACCCTCAATAACGAATTCCAGATAGTCGTTATATGCGTACACTGGTATATCTCTCAGGGAAAAAGCAGGATTCATGAGGTAAATTGACAACATTTCCTTTCATGTAGCAGCACTTCATGACATCTCAAGAAAATAATTGGGGCCAGAGTCGATTTATTTCGCACCGGCCGACTCATCAAGGCCGCAGATAGGCATAACCCTGCGATTGCAGATCGGCTAGCAACACCACTGCGCCCTTATCGGCTACGCTGAAATTAGGCAGCAAGTCTTTTAACGCAACGTTCTGCGCTTTCATGGTGTTGATGCAGGCGCTCATTTCCAGCCCCATTTTTGCCAGTTGGCTGACATGCGCGCTGAAATCCTTGCCGGCCTGCGCGGCATGGAATGCCTTCAATCCCGAGCCATGTATCACCAGCACAATTTTCACTTTGTCCGGACCGCCCATGCCATCGTAGTGATTCTCGATATTGCCAAGTACAAAGCCGACCTTATCAAGCTCGCTCAGGTGATAGGCCACTTTGGCTTTATCCACATTGGCGGCATTTGCGCGCGATGTGGTTGCGGCGAGGACCGACGCCGCACCGATTGATGAGAACATGGTCCACAGGATGCTGCGTCGTTGCATCTTCGCTCCCGGTCGAAAAATAAAACAGGATAAGGCTGGGTTATTCGCCTCCATCGACATCGTCCGCCATGTCGACATCAATCAAGTAATCAACCTTAACTCAAATCCGCCAGCGGGTGATTTTTCTCTGGCCATGGATTATCAAAGAATCCGTTACCCCAGTCGCTGGCGACTTCGGCCAATGTCGCAGGTTGCCATTTCGGCTGCCTATCCTTATCGATGATCAATGCACGTATCCCTTCGGCGAAATCGGCGCGAGCTGCGCAATGCAACGACACCACGTACTCCAGCCGGAACACTTCCGCCAGCGACATGTGCAGCGCGCGCTTTTGCAGATCATGCGACAACCAGGTCGAAGCAGGACTGCCGGCAACCAGGGTGACGATACCTTTTTGCAGCCATGCATCGTCCGTTTTCAGGTCAACGATATTTTGCACGACCTCGCCCAGGGTAGGCGCGCTGCAAAGCTGATGTATCAATTCAAAATGCTGGCGCAATGGCATTGCTGCAGCAGCGAACGTTGTCGCTGCTTTGTGTTCTGCATCGAGCAAAACACGGGTCAGCAAGACATCGTCCTGACGGCCGTCCCATGGCTGGACCAGCAAGGTCTCCAGCAGCGCTTGCTTTTGCGCATGATCGATCTGGTAGTCGGCCAGGCGAGCAAAGATGGCGTCGGCGGCGCCGATGGAAGCGCCGGTCAGCGCCAGGAATAAACCCAACTGTCCCGGCATACGGTTCAGGAACCATGTACCACCGACATCCGGATACAAGCCGATCGTAATTTCAGGCATGGCGAGCCGCGACTTTTCCGTCACGACGCGATGGCTGGCGCCGGCCATCAAGCCAACACCGCCGCCCATCACAATGCCATGCGCCCATGCCAGCATCGGTTTGGGATAGGTATGGATCAGATAGTCGAGACGGTATTCGCGTTCGAAGAAATCGCAAGCGTAGGTATTGCTCGTAATGTCTTCGCGCTGGCCGGATGCGTGCTGGTCCAGCATGGTACGGTACAAATCTTGCAAATCGCCGCCGGCGCAAAACGCCTTCTCTCCGGCCGCCTGCAGCACCACCATCGCGATGCCCGCATCGTTTGCCCATGCACGCAACTGGACATCAAGCAAGTCGACCATCTCCAACGAAATCGCATTCAGCGTTTTTTCGACGTTCAGAGTGGCGACGCCGATGCGTTTGCCGTTCTCCGCAATCAACTCTTCAAACAAAGCAGGCGCGGCGGCTTTTACTACATCTTCCATTATTCATTACTCCAGACAGGCGGGCGTTTTTGCAGGAAGGCATTCACGCCTTCCTTTTGATCTTGCGTATCGAACAGGTCGAGGAACAGTTCGCGCTCCACCGGCAGCAAGCTGGCCAATGGATTGGAGCGCGCTCCCTGGATCAGTTTCTTGCAAGCGTTGATACTGGAAGGACTTTGCCGGGCGACCTGCTCGGCGAGCACCAGGGCACGCTGTTTCGCCTCGCCCTTTTTCACCAGCTCCTCGACCAGGCCGATGCGTAATGCCGTTTCGGCATTGACCCGTTCACCGCATAAAATCATGCGCTTGGCCCAGCCTTCACCCACCAGCCATGGCAGGTTCTGGGTGCCGCCAGCACAAGGCAGTAAGCCGACTGCCGCTTCCGGCAAGGCCATCTGCGCATGCTCTTCCGCGATGCGCAGATCGCAGGCAAGCGCGCACTCAAGGCCGCCCCCCATAGCGTAGCCGTTAATGGCTGCAATAGAAACGCCGCGAAACGCGGACAAGGTTTCAAATGCTTCGCCAAAGCGGCGCGCCATCTTGCGCGCCATGACCTTGTCGCCATCGGCAAACACTTTCAAGTCAGCGCCAGCGCAAAAGAACTTTTCGCCTTCGCCTGTCAGCACCAGACTGTAGATATTCTTGTCTGCGTTGAGCGCCTGCACCAGACGCGTCAGATCGCGCAGCGCATCGCCGGTCCAGGTATTTGCCGGAGGATTGGCGATGGTCACCACCGCCGTGTGGCCGATGATTTCCAGTCGCAGATTGGTGTAAGTCATTTCAGTGAGAGCGCTGTTCATCGGATGTCCTCGTTGGATGCGTTACCCAGCAATTGTCGCGCAATAATCACGCGCATGATTTCGTTAGTGCCTTCCAGAATCTGGTGCACGCGAACGTCGCGGAAATGGCGTTCCAGCGGATACTCGCGGATGTAGCCGTAGCCGCCATGGATCTGCAACGCCTCGTTGCAGATCTGGAAACCGATGTCGGTGGCGAAGCGTTTCGCCATTGCGCAATACGTAGTGGCGTTAGGATCTTTGGCATCCAGCTTGCAGGCGGCCAGGCGCACCATCTGGCGCGCCGCGACCAGCTCGGTCTGCATGTCGGCCAGCTTGAATTGCAGCGCCTGGAAATCGGACAGCGGCCGGTTGAACTGACGGCGCTCGCTCATGTACGCATGCGCTGCATCGAGCGCTGCTTGTGCAGTACCGACGGAGCAGGTGGCGATGTTGATACGGCCGCCATCCAGGCCACGCATCGCCAGGCGGAAGCCCTCGCCCTCCGCACCCAGCAGATGGTCGGCGGGAATCCGCACATTGTCGAAACTGATGGTGCGCGTCGGCTGGCTGTTCCAGCCCATTTTTTCTTCCTTGCGGCCGTAGCTGATGCCAGGGGTGTTCGCCGGCACCACGAACGCCGATACGCCATGTGCGCCACCGGCGCCGGTACGCGCCATCAACACCAGCACATCCGTGGAGCCCGCGCCGGAAATGAATGCCTTGGAGCCGTTGATGACATAGTGGCCGTCGACCAGCTCAGCGCTGGTTTTCAGCGAAGCGGCGTCGGAGCCGGAACCCGGTTCGGTCAAGCAATAGGAGCCTAGCTTTTTGCCGGCTGCCAGTTGCCCGCACCAGTTCTCTTTCACCGCCGGCGTCGCCCAGTTAGCGATCATCCAGCTCACCATGTTGTGAATCGTCAGGTAGGCTGTCGTCGAGGTACAGCCACGCGCCAGCTCTTCGAATACGATGGTAGCGTCCAGCCGCGACAAGCCCAGGCCGCCCACTTCTTCCGGCGTGTACAAGCCGCAAAAACCCAATTCACCGGCCTTGGCGATGACGTCGACCGGGAAAATCGCTTCGGCATCCCATTTGGCCGCATTCGGCGTTAGTTCTCCTGCGGCGAAATCACGCGCGGTCTGTTGAAATGCGCGTTGATCTTCTGATAATTCAAAGTCCATGGTGGTCTGTCTCCAAAGCGGATAGATGTTGTTGATTGCTGCTGATGGCAATTTCGGTCTTCCAGCAGAATAACAATAATTGACGTTAACGTAAACGTCACCCAATCGCTGCGGACGAAAAAAAGGCGACGGGGAGAATGCCGTCGCCTAACTCGCTGCCACTGAAACGCTTGAATCCGATTGACCTGCCTGCCCTTGTTTATTTAGGCAGCAACACAGTATCGATGACGTTGATCACGCCGTTCGACTGATTGACGTCATAGGTGGTGATGTTGGCGACATGGCCACCATCGTCCATGACGGTGATATTACGTGGGCCGTTCTGCTCGAAAGTCAGCTTGCCGCCGCTGGCGGTTGCCAGTTCAGCCTTGCCACCACCCTTCTTGATTTCGCTTTCCAGCTTGGCAAAGCCGTAACGGCCCGGCACAACGTGGTAAGTCAGGATCTTGGTCAATGTGGCCTTGTTTTCAGGTTTAACCAAGGTTTCCACTGTGCCCGCCGGCAGTTTGGCGAAAGCGGCATTGGTCGGTGCAAAAACGGTAAAAGGACCTTTGCTCTTGAGCGTATCGACCAGTCCTGCGGCTTTTACGGCGGCCACCAAGGTGGTGTGATCGGCTGAATTGACGGCGTTATCGACAATGTCCTTGCTAGGGTACATGCCTTGTCCGCCCACCATGACGGTGTCCTCTGCATAGGCCGCGCTGGCGGCGATCATAGCTGCGGATAAAGCCAAAACATAAGTAAGTTTGCGCATGATAATTCCTTAGAATGAGAGTCAGTTTTCGGAGCCTGCACAGTCATATACGCAGTTGTTCCGAAACTGGATTCGCCGGATTCAAAAAAATCATGCAAAAGGCGTGATGGCGATGCGCCTGCAACATCGGCATCAACCGGAAGAAAATGAAGTAAGCCGATAGGCCGGATTCTGTTACGACGTCCGGGCTTGCGCCCTCGCGTTATGACAACCATTCCTCTAGGCGCTGGATTACTCCAGCGCTCCAGCTCTCTACCCGCACGCTCCGCGAGCAACATCAACGCGTGCCTATTTGAGATTGCTCCGGGTGGAGGTTACCGCGTTTCACCGTAACTTAATACGCTCGTCTCTGTGGCCCTATTCCTCGCCTCACGGCGGACGGCCGTTAACCGTCACCCTGCTCTATGGAGTCCGGACCTTCCTCCCGCCGGCGCCTTGCAGCGCCAGCCAGCGGCTGTCTGGCTTACTTCAGGCGGCATTCTACCGCAATGCAAGGCTCAACTAGCTGATATGCATTGATATTCGCTGATATTTTATTAAGTTTAAAGATGGAACCCGGTCGACGATGCCAAATTGGCATGAGACACCGTACATGGTCGCAAGTATAGTATTTGGAGTTTATTGCAGTGCAAAACCAGAAGCGGCAATGAACCCCATCGATTGACTATTTCCGCAACAGGACAAAACCAATGCACATCTGCGTACTAGGCGCCGGCATCATCGGCGTGACCTCCGCATATCGTCTGCTGGAAGCCGGCCACCAGGTCACTCTGGTCGACGCCGCCGCACAGCCAGGCAGCCAGACCAGCCTGGGCAATGGTGCGCAGCTGAGCTATTCGTACGTGGCGCCGCTGGCCGATCCCTCGGTGTGGACGCACTGGCCGGAGTACTTGTTCAGCGCCGCATCGCCGCTGACCTTGCGACCGAAAATGGATACGGCGCAATGGCGCTGGTTACTAAAATTTCTGGCTGCCTGCAACGGCAAACGGGTCCGGCAAACCACCATAGACCTCCTGCGGTTGTCGTTCTACAGCCGCGCGCAATTGCAGCAACTAAGCAGCGCCATACCGCTCGATTTCCAGCACCGAACCGCTGGCAAGCTGGTGATGTACGCCGACGCTAAAGGACTGGAAGGAGCCCGCAGGCAGATTGAATTCCAGGCGCAGCACGGCTGCCAGCAAGAAATCATCGACGCCGCACGCTGCCTGCAAATCGAACCGGCCTTGGCCAGCGCCAAACGCGACTGGGCCGGCGGCGTGTATACCGCCAGCGAAGAAGCCGGCGATTGCGCACTGTTTTGCCAACAGTTGGTGACGGCCATGTTGCAGCAACCCGGCTTCCGCTTCGCGCATTCGCAACGCATCAACAAACTGGAAATGCGCGATGGCGCATTGACGGCGATATATACCAGCGATACCAGTGATGCCAGTGATGAAAAGATCGATGCCGAGGCATTCGTTCTCGCGCTGGGCGCAGAAAGTGCGAGCTTTGCACGCCAGGCTGGATTCACCCTGCCACTCTATCCCCTCAAAGGCTATAGCATCACGGTGCCTCTGAACGACGCGGCCAGCCAAGCCGCAGCGCCGCAAGTATCGATTACCGATCTTTCCAGGAAGATCGTCTACGCTCGCCTCGGCAACCGGTTACGGGTTGCCGGACGGGTGGAACTCGTGGGCATGGACCGCAGCATACCCGCTACGGCAATCGACGAGTTGAAACGCGGCGTCAGCGAGCTGTTTCCCGGCTGCGCCGGTCTGGCCGACAACGACAACCTGTCGCCATGGGCCGGATTTCGGCCGGCGACGCCAAGCGGTGTGCCGATCATCGGCGCTTCGCCTGTCAAGAACCTGTATCTCAATATCGGCCACGGCAGCCTCGGCTGGACCCTGGCGCATGGCAGCGCAAGCTTGTTGACGCAACTGATCGCCGGCAAAACCACAGCCATCGACGCCAGTCCCTTTTCATTTAGCGGATAGGAAAAATCATGAAACTCATTACTAACCAGCAAGTCGCAGAACTGATCAACACCAACGATGCGATCGACGCCATGCGTCAGGCCTTCCAAGGTATAGGACAAGGCGCCCAGCAAGCGCGTATGCGTACCAGCGCCGCAGGCAGCAATGGTCCCATCATGATGTCCAGCATGGGTGCACTTTTGCCAGCGGCTGGCATTGCCGGCTACAAGATCTACACCACCATCAACGGCAAGTTTCACTTTGTCACCGTGCTGTTTTCCACAGAAGACGGCCGGCCGCTGGCGACGATTGAATCCGACACTATGACCGGCCTGCGCACAGCTGCCGCCACCGCGGTTGCGGCCGACCATCTGGCTAACCGCGACGTCGCCACGCTATCGGTCATCGGCACCGGGGTCCAGGCGCATTCGCACGTGCCGGCTTTGCTGTCTGTGCGCCGATTCAAGGAAATCCTGGTCGCCGGCCGCAGCGGCCAGCAGGAATTTGCCGAGAAAATCACGCAGCAAACCGGTGTGGCGGCGCGCGCCGTGAGCATCGAAGAAGCAGCACAGTCCGGCGACGTAGTAGTGACCGTGACGCGTTCCGCCACGCCGCTGTTTTCCGGCGACCTGCTGAAACCGGGCGCCTTCGTCGCCGCAGTAGGCGCCAGCAAAGGCAACCTGCGCGAACTCGACGACCGCGCGATCGCTCGCGCCAATGCACTGGTGGTGGAATGGAAACCGCAGGCGCAGCAAGAAGCCGGCGACCTGTTGCTATGCCAGCCCGGCACCTTCGATTGGGATCAGGTGTGGGAACTGGGACAGATTGTCGACGGCAGCAGTAACTACCAGCGCCGCCCCGAGGATTTGGTGATCTACAAGGCGATTGGCGTCGGCGTCGAAGATATCGCCCTGTCAGGCCTGGTCTATCGCCGCGCATGTGAGCGTTTCGGCTGGTAACCGCAGCTTGTCTTTGCACGCAGAACTGCTCGCTGGCCCTCTTGATCCAGCTTTACTTGCCGCCGTTATGCCGCCGGTCTAGAATCGGGCTCTCACTGCAAATGCTGCCATTTCCCTGGCCGTTTGCAGTCAATGCACGATTACCGGTTATTGGCACACATGGAATTTCACTTACTCAGCTTCATGAAGACGGTGCTCTTTGTGCTCGCGGCGCTTTTGCCCATCATGAACCCGCCTGGCGGCGCGCCGATTTTCCACTCCCTGACCATCACCGCATCCGACGCCACCCGCAATGCGCTGGCGCGCCGGGTAGCCATCAATTCCTTCATGCTGCTGGTCGGCGGCATGTTTATCGGCACCCACGTGCTGGCTTTCTTTGGCTTGTCGCTGCCGGTGGTGAAAGTTGCCGGTGGCCTGCTGGTGATCGCCACCTCCTGGAAAATGCTGAATTCCGATGAAATGCCGAAGGCCGAATCGGTGCCGGAATCGCTCTGGACTCAAGAGCTCGCGTCAAAGAAGGCATTCTATCCGCTGGCTTTTCCATTAACGGTGGGGCCTGGTTCCATCTCGGTCGCTATCACTCTCGGCGCCGGCGTACGGGTGCCGAATGTACCGCTGCCGCTGTCCATGGTTGCCGCAGTAGTCGGCCTGGCATTGGCGGCATTGACTGTATATCTCTGCAATCGTTTTGCCGGCGTCTTGATACGCTTGCTGGGCGATACCGGCACCACCGTGATGCAGCGGATGACGTCGTTCATCCTGCTGTGCATCGGCGTGCAAATCCTGTGGGATGGCGTCAGCGGCCTGTTATTGCAATGGCAAGCTCACTGATCCGGACTCGTCGGCGACGGAGTTTATTGGCAGGGAAATACGTTGTTTGGCCACGCCTGACCATGACGGAATATCCGGTTTTCGGATTAAGACATGGACAATTGAAAGGCTAGTGATAAGATTATTGCCTCACCAACCAACGTAGGAGAAGACTATGCTGAAGAAAATGCTCGTAGTTGTCGCAATGTTTGGCGTGTTTGGTGCGCTGTCGGCATGCAATACCGTAGCTGGCATGGGCAAGGATGTCCAGACCGGCGGCGAGAAGGTACAAGACGCGGCGCAAGACGTACAAAAGAAAATGTAATTTGCAGCAGCCTCCGAATGCAAACAAAAAACCCGACTCGAAGTCGGGGTTTTTTATGCTCGCTATCGGTGCGCGCGGCTCAGCAGAACTTGCTGAAATCAGGCCGGCGTTTTTCAAAGAAAGCCATGAATGCCTCCGCAGCTTCCGGCGCTTTCAACATTGCGCTGAAATGCTCAATCTCCTGCATCATCCGCGCTTCCACGACAGCGGTCTGATCGCCCTTCATCAGACGCTTGGTGATGCGGATCGACGCTGCCGGCAAAGCCACCAGCTTGGCTGCCTGCGCCTGCGCAAATGCCAACAGCTCTTCTGCAGGCAAAACTTTGTTGACCAGCCCCATGGCGGCAGCCTCTTCAGCCGTGAAGGCTTCGCCCAGCAACAGCTTTTCGGCAGCGCGCTGATAGCCGGCGATTTGCGGCAAGATCAGGCTCGACGCAGCTTCCGGGCACAAACCCAGCTGCGTGAACGGCATCGAAAAGCGCGCATTGTCGGCCGCGTAAACCAGGTCGCAATGCATCAACAAGGTCGTGCCGATACCAACCGCAGCACCCGCTACCGCCGCCACCATCGGCTTGCTGGCGTGGCTGATCTGATGCAGGAACTGGAACACCGGACTATCCATGCCGGTAGGCCGGTTCTTCATGAAATCTTCAAGATCGTTGCCAGCGCTGAATATCTGCGGCTTGCCGGCAAACAGGATCGCCCGCACCGCGCTATCGGTCTCTGCATCTTTCAAGGCATCGACCATCGTCTGGTACATGGCGGCGGTAATCGCGTTCTTTTTTTCAAGACGGTTGAACTCAATCGTCAGGATGCCGTTTTCCTTGCTAGTCAATATGTCCATCTGGTACTCCATTCAATACAACGATACGTTCGATAGAATAATCGCAAAACCCGCACTTCCAGTTCGCCAGAGGCGTAAAAACAAGGCGCATGACGCACAGACAATATGCTAGTACGGCAAGCGGCATGCAACGCGGTTATCGCGTCTCTGGCGGACTGGAAGACAAAAAAGCCGTGCGGAGGATAGCTGCACGGCTTTTTTGTTTTTTACGATTGCTTATGACAATCTGCTAATTCAAACAATTACATGCGTTCGAAAATACCTGCGGCGCCCATGCCAGTACCAACGCACATGGTAACCATGCCGTATTTCTGATTGCGACGACGGATGCCGTGGATCGCCGTAGCGGCACGGATCGCGCCGGTAGCGCCCAGCGGATGGCCGAGGGCGATCGCGCCGCCCAGCGGGTTGACCTTGGACGGATCCAGGCCGAGATCCTGAATCACCGCCAGCGCTTGCGCTGCGAATGCTTCATTCAATTCGATCCAGTCCAGCTGGTCCTGGGTGATGCCGGCGGCGCGCAGCGCTGCTGGAATCGCTTCCTTAGGACCGATACCCATGATTTCCGGCGGTACGCCGCGTACTGCGAACGACGCAAAACGCGCCAGCGGCGTCAAATTGAATTCCTTCAAGATCTTCTCGCTGACCAGAATCAGCGCACCTGCGCCGTCCGACATCTGCGAGCTGTTACCGGCCGTGACGCTGCCTTTGGCGGCGAACACTGCCTTGAGCTTGCCCAGGGTTTCCATGGAAGAATCGGCGCGTGCGCCTTCGTCACGGTCAACGCTGCGGGTTTTCAGATCAATCTGGCCGGTCGCAAGGTTCGGGAAGCGTTCGATGATTTCGACGGAGGTGGTTTCGTCCTTGAATTCACCCGCCAGTTGGCCTGCGACGGCACGACGGTGGGATTCCACCGAAAACGCATCTTGCGCTTCACGCGACACTTTCCATTGTTGAGCGACTTTTTCAGCCGTCAGACCCATGCCGTAGGCCATGCCGACGTTTTCGTCCTTGAACACGTCCATGTTGACCGATGGGTGGAAACCCATCATCGGCACCATCGACATCGATTCAGCGCCGCCGGCGATCATCACATCAGCCTGGCCGACGCGGATACGGTCGGCAGCCATGGCGATTGCAGTGATGCCGGATGCGCAATAGCGATTGACGGTAACGCCGCCGATAGTGTTCGGCAGACCGGCCAGCAACACGGCGTTACGCGCCATGTTCAAGCCTTGCGCACCTTCAGGGAAAGAACAGCCGATGATGGCGTCTTCGATCAGTTTAGGATCCAGGCCTGGCACTTGCGCCACGGCGGACTGGATTGCGCGCACCAGCAGGTCGTCCGGACGGGTGTTCTTGAACATGCCGCGCGGCGCCTTGCCGATTGGCGTACGTGTTGCGGAGACGATATACGCTTCTTGAAGTTGTTTGGTCATTTCCTGCTCCTGATATAGTCAGTTGGGGACAGAGTAATTCGCCACGCTACGGTGGCTCCCAAACTCTTTCCCACAAATATTCAGCTTAGTTGCGCACTGGTTTGCCGGTTTGCATCATGCCCATGATCCGCTCTTGCGTCTTAGGGTTGTTCAGCAGTTCGATGAACGCTTTACGCTCCAGGTCCAACAGCCATTGTTCATTCACCACGCTGTTGTCGTTCACTTCGCCGCCGCAAACGATGTTGGCAATCATGTGGCCCAGTTTGTAGTCGTGCGCGGAGATGAAGCCACCGTCACGCATGTTGACCAGCTGTGCCAGGATGGTGGCGATGCCGTTGCGGCCGATGACCGGGATCTGCGCCTTCAGCGGTGGGCGATAGCCAGCGTCAAACATGGCCCGCGCTTCAACCTTTGCCACGTGCAACAGCTCGTAGGCATTGAAGACGATCACGTCGTCGGCCTTCAGGTAACCCATGCTCTTCGCTTGCAAGGCCGATTTCGAGACATTGGCAGTCGCTGCATTCATGAAGGAAATCTTCAAGAATTGCAGGATGTCGTTGCCCTTGGCGTCGTTGGCCGCACGTACTGCCGCTTCCTTCAAGCCGCCGCCGGCTGGAATCAAGCCAACGCCGACTTCCACCAGACCGATATACGACTCGATGGAAGCAACGCGCTTGGCAGTATGCAATGCCAGTTCGCAGCCGCCGCCCAGCGCCAGACCGGCCACGGCAGCAACTACCGGGACGTTCGCGTACTTGAGACCCATGAATGCTTGTTGCAATTCGGCGACCATCGGTTCGATCGCCTTGGCGCCACCCGACATGAACAACGGCAGCATCGATTGCAGGTCCGCGCCAGCCGAGAACGCACCGCCTTCAGCAGCATCCGCGTGCCACAGAACCAGGCCCTTGAAATTCTTTTCTGCTTCGGCAACCGCCTTGTTCAAACCGGCAATGACTCCCGGTCCGATCACGTGCATTTTTGTCTTGAAGGACAGGATCAGGACGTCGTCGTTTTGATGCCATGCGCGTACCGAGTCATCCTCGAATACGGTGGTGCCGGCAGTCTTGCCGTCGGCCACGCCTTCACCCAGCAACGGTGCACGGAACACCTGGCGCTCGTAGACTGGCAGAGTGGAACGGGCAACATTGGCTTTCTTGGCCGGCGAGTAGGAACCGTCGGCGGCGTGCACGCCAGTGCGGCCGTCGAATACCCAGGCTGGCAGCGGTGCGTTGCACAGCGCCTTGCCGGCATCGATATCTTCCTTGACCCAACCTGCGATCTGTTTCCAGTCGGCGGCTTGCCAGATTTCGAACGGGCCTACGCTCCAGCCGAAGCCCCAACGCATGGCGAAATCGATATCGCGCGCATTGTCGGCGATCGACTCCATGTGCACTGCGATGTAATGGAAACCGTCGCGGAAGATAGACCACAGGAACTGCGCTTGTGGATTGGTCGATTCGCGCAAGGTCTTCATGCGCTTGACCGGATCCTTGTCTTTCAGGATGCGCGCCACCAGTTCGTCGGCCTTGCCGCCGCCGGTAACGTAGTCGCCCTTGGCGGCGTCGATACGCAGAATGTCCTTGCCAACTTTCTTATAGAAACCGGCACCCGATTTTTGACCCAGCGCACCTTGCTCGACCAGCTTGGCCAGCAGCGGCGGCGTTGCATACACACCGTAGAACGGATCGTCCTTCAGTGTGTCCTGCATGGTCTTGATTACATGGCCCATGGTGTCCAGGCCAACCACGTCGGCGGTACGGAAAGTACCCGATTTGGCGCGGCCCAGCTTGGCGCCGGTCAGGTCGTCGACAACGTCAACCGACAAACCGAATTTTTCAGCCTGATGCACGGTCGACAGAATGCCGAACACGCCAACACGGTTAGCGATGAAGTTAGGCGTATCTTTAGCGCGGACCACGCCCTTGCCCAGCGTCGTCGCCAGGAAGCCTTCCAGCTGGTCGAGAATCTCTGGCTTGGTGGTTGCGGTCGGGATCAGTTCCACCAGGTGCATGTAGCGCGGTGGGTTGAAGAAGTGAACGCCGCAGAAACGCGCTTTCAGTTCAGCATCGAAACCTTCCGACAAAGCGGTGATCGACAAGCCGGAAGTATTGGAAGCGAAAATCGCGTTCGGTGCAATGTGCGGCGCAACCTTCTTGTACAGGTCATGCTTCCAGTCCATACGTTCAGCAATGGCTTCGATGATCAGGTCGCAGCCTGCCAGCACGTCCAGGTTGTCTTCATAGTTGGCGACTTCGATCAGTGAAGCGTCATCCTTGTTACCCAGCGGCGCAGGACTCAGTTTCTTCAGGTTTTCGATGGCGCGCAGGACGATGCCGTTTTTCGGGCCTTCCTTGGCCGGCAGATCGAACAATACGACAGGCACCTTGGCGTTCAGGCAGTGGGCCGCAATTTGCGCACCCATCACGCCGGCGCCGAGAACGGCGACTTTTTTAACGATGAAATTCGACACTTGTATCTCCTTGGTCAGTCTGTTGGGAGTGTGAAGCCGGCATGTCCGAGCCCGGCCCATCCTACGGCTAAATTAGAACAAATCCGCGTCCAGCGCCATCAGGCTGCCCGAACCGGAGCGCGCCTGACGGATCAGCATTGCTGTTTCCGGCAGCAGGCGGGCGAAATAGAAACGTGCTGTCGCCAGCTTGGAAACATAGAACTTGTCGCCTGAATCTTGCTTGGCCAGTGCAATCTTCGCCATTTGCGCAAAGAAGTAGGCATACACCAGATGGCCGACTACGCGCAGGTAAGGCACAGCTGCCGCACCAGCTTCGTCAGGGTTCTGGAAAGCCTTCATGCCGATTTCCATGGTCAGCTTGCTGACCTTGTCGCCCAGATCCGCCAACGGCGTGATGAATTCCGACAGCGATTCGTCAGCGCCGTTCTCTTCAATGAACGCTTGTACCTTGGCGCCGAATTTCTTCAGCTTGGCGCCGTTGTCCATCAATACCTTGCGGCCCAGCAGATCCAGCGACTGGATGGTGTTGGTGCCTTCATAGATCATGTTGATGCGGGCATCGCGAACATACTGTTCCATGCCCCACTCGGCGATGAAACCGTGGCCGCCGTACACTTGCATGCACTCCGAAGTCGCCACCCAGGCGTTGTCAGTGATGAATGCCTTGATCACCGGCGTCAACAGGGCGACTTCATCAGCCGCATTCTTGCGCACTTCTTCATCTGGATGGTTCAGTTCCTTGTCCAGTTGCAGGGCAACGTAAGAGCAGAATGCGCGTGCGCCTTCTGCATATGCTTTTGCCGTCAACAGCATACGACGGACATCAGGATGAACGATGATCGGGTCAGCTGGCTTGTCCGGCGCCTTGATGCCGGACAGGCTGCGCATCTGGATGCGGTCTTTTGCATATACCAGCGCATTTTGGTAAGCCACTTCCGTCAAGCCCAGGCCTTGCATGCCGACGCCGAGACGGGCGGCATTCATGAACACGAACATCGCGTTCAAGCCTTTGTGCGGGCCGCCGATGATCCAGCCGGTCGCGCCGTCCAGGTTCATCTGGCAAGTCGAGTTACCGTGGATGCCCATTTTTTCTTCGATTGCGCCGCAGGTGATCGGATTGCGCTCACCCAGCGAACCGTCTGCATTCGGCAGGAACTTCGGCACCAGGAACAGCGAGATACCCTTCGAACCTTCCGGTGCGCCCGGCAAGCGTGCCAGCACCAGATGCAGGATGTTGGCCGACATGTCGTGTTCGCCGGCCGAAATGAAAATCTTGCTGCCGGTGATTTTGTAGGAGCCATCGGCTTGCGGCTCAGCCTTGGAGCGCAGCATGCCCAGATCGGTGCCGCAATGCGCTTCGGTCAGGCACATGGTGCCGGTCCACTCGCCGGATACCAGCTTAGGCAAATACAGCGCTTGCTGCTCAGGCGTGCCGTGTGCGTGCAGGCACTCATAGGCGCCGTGCGACAAACCAGGGTACATGGTCCAGGCCTGGTTGGCCGAATTCATCATTTCGTAAAACGAATTGTTGATCACCAATGGCAAGCCCTGGCCGCCGAAATCCGGATCGCAAGACAGCGAAGGCCAGCCTGCTTCAACATATTGCTTGTAGGCTTCCTTGAAACCCTTGGGCGCGGTCACGGTGTGCGTGGCCTTGTCGTGATGGCAGCCTTCGCGGTCGCCGGAATGGTTCAACGGGAACAGCACCTGGGAGGTGAACTTGCCACCCTCTTCCAGCACTTGATTGATGATGTCCGCATCGATTTCAGCGTGCTTCGGCAACTGCTTCAGTTCATCTTCTACATGCAGCAACTCGTGCATGACGAATTGCATATCCCGCAGTGGCGCGACGTATTGACCCATGGTGCTCTCCTGATGATTAACTTTACTGGATTGGTCTGGCTACCGTTTTGGCAGCGATTTTTTGGTTCGTTTTCTGATTCTGCGACGCTGGCTTGCTGACGGCCGCCAGCGGCTGGGCATTGCGGTAACTGTCGATCAGACGGTCAAAACCCTTTTGCGCGCGCTCGACACTGCCGGCTTTCTTGAGAAAACGCGCGTCATGATGCAAACCCAGGATCAGGCCGTACATTTCATAGACCAGCTGGTCGGCATCGGTATCGGCACGCAGATGGCCAGCCTCGACCGCTTGCAATGTGCAACGGTGCAGGGCCAGTTGCCAGGTGCGCACCATGGTCACCAGCTGATCGCGGATTTCGCCCGGACGGTCATCGTATTCGACTGCACCGCTGATATAGATGCAACCAGAGGCGATTTCAATCGTCACCTGCCTGATCCAGCGTGCAAACATGCACTCCAGACGCGGCAAGCCACGTGTTTCCTTGATACTCGGATAAAACACTTCCTGCTCAAACTGGCGGTGATACAACTTGACCACTTCAATCTGCAAGTCTTCACGCGAACCGAAATGGGCGAACACGCCGGACTTGCTCATGTTCATCTTTTCGGCCAGCAAACCGATGGTCAAGCCTTCCAGACCATCGCGGCTCGCCAGCGTGATGGCGACATCCAGGATCGCTGCGCGCGTCATTTCGCCTTTACGCATAAATTTTGGCGGCGTGTCAGTGTGTGCCACGATAATCCTGTCTCTGCCTGGTTGGCTTTAGTTAGCTTTGGTTACGAGCGGCGCCTGCCCGCTTTGGCATGATGGTTTTACTCATGCCGGCAAGAATGCGAACGCTCGTACTATTATGCACCAGAATCGAAATGTCAAACAGCGACTTAGAGGGGCGGTTCTACCGAGAGCCACCTCGAATTTAGCCGGGAGTTTATTTGCGCGGTTTGGGTCCGATGGCGAACGTAGCGCCTCATCCTTGACGAAGGCTGCCGCTGCGGAAAAACGCTCTGGGCTGCTCCACGCTACCGGTAAAACAGCGTGAAAGCGATGTCAGACCGTTATTGAAAATTCAGACCTAGGATTGTGCTTTATCCAACAAACGACGGTCGCGTTTGGTTGGCCGGCCCTTGATTGCCATGGTCGGCTCTTTGAAAAACTTCCGGTCCTCAGCGATGACGCTGCGCTTGGCCATGCTTTGCTCGGTTTCCCGGTACAGCGTTTGGGCTATTGCGGCGGAACCTCGCGTATCCGCCAGCAGCAACACCTCAACTTCCCAGACATTGGCGCCATTATCGATCGTCAGAATTTCGCCGGCCTTGAGGTTGCGCGCCGGCTTGATGCGCTCATCGTTCAGCTTCACTTTGCCGTTATCAACCGCGTCGCTGGCCAGGGTACGTGTCTTGAAAAACCGCGCCGCCCACAGCCATTTGTCGACTCTTACCGCTTCAACTGTTTTACTCATGTTTGAACTCTGGCTTGCCAATCAAACCGGGTTGTCGATATCGATAAACTGATGTTCCAACCCGAAACGCTCCGCCAGATGACGTCCCAGCGCCTGCACGCCGTAACGTTCTGTAGCGTGATGCCCGGCCGCGAGATATGCCACGCCGCTTTCCCGCGCAAGATGCACGGTCGGTTCTGAAATTTCACCGCTGATGTAGACGCTGGCTCCAGCGGCAATCGCGTCGCCCAGCATGTTTTGCGCAGCGCCGGTGCACCAGGCGACTCTTGCCAATGGCTGGGCCGGATCGCCGATCAACACCGGAACCCGGTTCAAGCGGCGTTCAATCACGGCGGCAAGCTCGCCCACGGTCTTGACCTGTGGATCGGCGACGCTACCCAGCCAACCCAGTTGATCGTCGCCAAAGCGGCCGTTCGGGGTGAGATCCAGTTGCTGCGCCAGTTGCACGTTGTTGCCGAACGCGGGATGGACGTCTAGCGGCAAATGGTAGGCGAACAGGTTGATATCATGTGTTAACAACAATTTCAGCCGCTTATGCCTGATGCCGACGACGCGCGCATCTTCGCCGCGCCAGAAATAACCGTGATGCACCAGGATCGCATCGGCGCCAGCCTCCAGAGCCGCTTCCAGCAACGCCTGGCTGGCGGTGACGCCAGTCACCAGACGCTTAATTTCTGCGCGTCCTTCCACCTGCAAGCCATTTGGACAATAATCACGGAACTGTATAATGTTTAATGCTTCGGCAAGATACTTCGCCATTTCAATGCGGCTTACCGACTTTTGACCCACGATCTTTGATTCCTCGATTTTTGATCTCACTCTAAGACTCCACTATGCGACGTTTCTGGCTGTTATTTGCACAAACCGTAACCATCGGTTTAGCGATCCTGTTCATTGTAACGACCTTGAAGCCGGATTGGCTAAACGGTTCGCTGACCAGCTCGCGCCTGCATATTGCAGCCTCCAAGGTGCCGTTGCAGGAAGCCGCGCCAGGCACGATCGCGCCGAGTTCTTATCGCCAGGCCTCGCAGCGTGCAATGCCGTCGGTGGTGAATGTCTTCACCAGCAAGGACGCTAAACCGCCTAGCCCGGAAGTGCTGGAAGATCCGTTGCTGCGCAAGTTTTTCGGCGATCGTGGCGATGATGCGGATGACCGGCAATCAAGCCTGGGATCCGGCGTCATCGTCAGCTCGCAAGGCTATATCCTGACAAACAACCACGTTGTCGAAGCCGCCGATGAAATCGAGGTAGCGCTGGCCGATGGCCGCACCACCACTGCCAAAGTAGTCGGCACCGATCCGGAAACCGACCTGGCCGTGATCAAGATCGACTTGCCTAACCTGCCTGCAATCACCCTCGGTCGGGCGGACGAAGCCAGCGTTGGCGACGTGGTGCTGGCGATCGGCAATCCGTTCGGCGTTGGCCAAACCGTCACCATGGGGATTATTTCCGCCCTCGGTCGCAGCCATCTCGGCATTAACCAGTTTGAAAACTTCATCCAGACCGACGCCGCCATCAATCCGGGCAATTCCGGCGGCGCCCTGATCGATACCAACGGCAACCTGCTGGGGATCAATACGGCAATTTATTCACGCACCGGCGGCTCGCTCGGGATCGGCTTTGCAGTGCCCATGACAACCGCAAAAACCGTGATGGAATCGATCATCAACACCGGCCACATGGTGCGTGGCTATATCGGCGTCGAACCTCAGGACATCACGCCAGAGCTGGCCGAAAGCTTCGGCCTGACGCGCAAGACCGGCGCCATCATTGCCGGCGTCATCAAAAGCGGCCCGGCCGACAAGGCAGGCCTGAAGCCGGGCGACATCCTGGTGGCGATCGAAGGCAAGCCGATTGCCGACAGCACCGACATGACCAACCTGATCGCCCAACTGCCTCCCGGCAGCAAGGCCAAACTGACGATATTGCGCAAGACGCAGGAAACCACCGTTGAGGCCGTCATCGGCAAACGCCCTCCGATGAAACGCGAAGCGGAATAACTGCCCACAGGTCGGGTTACGCTACCCTGGCCCGACCTAAGCCTGCCCCGCCGCATCCTCAGCAACGGTACTCGCCACCGGACGCAACAAGACAGCGCTCAGCACCGCCGCCAGCGTGGCGAAGACAGCCCCACCCAGGAACGCTACCTGATAGCCGCCGTTGAGCGCGGCAGCCTCTCCCCAGCCGATCGCCTGCAAACTGCCGCTACGGGCATCAGCAAGACTGGCCAGCAGCGCCAGTCCCAGTGCTCCCCCCATCATGAACGACGTATTGACGACACCGGACGCCAGCCCGGAGTCGCCAGGCGCCACCTCACTCATCGCCGCCAGCAGCATGGGATTGAAGGCAATCCCCGCGCCCAGACCAAGCAGCAGCATGCCCGGCAGGACATCGGTCACGAAGCTGCCGTCCACCGGCGCTCGCGCAAACAAGGCCAGGCCGACAGCTGCGACGAGCAAGCCGGTCGCCAGCGGCAAACGGATGCCAAAATGCATGACCAACTTGGCGGACAGTCCGAGCGAAAAAACCGCCATGATCAGATTGGCTGGCAAGAAAGCCAGGCCGACCTGCAGCGGCCGGTAACCAAGCACGCGCTGCAGATACAGGGCGGAAATGAAGAACCAGGCGAACATCGCCGCCGCCCACAGCACCCCGACCACATTAGCGACCACCACGCTGCGCAAGCGGAACAACGCCAGCGGCACCAGCGGCGCCTTGACCCGCGCTTCGATACCGAGAAACAGGATCAGCAGCGCAACCGCTGCCAGCAGCATGACGATGGTCTGGGTCGAAGTCCAACCGGCTTCGTTGCCATTGACGATCGCATACACGGCGAGCATCAGCGCGATAGTGATGCTCGCCGCACCTGCCACGTCCAGTTTGTGATGACTCTCGGCACCGCGGCCGGATGGCAGCAACCTGGCGCACAGCACATAAACAGCAATTCCTATCGGCAGGTTGACCAGGAAAATCCAATGCCAGCTTAAGGCGCTGGTCAGCAAGCCGCCAAGAAGCACACCGATACTACCGCCGCCGGCACAGACAAAACCATACACGCCCATCGCCTTGGCGCGCTCGGCCGGCTCGGTGAACAGGTTCATGATGAGCGACAGGGAAACTGCCGACACCACAGCACCGCCCAAACCCTGTATCGCCCTTGCGCAGACCAGCAGCACTTGCGAATTGGCCAGGCCGCACGCCAGCGAAGCCAGCGTGAACAGGGTAATCCCGAGCAGGAACATGCGTCGGTGGCCGAACAGGTCGCCCAGCCGGCCGCCCAGCAGCAGGAAGCCGCCAAAGGTCAGCATGTAGGCGTTCACCACCCACACCAGCGACGTCTCGGTAAACCTGAGATCGGCGGCGATCGAGGGTAGCGCGACATTCACGATCGTGGTGTCAAGCACGATCATGAGCACTCCGAGGCAGAGCACTATCAGGGCCGACCAGCGTTTGCGGCTATCGATACCATGCGTCATAACAAAGTCTCCGGTGAGGCGCCGCCAAGCTTGCAGCGCGGCCTTATTTCAAAATACTAGCATGGCAATCGAATATCGGATCTGGTGCGATAATTGGCGCCAGGCCGCATTCAAGCCATCAAACAAGCTTTCTATAAAAATATGCACATAAAGGAAAATTGCAATGCATGTCCGTGACTTGACCCAATACCTTGCAGAACTCTCTGAAAATAACAATCGGGCCTGGTTCGTCATGAACAAGCCGCGCTACGACATCCTGCGCGCCGAATTCCTGGAGCTAGTGGTACGCCTGATCGCCGACATCAGCAAGTTCGATCCGGCGATTGCGGGCTGCAACCCCAAGAAGGCGCTGTTCAGGATCAACCGCGACATGCGTTTTTCGCATGACAAGAGCCCATACAAGACGTATTTTTCGGCGTCGATCACTGCCAGCGGCCTGAAAAAGCCAAGCCAGGGCGGCGGCCCCGCCTATTATTTTCACATAGATGCCGATGGTACGCTGCTGGTGGCCGGTGGCGAATACATGCCGCCAGCTGACCGCTTGCGGGCGATTCGCAACCAGGTGGTGGCTGATTCCCTCGGCTTTGGCAAGCTGCTGAAGAACAAGAAGTTCAAAGAAACCTACGGTACGCTGCAAACCGAAGGCAAGCTGGTGCGGCCGCCGAAAGGCTTCGATGTCGATTCGCCGCACATTGAATATATCAAACTGAAGAATTTCATCGTCTGGAAGGAACAGCCGTTGAAGAAGATGCTGTCGGATGCGCTGGAGAAGGAACTGGTGAGCGGCTTCAAGGATGCCTATCCGCTGGTGGGCTGGCTACGGCAGATCAAGACACCGGTGACAGAGTAGAGATTTGTAGTGCGAAGGAGCGGCCGCATAGCCGCTCCGGTTAAATTCTTAAACCGTTTCTTCTGACTCCACCGGCGCCTGCGTCGCCTTGACGAACAATGGCGCGACCAGCAGGCCGATTTCATACAGCAGGCACAACGGCACGGCCAGCAACATCTGGCTCATGATGTCCGGCGGCGTCACCACTGCAGCCACCACGAAAGCACCGACGATCACATAAGGCCGGATCGATTTCAGTTTTTCCAGCGATACCAGACCCATGCGCACCAGCACGATCACCACGATCGGCACTTCAAACGTCATGCCGAAGGCGATGAACATGGTCATCACAAAATCGAAATAATTATCGATATCCGGCGTCACCGAAATCGAGGCCGGTGCCACCTTGTTGATGAAGTGGAAGATCACGCCAAACACCAGGTAGTAACAAAAGGCGACCCCGGTGATGAACAAGATGGACGACGACACCACCAGCGGCGCAATCAGTTTTTTTTCATGCGCATACAAACCCGGCGCGATAAATGCCCATAGCTGGTACAGCACCCACGGCAAGGCGATCACGAAAGCCACCAACAGCGTCACTTTGACCGGGATCAGGAATGGCGTGATGACGCCGGTGGCGATCATCTTGCTACCGTGCGGCAAAGCGGCCAGCATTGGCGCGGCCAGGAAGTCGTAGATATTCGCAGACCACGGCATCAGGCACAGGAAGACCACGATGATCGCGATCGATGCCTTCATGATGCGATTGCGTAATTCCACCAGGTGCGAAATGAACGTCTCTTCGACGCCGCTGGTTTTCTGTTCTTCAGTCATGGGGGCGGTTAAGTTGCGAACATGTGCGGATTTCAGGCGTCAACCGGACGTGGATTGCGTTGACGCATGAAATCATGAAAAAAACGAGCCGGAAGACTTGCCCTGACCAGACGGACGGTATTTGGCAACCCGCGCAGCGCCGGACAGGACTCGCGATTTCTGGCCGCTTTGCTGCTTGTACCAGGCGGGAACAGCGCTGCTGCGCGCCAGTTTCTTCCTGCGAAAACTCTTGGCTTTGATCGCCAGCTGCTCAACTTTATATGTCTCAGGCGTGCTGCTGAGGCCGTCATCCCAGGCGGCATGAACGTATTTGTTGGCGTCGGACATGCCGCGCGAGATGCTTTGCTCGATATCGCTGGCCGCTTCCTGCACGTCTTGCTGCATTTTGCGCAATTCTTCCAGCTCAATCTCGCGGCTGACTTCCGATTTCACTTCATTGATATAGCGCTGCGCACGGCCGAACAGGGAGCCTGCCATGCGCGCGACAGTCGGCAGTTTTTCCGGGCCGACTACGACCAGAGCAACTACGCCGATCAGAGCGAGTTTAGTAAGACCAATATCGATCATGGGATGGAGCGGTCAACGTCAAACCGGACCGGCGCCTCACGAACCTGCGAGCGCCGGTTGCCGCAACTCAGTTGCCGGACTTGTCCTTTTCTTTGGCTGCCACATCAATCGTCGGCTTGTCTGCAGCGGCTTTTTCTTCCTCGCCCTTGACGCCATCCTTGAAGCCCTTGACCGCTTTACCCAGGTCGGAGCCCATGTTGCCGATTTTTTTGGTGCCAAATACCAACATTACGATAACCAGCACGATCAACCAGTGCCAAATACTGAACGAACCCATTTTTTTCTCCTTGCCGGACACCCTGTGTCCAAGCCTACTAAGTCAGATTAACCGTTAAATCCTTACAACCCGTCGGCAGCTGCCGGCCTGATCGAACCAGGCTTAGCGCTGCCCGCGCCACGGCTTAGGTCCGCCGATGACGTGCATATGCAAATGGTACACCTCTTGGCCACCATCCGGTCCGGTGTTGAACAAGGTCTTGAAACCGCCGCTGGCCTGGCCCTGCCCATCGACCTGGTAACCACAACCTTGCTCTTTTGCAAGACGCGGCGCCAGGAGCGCCATTTTACCTAGCAAAGCAACGTGGTGCTCATCGCAATCGGCAAGAGTTGCAATATGTTGCTTCGGTACAATAAGAAAATGGATGGGCGCCGCTGGATTGATGTCATGAAAGGCAATCAGGTCATCATCTTCATAGATCAGCTTAGACGGAATCTGCTTGGTTGCAATTTTGCAAAAAATACAATTTTCCAAATTATCTCCAGATATCAAACAGCCGTAGGGATGCCGGTCATGATCATAAAATCACGCACCCATAAGTGCGTGGGTCTCAACTCTTGTGCTGGTCGGCTTCCTGTTGTTCGCGCTCAGTCAGCTTGCGGCTGGCCTTCTCTTCGATTCCGGACAAGCCTTCGCGCCGCGCCAGTTCTCCCAGCACATCTTGCGGCGTCAGGTTGAATTGCGCCAGCATGATCATCGAATGAAACCACAAATCAGCGCACTCATACAGTACATGCGACACATCGCCGTCGACCCGCGCATCCTTGGCGGCCATCACGGTTTCGGTAGCTTCTTCGCCGATTTTTTTCAGAATCGCATCGTCGCCCTTGGCGAACAGGCGCGCCACATATGAAGTGGCCGGATCGCCGCCATTAGCCGGTTTGCGCGATTCGATAACCGCCGCCAGGCGTTGTAGGGTTTCACTCATGATTGTTGCAAATCCGTTATGTATAGGACTTACGCAAAATTCCGCCAGCGGCGTTATGCCTCCTGGCGTACCTTCGTACTATCTTCGTCGGCAGCCTTGCTGACGAAATTTTGCGTAAGTCCTGATGTAGTTATGTGTCAGTCAGTTACTTGTAGATCTCGTCCGGCTCTTTCAACACCGGCTCGACTGCTTCCCAGCTCTTGCTGTCGCTTTCGTACTTCTGGAAGAAGCAGGAGTGACGGCCGGTATGGCAAGCGATGTCGCCAGCCTGGGTCACCTTCAGCAACACCACGTCTTCGTCGCAATCGAGGCGGATTTCGTGCACTTTCTGCACGTGGCCGGATTCTTCACCCTTGTGCCACAGTTTCTTGCGCGAACGGCTCCAGTAGACAGCTTCGCCCAACGCCACCGTCTTCGCCAAAGCGTCGCGGTTCATCCAGGCGAACATCAACACATCGTTCGATCCCAGCTCCTGGGCAATCACCGGCACCAAACCGTGCTCGTCCCATCTCACCTTATTCAACCAACTTACGCTACTCATGCCAGCCTCATCGGAATCTGTTGCGCAGCCATGAACTGCTTGGCTTCTTGCACAGTGTGTTGACCATAATGGAAAATGCTCGCTGCCAGCACCGCGTCGGCGCGGCCGATCTTGATGCCGTCAGCCAGGTCTTGCAAGCCGCCGACGCCGCCGGAGGCAATCACCGGAATCGTCACGGCATTGGATACGCTGCTGGTCAAGGCCAGGTCGAAACCAACCTTGGTGCCATCGCGGTCCATGCTGGTCAGCAGGATTTCACCAGCACCCAACTGTTCCATCTTTTGCGCCCACTCGATGGCGTCAAGGCCGGTCGCCTTACGGCCGCCATGGGTAAACACTTCCCACTTGCCGGGTGCGACCTGCTTGGCGTCGATGGCGACCACGATACACTGCGAGCCATACTTGGCAGCTGCATCGGCTACCAGCTGCGGATTGGTGACTGCGGAGGTGTTGATGCCGACCTTGTCGGCGCCTGCATTCAGCAAACGCCGCACGTCTTCCACCACGCGCACACCGCCGCCGACCGTCAGCGGAATAAACACTTGCGATGCCACCGCTTCGATAATCGGCAAGATCAGGTCACGGTTGTCGGACGAGGCTGTGATGTCGAGAAAAGTAATTTCATCAGCACCCTGCTCATCATAGCGGCGCGCGATTTCTACCGGATCGCCGGCGTCGCGCAGCTCCAGGAAATTGACGCCCTTGACAACGCGGCCATTGGTCACGTCGAGACAAGGAATGATACGTTTGGCGAGAGTCATGGCTTGTCAGCTTCTGGCTGCTCCGATAAATCTTCGTCCTCGGCAAATTCACCCACGAAATTGTCAGACTCGTCGCTCAATTCATCGGCGCGCTCTTGCGCCGAACGCAAATCGAGCGTGCCTTCATAAATCGAACGGCCGCAAATCACTGCTTCAATGCCTTCATCCTGCACCGCGCACAGTGCCTCCACGTCATGGACGTTATGCACGCCGCCGGAGGCAATCACCGGGATCGTCATGCTTTGCGCCAGCTTGACGGTAGCTTCGATGTTGACGCCGCCCATCATGCCGTCGCGGCCGATATCGGTGTAGACGATCGAGGCGCAGCCGTAGTCTTCGAATTTCTTGGCGAGATCGATCACTTCGTGGCCGGACAGTTTGCTCCAGCCATCCGTGGCGACTTTGCCATCCTTGGCATCCAGGCCGACGATGATCTGGCCCGGGAACGCGCTACAGGCATCATGCAGGAAGCCAGGATTCTTGACAGCCGCAGTGCCGATGATAATGTAGCTCAGGCCGTCGTCCAGATAGCGTTCGATGGTGTCGAGGTCACGGATGCCGCCACCCAGTTGCACCGGGATTTCCTCGACGCCGTTGAGCAAGGCAAATTCACGCACGGCCTTGATGATGGCCTTGACCGCCGGTTCGTTCTTCGGCTTGCCGGCAAACGCGCCGTTCAGGTCGACCAGATGCAGGCGTCGCGCGCCTTGCATCAGCCAGTGCCGGGCCATTTCGCCCGGATCGTCGGAAAATACAGTGGCTTGGTCCATATCGCCTTGTTTCAGGCGTACGCAGTGACCGTCTTTAAGGTCGATGGCAGGTATCAGCAGCATGGCTACAGGTTCAGTTAAAGGTCAATGTTTGGTTTAAGGCTGCCATTGCACAAAATTCTTGTACAACTGCAAACCGGCGGAAGCGCTCTTCTCCGGATGGAACTGTGTCGCGAAAATATTATCACGGCCAACGGCGCAGCTAAACGCAGCGCCATAAATGGTCTCGCCGAAGGTATGCTCGGCGGCGGCCGGTACCGCGTAGTAACTATGCACGAAATAAAAATAATCGTCGTCGGCAATGCCATTCCAGAGCGGATGAGACTGTGCCTGGCGCACCCGGTTCCAGCCCATCTGCGGTACTTTGAAACGCGAGCCATCCTGCTGCACCTGGCCGTCGAGCTGGAAGCGCACCACTTTACCTGGCAATAATCCCAGACCGGCAGTGTTGCCTTCTTCACTGCTGTCGAACAGCATTTGCTCACCTACGCATACGCCCAGCAAGGGCTTGTTACGCGAAGCCTCCAGCAATGCTTCCTGGACGCCCGATTCGCGCAGGCAGCGCATACAATCCGGCATCGCGCCCTGGCCCGGCAGCACCAGCCGGTCAGCCGCTTTGATATCGGCGATAGCGCCTGAAATAAGCACTTCGGCTTCAGGCGCAACCTGGCGCAGGGCCTGCGCCACCGAGCGCAGGTTACCCATGCCATAGTCAACCACAACGATTTTGTTCATGATAAAGAGTCAAGTCTGAAGAAACAAACCCCGTGCGCACCCGCAGGCACAGTACCGGCGCAATGGATTGCAAGGACTGCGGCACAGGATTAAAGCGGCGCTTTATTGATTACATTAGTCGTCAAACAACTACTGGTCTAGAGACTACCCTTGGTCGAAGGAATGGTCCCGGCGGAACGTGGATCCAGCTCTGCAGCCATGCGCAGTGCGCGGCCGAACGCCTTGAATACGGTTTCGCATTGATGGTGGGCGTTTTCGCCGCGCAGGTTGTCGATATGCAAAGACACCAGCGCGTGATTCACAAAGCCCTGGAAAAATTCGTGGGTGAGGTCGACGTCGAAGCCGCCGATCATGGCGCGCTTGAACGGTACGTGGAATTCTAGTCCGGGACGCCCGGAAAAATCGATAACGACACGCGACAGCGCTTCATCCAGCGGCACGTAGGCATGGCCGTAGCGGCGGATGCCTTTCTTGTCGCCAATAGCCTTGGCAAACGCTTGCCCCAAAGTAATGCCAACATCTTCCACCGTGTGATGCGCATCGATATGCAAGTCGCCGTTGGCTTCGATATCCAGATCGATCAGCCCGTGCCGCGCAATCTGGTCCAGCATGTGGTCCAGGAACGGTACGCCGGTATTCAGTTTTTGCTGGCCGCTGCCGTCAATATTGATGGAAACGCGAATTTGCGTCTCATTGGTGTTGCGGGTAATCGATGCAGTACGAGGCGTAGACATGTTGAGCTTGAGACCAATTTACGATGTGGTGACGCACACGGCGCCATGGAGGTAAGTGTACTAATTGCTAAATATTACAGCTTCTCCGTTATTGAAGCTTGCTAGGCGCGCCTTTTGAGCAGCCCCATCATTTTACCGGCTTTTTCCGGCTTTCCAGCGAAGACCCGTTTTGATAATCCTTATCAGCGTTGCTTTTCGCAGAATCTCAGGCGCGCACCCGTTCATCCGGTTTCTTGGCGTCAAGTTGCGCAAGACGCCGTTCGATCAAAGCGCAGTATTCAGGATTCAATTCAAAACCGACAAAGTTACGCCCGCAACGGCGCGCCGCCACCGCGGTAGTACCGCTGCCCATGAACGGATCCAGCACCACCCCGCCCGGCGGACAGGACGCCTTGATCATGCGTTCGACGATTTCCAGCGGCTTCTGTGTAGGATGATCGGCACGCTCGCGATGTTCGCGGTGCAGGCGCGACACGCTCCAGACATCCTTCGGGTTGTAACCCAGCTCCAGCCACTTGGCGCCAACGAAGATCGAACGCGAACGCGCTTTCTTGGTTTCAGCGTCGTAGGGAATGCGGATGGCGTCAAGATCGAAGTGATAATCCTTGGCGCGGGCAAAGAAGCCGATGGTGTCGTGCACCGATGAAAACCGCCGCGTGCCGCCACCCATGGACGGAACCCGGCGGTCCCAGATAATTTCATTGATCATGGTCATGCGCTGCTTCAGCATGACAAAGATTTCCGGCGAAAAGCGCCAGGTCAGGAAAATATACAGGCTGCCGTTCGACTTCAGCTTCGGCAATGCAGCGTCGATCCATTCCTCGGTCCATTGCAGGTAGGCGGCGGTATCGAGTTTGTCGGAATCGTTGCCGTAATCCTTGCCCAATCCGTACGGCGGATCGGCCAGCAACAGATCGACTGAGCCATCCGGGATGCGCTGCAAACCTTGCAATGCATCCTCGCCGAAGACGCGGTTAATCCAGTCGCCGCTCATACCTGCCACACGGCTGCCATTACGGCTTGTCTTTCAGACGATATTCCGCCGAACGCGCATGCGCTTGCAGACCCTCGCCGTAAGCCAGCTCTGCAGCCACCTTACCCAAGGTCTGGGCTCCGGCTTCGCTGATGTTGATCATGCTGGAACGCTTCTGGAAGTCGTAGACGCCAAGCGGCGACGAGAAACGCGCGGTGCGCGATGTCGGCAACACGTGATTCGGTCCTGCACAATAATCGCCCAGCGATTCCGAGGAATAACGACCAAGGAACATGGCACCTGCATGGCGGATCCGGTCAGCCCAATGCTGCGGATTCTCGGCAGAAATTTCCAAGTGCTCAGCTGCGATATGATTAGCGATCTCGCAGGCCTGTTCCATGTCGCGTACTTTGATCAGCGCGCCACGGTCGGTGAGCGAGGTACGGATCACTTCGTGGCGCGGCATCTGCGCCAGCTGGCGGTTGATGCTGGCTTCCACTGCCGCGATATAGCCAGCGTCCGGGCACAGCAAGATCGACTGCGCCAGCTCATCGTGCTCTGCTTGCGAAAACAGATCCATCGCAATCCAGTCCGGATCCGTTGTGCCGTCGCAGATCACCAGAATTTCCGATGGTCCGGCGATCATGTCAATGCCGACAGTACCGAACACTCGGCGCTTGGCGGCAGCTACGTATGCGTTACCGGGACCGACGATCTTGTCGACTTGCGGAATAGTGGTCGTGCCGTAGGCCAGCGCTGCCACTGCTTGCGCGCCGCCGACAGTGAATACGCGATCGACGCCGGCGATAGCCGCGGCAGCCAGCACCAGCGGATTCTTGACGCCGTCCGGGGTCGGCACCACCATGATGATTTCCTGCACGCCGGCGACCTTGGCCGGGATAGCATTCATCAGCACGGATGACGGATAAGCGGCTTTGCCGCCGGGGACGTAGATGCCAACGCGGTCGAGCGGAGTGACTTTTTGCCCGAGTACGGTGCCGTCAGCTTCGGTGTAGCTGAAGCCATCCGAACCGCACTCCTTCTTTTGCCGCTCATGATAAGCGCGCACACGGTCGGCTGCAGTTTGCAAGGCATTGCGACGCTCCGGCGACAACTGCGCCAAGGCATCCTGTAATTCCTGCCGGCCGATTTCCAGCGCTGTCACGCTGGCGGCGCTGAGGCGGTCGAAACGGTTGGTGTAGTCCAGCACGGCAGCATCGCCGCGCGCTTTGACATCGGCCAGGATCTGCGCCGCAGCCTGGTCGATCGCTGCGTCTTCGCCAGCCTCAAAAGCCAGCACGGCGGTCAGTTGCGCCTGGAAATCCGGCTGCGCCGCATCGAGTTTTCTGATTGCTATGCTCATGTTGCTTCCAGTTCGCCGGTGCGGGATACAGCCGCAGCCGGACTTTATTTAATCGACGCTTTTTCGAAGGCGTCCAGAATCGGTTGCAGCCGTTCGCGCTTCAGCTTCAAGGCAGCCTGGTTGACCACCAGCCGCGACGAAATATCCATGATGTGTTCAACTTCGACCAGGTTGTTGGCGCGCAAAGTGCCGCCGGTGCTGACCAGGTCGACGATCGCATCGGCCAGTCCGACCAGCGGCGCCAGCTCCATCGAGCCGTACAGCTTGATCAGGTCGACGTGCATGCCTTTGGCGGCAAAATGCTCGCGCGCGGTCAGCAGGTATTTGGTGGCGACGCGCAACCGTGCACCTTGGCGGATCGCGCTAGCGTAGTCGAATCCGGCCGAGACCGCGACCGACATGCGGCACTTGGCGATCTCCAGATCGATAGGCTGGTACAAGCCTTCGCCGCCATGCTCCAGCAGCACGTCTTTGCCGGCCACGCCGAAATCGGCAGCGCCGTATTGCACATAGGTCGGCACGTCGGAAGCGCGGACGATGATCACGTTGACCAGCGGATCGTTGGTCGGCAGGATCAGCTTGCGCGAGGTCTCCGGATCTTCCGTGACCTCGATTCCGGCTGCTTTCAGCAGCGGCAAGGTCTCTTCAAAGATGCGTCCCTTGGACAGGGCCAGAGTCAGCTTTTGGCTCATTTGATTCTTTCGATATTGGCGCCGACGGCCGACAGCTTGCGCTCCATCTGGTCGTAGCCGCGATCGAGGTGATACACGCGCTCGATCATGGTCTGGCCTTGCGCCACCAGGCCGGAGATCACCAGCGAAGCCGAAGCACGCAAGTCGGTCGCCATGACAGGCGCGCCGACCAGCTTGTCGACGCCCTTGATGATGGCGGTATTACCCTGCACATCGATGGCGGCGCCGAGACGGTTCATTTCCTGCACGTGCATGAAACGGTTTTCGAAGATGGTTTCAGTGACATGGCTGGTGCCTTCGGCAATGCTGTTCATCGCCATGAACTGCGCTTGCATGTCAGTCGGGAAACCAGGGTATTCGGTAGTGCGGAAGCTGACCGCCTTCGGGCGCGCCGCCATCTGCACGCGAATCCAGTCTTCGCCGGATGTCAGGATCACGCCGGCTTCACGCAGCTTGTCGAGCACCGCGTCGAGGATGTGGCTGCGCGTGTTTTTCAGCATGACGTCGCCGCCGGTCGCCGCTACCGCACAGAGGAAGGTGCCGGTCTCGATACGGTCTGCAATGACCGAGTGCTCGGCGCCGTGTAGCTTGTCGACGCCCTGGATCACCAGGCGGTCAGTGCCAATACCCTCGATCTTCGCACCCATCGACACCAGCAAATGCGCCAGGTCGCTGACTTCCGGTTCGCGCGCAGCGTTTTCCAGCACCGTTTCGCCGTCTGCCAGCGTGGCCGCCATCAGCAGGTTTTCAGTACCGGTGACAGTAATCATGTCGGTGACGACGCGAGTGCCTTTCAATTTCTTGGCCTTGGCATGGATGTAGCCGGCTTCGATCGAAATCTCGGCGCCCATCGCTTGCAAGCCCTTGATGTGCTGGTCGACAGGACGTGACCCGATGCCGCAGCCGCCTGGCAGCGATACCCGCGCCTCGCCGAAACGCGCCAATAGCGGACCCAGCACCAGGATCGATGCACGCATGGTTTTCACCATTTCATACGGCGCTTCGAGATTGGTGATGGCGTCGCCCTGCAGGGTCACGAAATGGCCATCCTGGGTGGCTTTCAAACCCATCTGGCGCAATAGCTTGAGGATGGTCGAGACATCGTGCAGGTTCGGCACATTGCTCAGCTGCAGCTGGTCGGAAGTCAGCAGACCGGCGCACAGGATAGGCAGCGCCGCATTCTTTGCGCCGGAAATAGTGATTTCACCGGAAAGGCGGTTGCCGCCTTGTATCAATAGTTTATCCATGATTACTTCTCTCTTTGCTACACGTTATGCCTGGCCATCAGGACCAGAAGTGTTCATCGGGCGACGCCGGCTGCGATCAGCAGGCGCGAAATTAATTGGCAAATTCTTCGGGTGTGAGCGTCTTCATCGACAACGCATGAATCTCTTCGCGCATACGGTCGCCAAGGGCGGCGTAGACGATCTGGTGACGCTGGATCGGGCGCTTGCCGGCAAACGCCGCCGATACGATCACTGCCTTGAAATGCTGGCCGTCGCCTTCGACTTCCAGGTGCGAACACTCCAGGCCGGCGGCAATATAACTTTTAACGAGATCGGGTGTAGGGAACATGATATTTTCTTACCGGTTACGAAATTACAGAATGACAAAGTGTAATGACTTGAATTAATGACGCAGCTTGTAGCCCCGTCTCAGCATCTGCACCGCCAATGTCGACAGCAGCGCCAGCGAAATGCAAATGATCGCCAGGCTGATCAGCGGATTGACGTCGGATTGCCCGAAGAAGCCGTAGCGGAAACCGTCAATCATGTAGAAGAACGGATTCAGGTGCGACACCGCTTGCCAGAATGGCGGCAACGACTTGATCGAATAAAACACGCCTGCAAGGAAAGTCAGCGGCATGATCAGGAAGTTCTGAAACACTGCCAGCTGGTCGAACTTGTCGGCCCAGATACCGGCGATCAAACCCATGGTGCCCAGCAGCGCCGCACCGAGGAAGGCGAAAATCACGATCCACCATGGCGCCACAAACGACAGGTTGCCGAACCAGGCGGTAATTACGAATACCCCCAGCCCTACCGCAAGCCCGCGTACTACCGCGGCCAGCACATAGCCGCCGTACAATTCCCAGTGCGACAACGGCGGCAACAGGACAAACACCAGATTGCCGGTCATTTTCGACTGTGTCAACGACGACGAGGTATTGGCGAAGGCATTTTGCAACACGCTCATCATGACCAGGCCCGGAATCAGGAAGGCCGTGTATTGCACCCCTGGATAAACTTCGACGTGGTCTTTTAGCGTATGACCGAAAATCAGCAGGTACAGCATGGCGGTCAGGATCGGCGCGCCGATAGTTTGCGTCGCGACTTTCCAGAAGCGCAGCACTTCCTTATAGAACAGCGTTTGGAAACCGACCATCATTTGACACCGCCCGCACTATATTCTTCAGCATAGACATTGAAACCGTTGGCGCTGACCTTGCTATCCATGATCTGCAAGAACACGTCTTCCAGATCTGCCTGTTGCAGCTGCATGTCTTCGATCACTGCGCCAGCCTGGCGCAAGGAGGCGAGAATCGGTTCGACATCGGCGTAATGATTGACGCGCAGGGCAAACCTGCTGCCATCCGCGTGCAACACCAGATGTTGTAAAGCTGCGGGCAAGCTGCCGCTGGATAACTGGATCAGCAACTGCGAGCCGGCAATCCGCTTGATCAGCGCCGAAGTAGTATCGAGCGCCACCACCTGTCCCAGTTTGAGCATAGCGATGCGGTTGCACTGTTCCTGCGCCTCTTCCAGGTAATGTGTGGTCAGGACCACCGTGTGGCCTTCACGGTTCAGACGCGAGATGAAGCGCCACAGCGTCTGCCGCAATTCGACGTCGACGCCGGCGGTCGGCTCGTCCAGGACAATCACCGGCGGCTTGTGCACCAGCGCCTGCGCCACCAGCACGCGGCGTTTCATGCCGCCCGACAGCGCGCGCATATTGGTATCTGCCTTGTTGGTGAGGTCCAGGTTTTCCATGACCTCGTCGATCCACTTGTCGTTATTTTTCAGGCCGTAGTAACCGGATTGCATACGCAAGGTTTCACGTACCGTGAAAAACGGATCGAACACCAGCTCTTGCGGCACCACACCGAGATTGCGGCGTGCAGCGCGATAATCGCTGACGACATCGTGGCCGTGAATGGTGACATTGCCGGAATCGGGACGATTGAGACCCGCGATGATCGAAATCAAGGTGGTTTTACCTGCGCCGTTAGGCCCAAGCAAGCCGAAAAATTCGCCTTCTTCGATGGTCAAAGAAACGCCGCCCAGTGCCTGCAAGGACTGGTAACGTTTCTTGACGTTAGTGATTTGTATGGCCGCCATAGGTGCCTGGATACTCTTAAATTGGGTGCCGCCGCAAAGCGGTCGATTGCGTATCTGGAAACAATCCGGATCCAGCCGCTCTGGCGCTCTGCCTAATGGCGTAACCCTTGATTATATTGGATTTTTGCTGACGGGGCCGTGCAACAGCCACAAACCCGGCGAACTACGAGGGAAGAGAAAGATGAGGTCAGTGATGTCGTGTGCTAGCAGCAACAATCACCGATGCAGGCGACAACAGATCAGTCACGCCGTACAGGTCGATCAGGCTTTCCAGATTGGCTGGCAAACTGGAAAAATGCAGGGTAAGGCCTTGGTTCATCGCTGCAACTTGCCAAGCGAGCAAGGTTGCCACCGCAGCCGAATCGACTGCGACGACATCGCTCAGGTCTATCTCGGTCTCGCCACCGGCGATCGCGCGCAAGCCCTCTTCCAGAGTGACTTTGGCGTTACCGACGGTGAGCGAGTGAGAAGGCCTGAACATGGTAATCAATCAATAAAACAACAATCAGCTATAACGCGAAATTACTTGCCCTGAGCAGCACGGGTTTTGTTCTTGTCCGACAACGCTTTGATCAGACCGTCGATGCCGGATTTGCCGATTTCGGAGGCAAATGTACCCTTATAGGATTCAACGAGCCAAGCACCCAGAACGTTGACATCATAAATCTTCCAGCTTGTGCCAACCTTTTCCATACGGTAATTAAGTTGGATAGGGTCGCCACGCGGCTGGATCACTTGCGAACGGACTTCCACTTCGGTATCGGCCGGATCGCTGCGCAAAGGCTTGAAATCGATCTTCTGATCGCGTACCTGGCGCAGGGCGCCTGAATAGGTATAGATCAGCAAGCTGCGGAATTGTGTAATCAACTGCTTTTTCTGGTCATCAGTTGCATCGCGCCAATAGCGGCCGGCTGCCAGCGACGTCATACGCTCGAAGTCGACATAAGGGATGATTTTTTCTTCAACCAGCGCCAGGATGTGCTTTTGATCGCCGCCCTGGATGCTTTTATCCGACTTGGCGGAATCAATTACGTCTTGGCTGATGCGCTTGACCAGCGCATCCGGCGCTTCTTGCGCTTGGGCCGCAGCAGTGAACAACAGGCTGCCGACAGTCAGCGAAAGCGCTAGGTATTTTTTCAGAATTTTCATATTTTCAACAATCTTCATGGTTGTTAGAGGACGCTCCAAACAGCGTTGCAGGTGGGGACTAAGACGCCGAATTCAAGTATCGGTTCCGGCTGCACCCACTATCCTCTCGGTAAATCACTCGTCGGATGACTTGCTTTTGGCCGGCTTATCGCCTTTGTCACCTTTATCGCTACTATCTTCGTCGCTGCCGCGAATCTGGCTTTGACGACGTTGCGTATATGCATCACGCACAAATTCGTATTTATCCAGCGCCGCATCTTCCAGCAAATCGCCGGCGTCCAGCAGATTGGCTCGCTTGTCGATCAGACGCACCACGGAACCGGTGTTACGCACGGCAATCGGATACTTGTAAGACCAAGGATCGCCGTAGAAATCGACCGGCAACGCCGCAGCATCGCGGATATTCGATGGACCGAACAACGGCAATACCAGATAAGGACCAGATCCAATGCCCCATTTACCCAGTGTCTGACCGAAATCCTTGGTACGCTTCTGCAAACCGGCTTCCGAGCTGATATCCAGCAAGCCGCCCAAACCTAGCGTGGTGTTGACTGCTACCCGCATCACGTCGGTCGTACCGTCTACAACGTTTCCTTGCAGGAAACCGTTGACCGAGCTCCATACATCACCCAAGTTACCAAAGAAATTGTTGACGCCCGTCTGCACAAAGCTTGGCAGCCAATTGCGGTAAGCCGTCGCCACTGGTTTCAGAGCAACCTTATCCAGCGTGTCGTTGAAGCTGAACATTGCGCGGTTAAAGCCCTCCAGCGGGTCTTGCGGATTGCTGGTAGTGGCGCAGCCGCTCAATGCGGCTACCAGCGCCAGCGCGCCGAAGCGAGTCATGGTTTTCATTGTTCTGTGTCCTTTACATCCGCAGCTTTGCTGTACAAGAACTGACTGATCAGATTCTCCAGCACAATTGCAGATTGCGTTAATTTAATACGGTCGCCGGCAGCAAGGTTTTTGGTGTCGCCACCCGCCTCGATACCGATATATTGTTCGCCCAGCAAGCCCGCTGTCAGGATTTTAGCCGAACTGTCTTGGGGGAACAGGTAGCGTTGGTCCATGTTCAGTGTCACTACTGCCTGGAAATTCTTGTCATCGAAGTTGATAGACGCCACCCGTCCGACTACAACACCGGCGCTTCTCACCGAAGCGCGCACTTTCAAGCCGCCGATGTTGTCGAATTTAGTAATTACCGGATAAGTCTTGTTGAAAGTCGAGCTACTCAGATTCCCGGCCTGCAGCGCCAGGAATCCCAAAGCCAGGACACCAATCAACACAAATAAACCCACCCATACGTCTACTGATTTTTGTTGCATGATTCATCACCTTAAAAATACCACTTGAGGCGAATAATCCCCCAAGAAAATAGTAACGAGAAGTAAAGCGCGCTGCTCCCGATAACGTCGCAGCAGGAACAACTGATTCTATTGCGAAACTCTAGTTGAACATCAACGCCGTCAGCAGGAAATCCAGCGCCAGCACTGCCAGCGAGGCAATCACCACCGTCCGTGTAGTTGCCCTGGAAACGCCTTCCGGGGTCGGTTTAGCCTCATAGCCCTGCCACACAGCAACGAAGGTCACTGCAATACCAAACACGATACTCTTTACCACGCCATTCGCCACGTCCATCCAGACATCGACGCCGCCCTGCATCTGCGACCAGAACGCCCCCTCATCGACGCCGATCAGCTTGACGCCAACCAGATAGCCGCCATAGACGCCGAGGGCGCTGAACAGCGCCGCCAGCATCGGCATTGCCACCACGCCGGCCCAGAAACGCGGCGCCACGACCCGTTGCATCGGATCGACCGCCATCATTTCCATCGCCGACAACTGTTCGCCAGCTTTCATCAAGCCGATTTCAGCCGTCAGAGAGGTACCTGCCCGCCCGGCAAACAGCAAAGCCGTCACCACCGGCCCCAGTTCGCGCACCAGAGACAGCGCTACCAGCAAACCCAAGGCCTGCTCGGAACCGTACTTGTTCAGCGTGTAATAACCTTGCAAACCCAGCACGAAGCCAACGAATAAACCCGATACGCCGATGATCACCAGTGAATAGTTGCCGATGAAATGAATCTGGTCGGTAATCAGCCGCGGCCGCCGCCATAAACCTGCGGAGGCGCGCAGGATCGTCAGGAACATGCGCGTCGCAACGCCCAATCCGGTGAGCGACTCACGCACGGTACGCCCTACGGCGCCGAGAGAATTACTTACAACTTTGGTGAGGAAACTCATCAACCACGCCCCTTCATTCCCAGATCCTCGGCCAGCGACTTGCCTGGGTAGTGGAACGGCACCGGGCCGTCCGGTTCGGCGTTAACGAATTGTTTCACATATGGATGGGTCGACGCCAGCATCTCGGCCGGCGTACCTTGCGCAACGATCTGTCCTTGCGACAGGAAATATACATAGTCGGCAATCCCGAACGATTCGTGGACGTCATGCGACACCAGAATACTGGTGGAGCCGAGCGCATCGTTCAGCTTGCGGATCAGATTGGCGGTAACGCCCATCGAAATCGGGTCGAGGCCGGCGAACGGCTCGTCGTACATGATCAGCGACGGATCCAGCGCAATCGCGCGCGCCAACGCTACCCGCCGGGCCATGCCGCCGGAAATCTCGGATGGCTTCAGTTGCGCAGCATTGCGCAAGCCAACCGCGTTCAGCTTCAACAACACCAGGCTATTCAATAGCTCGGGCGGCAAATCGGTGTGTTCGCGCAGCGGAAAAGCCACGTTTTCGAAAGCAGTCAGATCGGTAAACAGGGCGCCGCTCTGAAACAGCATGCCCATCTTGCGCCGCAGCGCGTACAAGCCAGACGTCGATAAGGTATGCACGGTTTCGCCGTCGACCTTGACACTACCCGACTGCGGCCGTAACTGACCGCCGATCAGCCGCAGGATGGTGGTCTTGCCAGAACCCGAGCCGCCCATGACGGCGATGACCTTGCCACGCGCGAAGTCCATGTTGAGACCCGATAAAATCGACCTCTCACCATAGCCAAACTGCAAATCACGAATTTCGACGATATTTGCCACACTGCTCACCGAATAAATCAAAGGGGCTATTGTAGTGCAAATGCGACAATCGTTCAGAGTGCAGCAATAGTAGACAGGCTGACATGTGCCTCTATTGCAACAGTTTGACTATTTATTGAATGCATGAGCAAAACGCTTGTTACAGAAAAAAAAAAGAGTATGCCGGCTTACCACGGACATACTCTTCTCTGAAAGGCCGCGAATTCCAGCCTTTATTACAGTTGCGGTTAACGCTAAAGCAAAATCAGCGCGGCAAGACCGAGGCTCCCATCAGGAACTCGTCGACTGCGCGTGCACATTGACGACCTTCGCGGATAGCCCATACCACCAATGATTGGCCGCGGCGCATGTCGCCGGCAGCGAACACCTTGTCCACCGATGTCTTGTAGCAAGCATCGCCTTCGGTAGTCGCCTTGGCGTTGCCACGCGCATCCTTGTCGACGCCAAATGCTTCCAGTACCTGCGCCACCGGCGAGACAAAGCCCATCGCCAGAAACACCAGGTCGGCCTTCATCTCGAATTCCGAATTCGGCACTTCCTGCATCTTGCCGTCTTTCCATTCGACGCGGGCGGCGATCAGTTTTTCGACCTTGCCGTTCTTGCCTTCCAGGCGCTTGGTCGCCACTGCCCAGTCGCGGTCGCAGCCTTCGTCATGCGACGATGAGGTGCGCAGCTTGGTTGGCCAATAAGGCCAGACCAGCGGCTTGTTTTCCTGTTCCGGCGGTTGCGGCATCAGTTCGAACTGCTGGATCGATACCGCGCCCTGGCGATTGGAAGTACCCACGCAATCGGAACCGGTATCGCCGCCGCCGATTACGACCACGTGCTTGCCGCCCGCCAGGATCTGGTCCTTGACCTTGTCGCCGGCATTGATTTTGTTTTGCTGTGGCAAGAAATCCATCGCGAAATGCACGCCCTTCAGCTCACGCCCTGGGACCGGCAAATCACGAGGCTGCTCGGCGCCGCCGGCAATCACCACAGCATCGAACTCGGCTTTCAGTTCTTCCGGAGAGATGGTCTTCTTGGCCCAGTTATTCACATTGGATGGAAAATCCTTACCAACCAGAACACCGGTGCTGAAGGTCACGCCTTCCGCTTCCATCTGCTCCACACGGCGGTCGATATGCGATTTTTCCATTTTGAAATCAGGAATGCCGTAACGCAACAAACCGCCGACCCGATCGCTCTTTTCAAACACGGTGACATCGTGACCGATACGCGCCAGCTGCTGCGCTGCTGCCAGGCCGGCAGGACCGGAACCAACCACGGCAACCTTCTTGCCGGTTTTTACCAATGGCGGTTGCGGCACGATCCAGCCGTTCTCCCACCCCTTGTCGACAATGAAATGCTCGATCGACTTGATGCCGACAGGGTCGCTATTGATACCCAGCGTGCAGGCGCTTTCACATGGCGCCGGGCAGATGCGGCCGGTAAATTCCGGGAAGTTGTTGGTTGAATGCAAGGTCTCCAGCGCTTCATGGTAAGCGCCGCGATAAACCAGATCATTCCAGTCCGGAATGATGTTATTGACCGGACAGCCATTGTTGCAAAATGGAATACCGCAATCCATGCAACGTGCGCCCTGCGTCTTAGCCTCGTCGTTACTCAGACTGAGGATGAATTCCTTGTAATGCTTCTTGCGTGCCTGCGGCGCTTCATACGTTTCGCCGACCCGCTGAAACTCCATAAACCCTGTTACTTTTCCCATTTTTTACTCACATTCCTGGCTGCAGGTGCGCCGTGACCGAACTTTGTCGATCGCGGCGCTCCTTATCGTTACTTGGCTTAAGCTGCGTGTATTAAGTCGCGTCCAACCTGGCGCAATCTGTTGATTACGCGGCGACTTTTTCCTTGGCTGGCGCTACGCTCTTGGCTGCATTCAATTCGCCCAACGCCCGCTTGTACTCAGTCGGGAACACTTTGACGAATTTGCTGCGAGAAACCACCCAGTTATCCAGCAGATTGCGCGCACGCGTGCTGCCGGTGTACTTGAAGTGGCGTTCGATCAGTCCCTTCAAGATGGCTTCGTCGGCCTGTACTTCACCGCCGCGCGTAGTGCTGTGCCAGATCGCCTTGTCGATAGTGGCCTCCTGCTCGCCCTGGCTCAAGACCGATTCCAGGGTCACCATGGACATATTGCATTGAGCTGCAAATACGCCATCCGGATCGTAGACGTAGGCCAGACCGCCCGACATACCCGCGCCAAAGTTACGGCCGGTATCACCCAGCACGACCACCGTGCCGCCAGTCATGTATTCACAACCGTGGTCGCCGGTGCCTTCGACCACTGCAGTCGCGCCCGAATTACGCACCGCGAAGCGCTCACCGGCGACGCCGTTGAGGAAGGCTTCACCGGCAATCGCACCGTACAGCACCGTGTTGCCGGCGATGATGTTGTCGACTGCGCGGCCACGGAATTCAGTGTTCGGACGGACGATGATGCGGCCGCCGGACAGGCCTTTGCCCACATAGTCATTACCCTCGCCAACCAGATCCAGTGTCACGCCGTGCGCCAGGAACGCGCCTGCCGACTGGCCGGCCGTTCCCTGCAACTGGATGTGGATGGTGTCGTCGGGCAAACCTTCGTGACCGTATTTTTTTGCGACTTCGCCAGATAGCATGGCGCCGACGGTACGGTTCAGGTTCTTGATCGGCGAGATGAACGATACCCGCTCGCCCTTGTCCAGGGCCGCTTTGGCTTGCGCAATCAGCTTGAGATCGAGCGCCTTGGCCAAGCCATGGTCCTGCTCTTCTGTGTGGTAGTACACGCCGCCTTCCGGCAATGCCGGCTGATAGAAAATCCGGCTGAAATCCAGGCCTTGTGCTTTCCAGTGCGTCAGCGCCCGCGACTTGTCGAGCAGATCGGCGCGGCCGATCAGTTCGTTGAAACTGCGGATACCCAGCTGCGCCATGATCTGACGTACTTCTTCAGCGATAAAGAAGAAGAAATTGACCACGTGCTCAGGCTTGCCGGAGAACTTGGCGCGCAGCACAGGATCTTGCGTAGCAACGCCGACCGGGCAAGTGTTCAGATGGCATTTACGCATCATGATGCAGCCTTCAACCACCAGCGGCGCGGTTGCAAAACCGAATTCATCCGCACCCAGCAAAGCACCGATCACGACATCGCGGCCGGTCTTCATCTGACCGTCTGCCTGGACCCGGATACGATTGCGCAAACCGTTCAGCACCAGCGTCTGCTGGGTTTCCGCCAGGCCCAGTTCCCAAGGCGTGCCAGCGTGCTTAATCGACGACAACGGCGAAGCGCCGGTACCGCCGTCATGGCCAGCGATCACGACGTGGTCAGACTTGGCTTTGGCGACGCCGGCGGCAACCGTGCCGACACCCACTTCCGACACCAGCTTGACCGAAATCGATGCGCGCGGATTGACGTTCTTCAGATCATGGATCAGCTGCGCCAGATCTTCGATCGAGTAGATATCATGATGCGGCGGCGGCGAAATCAACCCGACGCCCGGCACCGAGAAGCGCAGCTTCGCGATGTACTCCGACACCTTGTGGCCTGGCAACTGGCCGCCCTCGCCCGGCTTCGCGCCTTGCGCCATCTTGATCTGGATCTGGTCGGCGGAAATCAGGTATTCAGCAGTCACGCCGAACCGTCCGGACGCCACTTGCTTGATCTTGGAACGCAGCGAATCACCCGCTTGCAACGGGATGTCGACTTCGATCCGATCCTTGCCGATAACCGACGCCAGCGTCTCGCCTTGCTTGATCGGGATGCCTTTCAGCTCCTGGCGATAGCGGTTCTCGTCCTCGCCGCCTTCGCCCGTATTCGATTTGCCGCCGATACGGTTCATCGCCACCGCCAGCGTGGCGTGGGCTTCAGTCGAAATCGAACCGAGCGACATTGCGCCGGTAGCGAAACGCTTGACGATTTCCTTCGCCGGTTCAACTTCGTCCAGCGAAATCGCCTTGCTTGGATCGATCTTGAATTCAAACAGGCCGCGCAATGTCATATGGCGCTTGGACTGGTCGTTAATCAGCTGCGCGTACTCTTTATAGCTGTTGAAATTGTTGGCGCGGGTTGAATGCTGCAGCTTGGCGATCGCATCCGGCGTCCACATGTGTTCTTCACCGCGGATACGGAATGCGTATTCGCCGCCGGCGTCGAGCGCATTTGCCAGCACCGGATCGTCGCCGAATGCTGCGCGATGCAGGCGCAAGGCTTCTTCGGCAACCTCAAAAACGCCGATGCCTTCCACATTTGAAGCGGTGCCCTTGAAGTACTTCTGGGTCATGCTCTTGTTGAGGCCGATCGCTTCGAAAATCTGCGCGCCGCAATACGACATGTAGGTCGAAATACCCATCTTCGACATGACCTTCAACAAGCCTTTGCCGATCGCCTTCTGGAAATTGTAGATCGCTTTTTCAGGCGACAACGCTCCCGGCAAACCATGCGCCAGTTCGGTCAGCGTATCCATCGCCAGGTAGGGATGGATAGCTTCCGCGCCGTACCCGGCCAACAGCGCGAAGTGGTGCGTCTCGCGTGCAGAACCAGTCTCGACCACCAGGCCGGTGGACGTGCGCAAACCCTTGCTCACCAAGTGCTGGTGAATCGCAGAGGTTGCCAGCAACGCCGGAATCGCGACCTGCTCGGCATCGACCTTACGATCGGAAATGATCAGGATGTTATGGCCGGACTTGACCGCGTCGACCGCTTTGGCGCACAGCGATGCCAGGCGCGCTTCGATGCCTTCCTTGCCCCAGGCGACCGGGTAGCAGATGTTCAGTTCATGTGATTTGAACTTGCCGCCGGTATGCGCGCTGATGTTGCGCAGCTTGGCGATATCGTCGTAATTGAGAATCGGCTGCGACACCTCCAGACGCATCGGTGGGTTGATGTTGTTGGTATCCAGCATGTTCGGCTTCGGACCGATGAAAGACACCAGCGACATCACCATCGCTTCGCGGATCGGATCGATAGGCGGGTTGGTGACCTGCGCAAACAGCTGCTTGAAGTAGTGATACAGCGTCTTGTTCTTGTTAGACATGACCGCGAGCGGCGAGTCATTGCCCATCGAGCCGATTGCTTCCTCGGCAGCGGCAGCCATCGGCGACATCAGGAACTTGATGTCTTCCTGGGTATAGCCGAACAGCTGCTGGCGATCCAGCAACGGAATCGTCGAGCCGGATTCCGACGGTTCTGCCTTCAACTCATCGAGCTTGACGCGCACCGACTCAATCCATTGCTTGTATGGCTTGGCGTTGGCGAAAGTATCCTTGAGCTCCTTGTCGTCGATGATACGGCCGGCGTCAAGATCGATCAGGAACATCTTGCCCGGTTGCAGACGCCATTTCTGGATGATCTTGGATTCCGGAATCGGCAGTACGCCGGATTCGGACGCCATCACCACGAAGTCGTCGTCGGTGACGATATAACGCGCCGGACGCAAACCATTGCGGTCCAGCGTGCCGCCAATATGACGGCCGTCGGTAAACGCCATCGCCGCCGGGCCGTCCCATGGCTCCATCATAGCGGCGTGGTATTCGTAGAAAGCGCGACGGTTGTCATCCATGGTGGTGTGGTTTTCCCACGCTTCCGGGATCATCATCATCATCGCTTGCGCAATCGGATAGCCGGACATCAGCAGCAATTCGAGCGCGTTGTCGAAACAGGCGGTATCGGATTGGCCTTCATAAATCAACGGAAACAACTTCTTCAGATCATCGCCCAGCACATGCGACTTCATCACGCCTTCGCGCGCGCGCATCCAGTTGAAGTTGCCCTTGACGGTATTGATCTCGCCGTTATGGGCCAGCAGGCGATACGGGTGAGCCAGCGGCCACTCAGGGAAGGTATTGGTGGAAAAGCGTTGATGCACCAGCGCCAGCGCCGACAGGCAACGCGGATCCTGGAGGTCCTTGTAATACACGCCGACCTGGTCCGCCAGCAGCAAGCCTTTATAGACGACGGTACGTGCCGACATCGACGGCACGAAAAATTCCTTGCCATGCAGCAGATTCAAGGCCTGGATCGCATGGCCTGAAGATTTGCGGATCACGTAGAGTTTGCGTTCCAGCGCGTCAGTCACCATGATGTCCGGACCGCGGCCGATAAAAATCTGGCGGATCACCGGTTCCTTGTCGCGCACGGTAGGCGACATCGGCATCTCGATATCCACCGGCACATCGCGCCAGCCCAACACAACCTGGCCTTCAGCCAGCACCGCGCGTTCGATTTCCTGCTCGCAAGCGATGCGCGAAGCGTTTTCCTTTGGCAAAAACACCATGCCGACGCCGAATTCGCCTGGCGGCGGCAAGATCACGCCCAGCTTCGCCATCTCTTCGCGGTAGAACTGGTCAGGCACCTGGATCAATATCCCGGCGCCGTCGCCCATCAGCTTATCTGCGCCGACCGCGCCCCGGTGATCCAGGTTCTTCAGGATCAGCAGGCCTTGTTCAATAATCGAGTGGCTCTTGTTGCCTTTGATATGTGCAATAAAACCGACACCGCAGGCATCATGTTCATTAGCCGGATCGTATAAACCTTGCGCTTGCATAACGTTGCTCCACCACTTTGAGAGTAAGGATATTAAGAATAGTGCAGACGGTTTCAGACTTCAATCACAATAAATGGGGTCAGAGTCAAATTAATTCTGCTTATTTTTGCACCAAAATTAAATAGGGACAGAGTCAATTTAGTGCACACGATATTTATTTGATATTTTTCTTATTTTTTGACGACGGGCTCGACAGCTTCCTCCGCGGGATCCGGCAGCTGTTTGAATGGCCGCCCACGTCTGGCCGGTCGCACTCTGAGATTACCCTGTTTTTCCAGACCAGCCTTGAATTTATCCGAGCCTAGCGGCCAGCCTTTATTGGTGGCTTCCATCAGTTGCGACGCCTGAGCTGATGTAAGCGCTTGCTCAGACATTTCCCTATACGCAGCCTCGCGATCAAAGGGCGTGTTACCCAAAGCCCAATACAGGGCATGGTCTGTCACCAGCGGATCGGATTTGACGCCAACATGGTGCAAATAGCTGGACCAAGGGTATTCCCCGGCAGTCGAAGTGATGCCTCCACGCACAGGATTCTGGTCGATGTAGCAGCTGCACAACATGAAATACCGCTCCGTATCAATCACCACCGCCTTGTAGCGTCCTTGCCACAGTGTCCCGACTCGTCCATATTTCTGATTGAAATAGGGAACGTAGTAACGCCCCACCCACTGCATCATCCGGGCCAAGCCCTCGGCATCGCTGGGCGTCGCCAATAAATGTATGTGGTTAGTCATCAACACATACGCATGGATGGCTACCTTGAACTGCCTGGCGGCATCGCGCAGGCGTCCAAGAAAATTCACATAATCTTCGGTTTCACGGAAAATTGCCTGGCGATCAACGCCCCGCTGAATCAAATGATGTGGCTGGTTGGGAATGACGAGTCGAGGTAAGCGGGCCATGGAGAAAACAGAGTGAATTGCGGAGCTTCTATTTTATCCATTAAATTGACTCTGACCCCAATTATTTTGTGTTGCTGCGGGCCGATGGAGAAACGACGATATCAGGCCAGAAGCCCGCTGTGTAACCCGGCGATGAGTTGCATGCGTACACACCCAGTCGAGAAACGACTTGAGGAAGAACCGCTAAACTGCCACGCTCGTTATCGCGATACTCGGTATAAATCTGCTGTCCGGGCGATCCAGATCACCGAACCCTGAGCGGCATGGAGTGTGTCAGACGAGGGCTGATCGTGTTGCGAAATTCAGTACTTGAAATTCGCCGTCAGCAAAACCGAGCGACCAGGCGCAATATTGGCAAACACACCGACGTGTGAGCCGTCAAAAATCGTGGCATTGCTCAGGTTCTGGATATTGAGCCGGAAATCGAGATGCTTGCTGACCTTGTAGCTGGCCATTGCATCGTAGCGCCAGTAAGACGGTAAGCGGCGTGTGTTGTCGTCGGTGACGAAACGCTCCGACATATAGCTGGCGCCGGCGCCGACCGTCAACTGCGTCGACGGTTTATATGTGGTCCATGCGCTGAAGCTGCGCGGGGCCACATATTTGAGTTGTTTGCCGCTGTTGCCACCGGCGCCGTCCGCACGCAATATCGGACGCAACCAGGTATAACCGCCGAACAAGGTCCAGGCCGGCGTCAGGTTACCGGCTGCGCCCAATTCAACGCCGTCGACCCGGCTGTTGCCGATCAACTCTACCAGGCCGCTGGTCGGATCAACTGCCCGGCCATTAACCTTTTCGGTACGGAATACCGCGGCGGTCAGCATCAGCTGTTCATCCAGCACATTCCATTTGCTGCCCACTTCGATACTGCGGTTCGATTCCGGCGCAACGTCGCGCAGGCCGCCGCCGGCGACACCATCTGCGCCACCAATCTGTCCTTCTGCTTCACCCGATGGATTGGATGAGGTGCCATAAGATGCATAAATGCTGGCATTTGGCTGCGGCTTGAAAACGATGCCAGCCTGATAGTTCCAGAAGCCCCAACTGCCGCGTTTTCCGGCGCTGCTTGAGACCTCATAGCGGTCATAGCGTAAGCCGCCGTTAAGGTCCCATTGCGGCGTAAGCGCGATCGTATCGAACATATAGACGGCGCGGTTATCGTGCTTGGTCAGGCCCGCCGGCGCGCTCCTGTCGATGGTGCCGGTGAAGGCTTGTCCGAAGTCCGGATGGTACAAGTCAGCAACCGGCGCGTCATTGCTGATAATGAAACGACTGTTGTAAGTCCGTTCGCGGCTCAGCTCCACCCCGGCGGCATAGCTATGCTCAAGGCCGGCGGTGCGCAACTTGCCGGTCAATTCGGTTTGATTGATCAGGCTGCTATTTTCCAGCTTGTTGCCCAGGCCGCGCCGGGTCACCATGCCATAGTTGCGCTTCTTGGGATCGTCCTGCAGGGTCGGCCGTGAATACACGTACTCGTTGCTGGTTTTACCGTAGCGCGTGACGTTGCGCAGTTTGCTGCCGTCACCCATCTGGTGCGACACATCCAGCGTACCAATATCGGCGGCGTTGCGACGGTAGTCGCGGCTGCTCAGACCATAAAAATTCTTGCGATCGACCTGAACCGGCAAGCCGGTACGATTGATTGTGTCAAACGGCAACCCTTGGTCGGGAATGTCATCAGTGCGCAAACCGTAGTAGCTCAGCGTCACCTCGATCCCGCTGTGCAGCCCGAGCGTCAGCGATGGCGCCACACCCCAACGGCTAACTTTGGCCGCGTCGCGGCCAGCGACATCGGCATCGTGCGCCATCAGGTTCAGCCGCAGCGCGGTGTCATCGCCGAGTAGCCAGTTGGCATCGGTAGTCAGACGCCGGGTTTGATCGGTGCCAAGTGTGATGCTGCCGGTATAGAAATTTTCTGCTTTTGGTGCCTTGCTGACCATGTTGATACTACCGCCGGTCGATCCGCGACCGGTGTAAGCCGAGCCGGGACCTTTGACGATCTCGATCTGTTCAATGTTGAACGCCTCGTGCGAAAAACGGCCGATGTCACGCAAGCCATCGATCATCAAGTCGGTGCTGGCGTCGTAACCGCGGACGAAAGGCCGGTCACCAATCGGTGTGCCGCCCTCCCCCGCGCCCAGCGTAATCCCGGGCGTTGTCCGCAACACCTCGGTCAGCGAGGTCGCGCCGCGCTCATCGATCAACTCATGTTTGATCACTGTGACAGTCTTGGGCGTATCCAGCAGCGGCGCGGTAAATTTGTCGGAGGCAGAACGGTCCACTTGATATGCCCCCTTGCGCTCGCTGCGGACATTGATGGGCGCCAGCTCCGCCTCGGGAATGGCCGTGGCGGCCAAGGCCGGCGCAAACAGACTACTAAAAGCAATGCTGACCGCTGCACATCGCCCTTGCGCGGAAGCACGTTCGTTGATATCGGTTGATCGAGGGGTAGATGTGAAGATGACGCTCATTACATATCCTTTTGTCTGAAAAACCATTAGGCACTAGAACGGCCTGTAGCCAGCCTGAAAGATCGGGTGCTCTACGCGCCGCGGTACAAGTGCACTAGGCAAATGCGGCAGTTAAAGTTATCAATTTATACATATAATAATGAATGATAAGCGTTCTCATATAAAAATAACAAGAAATACTTGTTTATTTTTTTTACTTGAGCAAAGGGCAATTAATTGGGGTCAGAGTCGATTTATTTAGAGCCGACTTATTGCTTCAGCCTGGAGGATCTGGCTAAGAGCGTCGAAAGCCGGGGAGCTGTAATCATGCCGGCGGATCAGGTAGGTCGGGACATTGCCTGCAGGGCCAATGGGGTAGATGGCGAGGCTTTCGGTGCAATTGTGCAGTTCGAGCACGGAACGAGGGGCCAGGGCGATGCCTGCGCCAGCGGCTACGCATGCGAGCATGGCGTGATAGGAGCCGAGTTCGAGGATACGATCAGGGCGACGGCCGGGGATGCCGCCTGAAGCCAGCCAGTTTTCAGCGTGGCGGCGATAGGCGCAGCCGTGTTCGAAGGCAACCAGGGTACGCGTCTGAAGGTCGTCGGGGCTGCTTATCGGCGGGTGGCTGCGCGCTGCTAGCAACACTAATTCTTCGGTATACAAGGGCAGCGCCACCAACGAGGGATCATCCAGCGGGCCGGCTACCAATGCGGCATCGAGCGTGTATGCACGAACCCGGTCGATCAGCATCTGGGTCGGGCCGGTGCTTAGCTCCAGCAGCACGGCCGGCCATTGCTGGTGAAAGCGCGCTAAAGGAATCGGTAAACGGCTGGCGGCTGTGCTTTCCATGGAACCGATGCGCAAACGTCCTTGCGGTACCGCCGGCTGCACCGCTTCGCGCGCTTCGCCGGCCAGATTCAACAGGCGCTCGGCGTATCCCAGCAGGGTTTCGCCGGCTGGGGTCAGCACCAGGCGTTTATGATCGCGGGAAAACAGGCTGACACCCAATGAGACTTCCAACTGGCGTATGCGGGTCGTGACATTCGACTGAACGCGATGCAATTGGGCCGCAGCGCGGGTAATACCGCCTTCGCGCACTACGGTGCGGAAAATTTCCAGGGACAAGAGATCCATGAATCATCTCATTTTAAGATGGGTAATATCCTAATTATTCATTTTTCAGGATGTATATGTCAAGGTAGGATGAACACTATCGCCTGCTGCGCAACATCGATTTAAGCGCATCCATGTCATGACAGCAACTCACCAGGAGCTACAGCATGTCCAATACCAGCCCGCATTCCGATACCAATGCACGCGGACCGCAACCGTCATTCGCCGCCGCGCTCGATATTCGCTATCCGATCGTACAAGGCCCCATGAACGGCGGTTCGCCAATCGAACTGGTCACCGCGGTCAGCAATGCAGGAGGACTAGGCTCTTTTGCCGCCGCCCTGCTCTCGCCGACTGCAATCATCGAAGCCGTCAAGAAAATTCGTACATTGACGAAGCGACCGTTCAACGTCAATTTATTTATCCTGGAAGAAAGCCAGCCTGACGATGCGGAAATCGCCGCGGCGCAAGTGCTCTTGCAACCATTCCGGACCTCACTCGGCCTGGAAGCGGCAAGCAGGCCGCAGAAATTCAGCGAGAATTTCCAAGAGCAACTGGCCGCGCTGCTTGAAGCCGCCCCGCCGGTAGTCAGCTTCACCTTCGGCATTCTCGATGCCGCCACCGTGGCCCAGTTCCAGGCCAAAGGCTGCAAAGTGATCGGCACCGCGACCACGGTTGCCGAAGCCAAGGCCTGGGAACAGGCGGGTGCGGATTTCGTTTGCCTGCAGGGCGCGGAAGCTGGCGGTCACCGCGCTACATTCCTGGGAGACATCGAACAATCCTGCGTCGGCTTGATGACCTTGATACCGCAGGTGGCGGCAGCGGTAAAACTGCCGATCATCGCTGCCGGCGGGATCATGGATGGCCGCGGCATTGCTGCTGCCTTGCTGCTGGGTGCGCAAGCAGCACAACTGGGCACTGCCTTCCTGGCTTGCCCTGAATCCGGCATAGCACCCGCCTGGCGCGAACAACTGGCCAGCGCACGCGACGACAGCACGCGCCTGACGCGCAGCTTTTCCGGCCGCTATGCCCGCGGCATCGTCAATCCCTACATGGAACAAATGCGGCAGCACGAAAGCGTCTTCCCCGCTTATCCGATCCAGAATGCGCTGAGCGCTGAAATACGCCAGACTGCCGCCAAAGCGCAGCACCCCGAATTTATGTCCTTGTGGGCCGGCCAAGGCGTGGCGATGACGCGGCCGATGCCGGCTGAACAATTGGTGGCAACGCTGGCGGATGAATTACAGGCACCGCACGCGATCAATTACTAAAACTGACGATGCACAATATAGATAACTGCCGGCAAGACATAAAGGCAACCATCGCAATGAAGACCGACCACAGCCAGGAAGCGTGGCGCGTAGCGCTGGCAGGCGCGCTGGCCATGGCGGTAGCGATGGGGATCGGCCGCTTCGCCTTCACCCCGCTGCTGCCGATGATGCTGCACGATGGCGTGATCGATCTGACCGCAGGCGGCTGGCTGGCAACAGCAAATTACCTCGGCTACTTTATCGGCGCCCTGTTGTGCATGGCATTGCGCGGCAGCGCTACCGGCCTCATCAAGATCGGCCTTGCGAGTACCGTGCTGCTGACATTGGGGATGGGCATATTCCAGTCGCCCGTCGTATGGCTGGCGTTGCGCACGCTGGCGGGTATCGCCAGCGCCTGCACTTTTGTCTTCGCTTCCGGCTGGTGCTTGCAGCGTCTGACTCAACTCCACGCACACGCGCTAGGCGGCATCATTTATTGCGGCCCTGGCATCGGTATCTTGCTGACCGGGCTGGCGACCAGCGCGATGGTGTCACATGGCTGGAGAGCTTCGTATGGGTGGTTGACCTACGCGCTGCTGGCGCTGATATTGGCGGCGATATCCTGGCGTACTTTTACCGGCTCGTCAGCCGTATTACCTCCGCATGCACCAGCCTCGCATGCGCTGCCGCCAGCACAAATCGCGCGGCAGGCGCGCGGGCTGACCGTCGCTTACGCCTTGGCCGGATTCGGCTACATCATCACGGCGACTTTCTTGCCGGTGATTGCACGCCAGGCCTTGCCGGGCTCCAGCTGGCCGGATTTGTTCTGGCCCCTGTTCGGTATCTGCGTTGCCGCCGGCGCGTGGCTGGCGACCAAGCTGCCGATACACTGGGATAATCGCTTGCTGCTGGCTGCCTGTTACCTGGTGCAGGCAGGCGGCGTATTGCTCAGTGTGGCGTCACCCAGCGTGGCCGGCTTTGCGCTCGGCAGCATCCTGCTGGGAATGCCGTTCACCGCGATCACCTTGTTTGCGATGCGCGACGCTCGCCGCCTGCGTGGCGATCACGCGCGCAGCCTGATGGGATTGTTGACGGCGACCTACGGCATAGGCCAGATTATCGGGCCGCCACTGGCGACTCGCCTGGTCCGTGGCAGCGGCAATTTCACCTCGTCGTTATGCGTGGCAGCATTCGCGCTGCTGGCTGGCGCCTGCCTATTGAGCATGGTGTATCGACAGGACCGCAAACAACGCGCCTGAACTCACTCTGCGGCGAATTCTGCCGCCGCCTTGGCGGTCCACAGCGCCTTGTTATACGAAGGAAATGGCGCATCGTAACCGTCGATCGCGCCATCCTCATCGACAAAATGCACCCACCATCCGGCATCGTCCTGGACCAGGGCGATGTCACCGTTGCCGCAGTGCTCCGGAATCGCTTCGCCCACCGTCAAGGTGACGATATTGATACGCCGGTGCTTGATCGCTGTAGACATGCCGGGATTAACGGAACGCCGGTTCGCTGAAGCTGCGCAGCTTGCGGCTGTGCAGTTGTTCCACACCCTGATTGCGCAGCAATTCCAGCGCCTTGATACCGATCTTCAAATGCTGGTTGACGCGTTGCTCGTAAAACCGGTTAGCCATGCCCGGCAATTTGATTTCGCCGTGCAGCGGTTTGTCCGACACACACAGCAAGGTGCCGTAAGGAACGCGGAAACGGAAGCCGTTGGCGGCGACAGTCGCGCTTTCCATATCCAGCGCAATTGCCCGGCTCTGGTTAAAGCGCAGTAACGGTTTGCGATGATCGCGCAACTCCCAGTTACGGTCGTCGATCGAGGCGACGGTGCCGGTACGCATGATGCGTTTCAGCTCATAGCCTTCCAGCTGTGTGATGGCCGCCACCGCGTCTTGCAAAGCGAGTTGTACCTCAGCCAGCGCCGGTACAGGCACCCATAATGGCAGATCGTCATCCAGCACATGGTCATCGCGTACATAGGCATGTGCCAGGACATAATCGCCCATCCGCTGCGAAGTCGACAAACCGGCGCAATGCCCCAGCATGATCCAGCCGTGCGGACGCAATACCGCTACGTGATCAGTGATGGTTTTTGCATTCGACGGCCCTACTCCGATATTGATCAGCGTGATGCCGGAACCGTCTTCGCGCTGCAAATGATATGCCGGCATTTGCGGCTGGCGGGATGGCGCCACGCCGGTCAAAGAACGGCCGGACGGCAGGTCATCCAGATTGGCGTTCCAGGTCGTGAGATCCCCTGGCTCGACAAACGCCGAGTATTGCTGGCGGTAGGCGCGCTGCTCCGGATCGCTGGTGGCTTGCATCAGTTCACGCCCCATGCGGATGAATTCGTCGATATAGAAAGCGTAATTGGTGAACAGCACATAGCGCTGGAAACGATCCGGCGAGGTAGCCGTGTAATGCTTCAGCCGATGCAACGAATAATCGACGCGCGGTGCGGTAAACAAAGCCAGCGGATGCGGATCCCCCGGAAATTCTTCAAACGTGCCGTTGACGATGCGGTCGTCCATGGTCGCCAGGTTCGGCAGATCGAATACATCCGGCAACGTGCGCAGATGGTCGGGGTCCAGCGTGCCTTCGACATGGATTCCTTCGGGGAAGGCAAAGTGCACTGGAATAGGCATTTCGCTGACGCCGATTTCCAACGGCACGTCATGATTGTCGCGCAGCAGCTTGAACTGGCTGACCAGGTAATTGGTGTAGAGCGAAGGACGCGTCAATGTGGTTTCATAGACGCCGGGACCGGAGACGAATCCGAACGAATGACGGGTATCGGCACGGGTGTTGAATTCGGTGGTGACGCGCACAAACGGATAGCAGGCGCGGACCCGGTCCGGCATCACCTCGCCATTCGAAAATCGCTTGAAGGCTTCGCGCAGCAAGGCAGTGTTGTGCTCGTAAATCTCGCGCACGCGCTCGACGGCTGCGTGGGGATCGGTGAATTGCTCAGTGGGGAACATTGACTCTCCGTAGCGGTATCAGTTGCGCTCGGGCCCGGCGATTTTATCCGGGCCGTATGACGCAATTCTACTGTGATTGGAGAGTGAGCGCGCAGAGAGTATCCGCGGCAGCTGTGACTATTTCAACAAATCGTACTTGCCGCCTCTTTCAATCGCACGCTGATAGGCTGGACGTGCATGGATCCGCTGCAAGAAATCGAGCAGACGTGGCCGGCTGGCGTCGAGGCCGCCACGCGATTGAAATGCTTCCAGCGGAAAACTGATCTGGATGTCGGCGGCGCTGAATGCTTCGCCTGCGAACCAGGTGGATTTGCCCAGCTCGCCTTCCATGAAATCCATATGCGACTTCAGCTGCGGATCGATGTAGCTGCGCTGTACGCCCTTTGCAATCATGCGCGCAACAGGTCGCAGCAGCGCTGGCATTGGAGGATGTCCAAGACGGCCGAAGATCAGCTTCATCAGCAACGGCGGCATGGCCGAGCCTTCGGCGTAGTGCAGCCAATAGGTATAGCGCAAGCGGTCCTTGCTGTCGGCGGCCGGAATCAGGCGGCCATAGCCATACTTCTGCACCAGGTATTCGATAATCGCGCCGGATTCGGCAATCGTGTTGTCGCCATCCGTAATCACCGGCGATTTACCCAGCGGATGAATCGCCTTTAGCGACGGCGGCGCCAGCATGGTTTTGGGGTCGCGCTGGTAAGACTTGATTTCATAGGCCAGCCCCAGCTCTTCGAGCAACCACAGCACGCGCTGTGAACGGGAATTGTTGAGGTGATGGACAATTATCATGGTCGGCTGATCCGGTCAGGTAAATGGGAAACTGCGGCACTGGTTGCTTGCATATGCTTGCAAACAAGTGCCGCTAGCGTAACCCATTTACCGAGAATCATTCTTTCCTTACCGACTTATCCCAAGCAAGTTAGAGGCTACGCTCGGGTCGGACTCAGCAATCCCTGGCAGGTTGCGCGCTGGGCATCTGCCGTCGGCAGTTTGACGCACACGCCATCCAGCTGACCGCGCAAGCGGCCCAACGCAGCCTCATGGCTGCCCCCGCTGTTCCAGGCCGTGAGTTTTTGTCCGAGGCGTTCCAGCACCGAACGATTGCGTTCATAAAACGCGTTCTGGGTGCCGCCAAGTTCCTGGAATACGCCATGGGCGACCTTCTCGATACGCGTTTCGTCCTGCGGCGCCAGCTCCAGCAATCCGGACAGATACGCCACGCCCCATTGCAAGCGGGTCGCCGGGCCTTGCGCAGCCTGATAGGCTTGCTCGTACCAGTTGATGGCCGCGCCCTTATCGCCGCGTTTCTTAGCATTGGACGCCAGGCTAAGCATGAAATAGTAAGGTGCATGCGAGCGCTTCAGTTCCGCTTTGAGCAAGCTGTCCGAATCGTCCAGCAGACCTGCATCGCTCAAGGCATGAGCAGCGGTATTGATGACTGATTGACGCTCGAAGGCGTCGGTGGTGGCGCTGTCGGCTTGCGCCACTTTTTGCCGCACTTCTTTAATCAACGCGGGTGACAAGGCGCCGTCCGGATTATCTATGCGCGCCAGCGATACCTGCGCCGCCAGCGCCGACAGCCGGTCGGTTTTCGACAACGTGGCGTCGACCGACAGGCGCTGCATGGCAAGGTTCGAGGCCGCCAGCAATTTCGTCCGCGACGCCGATTTAGGATCGCTCGCCAATTGCACCAGCTCCACCGGATAGTTGGTCAATATATCCATGTTCTCGCGCGCGCTGCGGACATCGCTCAACGTCTTGTTCAATTGCGCCGCGGCTACGGTTTTGTCGACCACGCCAGACTCTCCCGGCTTCGCCGTGCCGGCCGCCACCAGTGCGCTCAGCGCCAGGCGATTGGCGATGTCGCCGGCCGGGCTGGCTGCCGCCAGCCGCTTCAAGGTCGCGGGTAAATCCTTGCGGCCGACCAGCTGCTGCTCATCGGTATCCCACGAGTAGTAAGCCAGAAGACGCCATTCATCCGCAGTCAGTTTGCCGCCGGCCAGGGCGGCTTGCAAGGTTTGCCGTACCGGACGGTTGGCGCTGATGCCGAGCGTCAGCGTTTGCAGGTAGCGCTCCGCATCTACTTCGCCAGGCAGGCGGGTGATTTCCGTCCCGTCCGGCTTGAACAGGATCATGGTCGGATAGCCGCGCACCTTGAAACGCTCGCCGAGCTTTTGCGCACCGGCGCTATCGCCATCGATATGCACCGGTACGAAGAAACGCGAACGCTCGATGAATCCCTGACGGTTGAATATGGTCGCCTTGACTTGATTGCAGGGCGGACACCAGGTCGCGCCCCAATACAGGAACAACGGTTTGTTGTTGGCTTTGGCATAAGCAAAAGCGGCGTCGACGTCGCCTTCATACCAGTTGATGCCTTCGGTCGTGGCTGCCGCGGCGGTCGCTGGCTTTTGGCTGGCGGCGGGTAGCGCCAGGACCGTTCCGGCTGCGCACATCAGGGTAGCGACGAGAGCAGCGGTAGCAGAGTGGATTTTCATCGTGTACTTGTATAAATGGTTAAACCGCAAAAGGAACGGCGTTGCGCCGTGCCTTTTGCGGCCGGATAAATACCGGTCAGGCTCTAAGAACCAAAGTGATAATTAAACTCCAGCCATCCCTGGCGGCCATAAGGATTATAGTTTCCTACAGGATAATACGGCCAGCCTGCGGTATTGTCTTGTTTCACCGAATTGAACACATTGTTGACGATCAGCGATACCGACGCCTGCGGACTGATCTGGTAGCTGGCGCTCAGATTGACCAGCGCAAACGGCGAGATGCGACGGGTCTGGTCGGCGCTCGGCAAGCTGCCGTAGCGCGTGACTTGCGCCGTGCTGGTCCACTGGCCGCGCAGCCAGGTGAGGCTGGCGTTGACCTTGGAACCCCAATCCGGATTGGTCAGGGAATTCAGCAGATCCTGATCGGGATCGGCCGCAAATTGCCGGTAGTGATGGCTGAGCACCTTGGTATAGTTCGCTTTCAGCAGGAAATCGCCGACACCGCCGCCCTTGATGCGCCATTTGCCGCTGAAATCCAGGCCGCTGGTGCGCTCCTGTGCTGCATTGATCGGGTTCACCAGGATGTTCTGGATCGCATTCGGCTGGAAGATGGCGTTGGGCGGATTGCGGATGACGCGCGTCAGCGCATCCACGCAGGTGGGCGAATTGATATCCAGGTTGCCGGCGCGGCAATTCGCTTCATTATGCAAAATGATATCGGGATCGAGATTGGTCACCAGATTGTCGATCTGGATACGCCAGAAATCGGCCGAGACATCGAAGTTGGAGCTTGGCGACCAGACCACGCCGTAGCTCCAGGATTTGCCGTTTTCCGGCTTCAGGTCCTTGCTGCCGGTCTGAATGTAATTCGCACCCGGCGAATAATTATTGTAGGCGCAACCGGCCAAAGCTTGCCCCGCCAGCTGGCACCGGTAGTAATCGGTGGTCGCCGCATAGTAGCCACGGGTGGTGGTCGAATAAATGTAATTCATGTCTGGCGCACGGAAGCTGGTGGCATAGTTACCGCGAAACAGCAGGGTTTTGGCAGGACGGAATTCAAGCCCGGTGTTATAGGTGAACTTGCCGTCGCTACGGCCGGCAAAACTGTAATCGTCATAACGGCCGGCGACGGTCGCCACCAGTTGCTCGAGCAGCGGGATATTCAACTCCGTACCCAGCGCATAACGCTTGCGCGAACCGCTGGCGCCCTCGGCGCCCGACTGGTTGTAGAACACTCCCTGGTTGATTTGCGGGTCCGGCGTATTGCTGAATCCCTGGCTGCCAAGCTCCGCCACCGCCGCCAGGCGCACCGGCCCGGCGGGTAAATTGAATAGCTCGCCGTTGGCGCTCAGGCTCAGTGTCTGGGTCCACGATTTGTTGCGGCTGATGGCTTCACCGGTGATCGAATTGAATTGATCCGGCGTCAGGGGCTGGTAGAGCCGGTTCGGATTCGGCGCATAGATAGCGACGCCATCAGAATTGTAGCCAAGCCGCGGGCCAAGGAAAAAGCTGTCGACGTTAGTCAGCAACAACGGCGTGGTCTGCCGGCTGGTATAAGCGGAAATATTATATGCCGCCTCGTAGTTCCAGCTGCTGGTGGCCGGGATATCTCCGCGCACGCCGATGCTCCAGTTGCCGGCGACGTCATTCCACTTTCTGTTGTAGCGCGTAGCGCCACCGATTTCTTCCGGCGCAATACGGCGCGACCAGCTCTCGTTGGCGCCGGTATTCTGGTTGAAAAAATAGCTGTTGCCAGCCCCTTCGGAAGTCCAGCTCGGTCCACGCGTATTGTTTTGCGTCGTATTAAAGCCCAGCATCAGATCGCTGAATACCTCGGTCTTGGGGCTCAACTGATAAGTCAGGCTGCCAAACAGGTTTTCACTCTCGTTCTGCGTCATGGTGGTCCAGTAAGCAGGTTTAGCTTTGCCGCTGGCGCAATACGGGTCACTGGTTTGCACCACGCTGTTATAGAACAACTTGCCAAGCTGGCCGCAACCGTTGGCGCCGGGATCCACGTAATTGCCGCTGTCGACATTCATCCGTGAGGCGATCCGGGTCGGCGCGGTGCCGTCGGACGACGCCGACGACATGAAATCGCGCTGACGGCTCCAGATCGGCTGGGTACGGCTCAGCTCTACGCCGAACACCCCGCTCAGGTCGCCGCTGCTGCCGCCACCGGTAAACTGGATGCGCTGGTTGGAACCACCGCCGTCTTGCGTGCCGCCGGCCTTGACATTGAGATCGAAGCCGCTGGCCTTCTTTTTCAGGATGACGTTGACCACGCCGGCGATCGCGTCGGAGCCATAGACTGCCGATGCGCCGCCGTTCAATATCTCGATGCGGTCGACCAGCGCCGACGGAATATTCGCCAGGTTGACGAAATTGACCGAGCCGTCGTACGCCACCGGATAGTCGGCGACCCGTCGGCCATTGACCAGGATCAGCGTGTGATTCGGCCCGAGGCCGCGCAAGCTGATGGTGTTCGCCGCAGGAGTAAAGGTATTGCCGTAGTCGGCGCCCTGCGTCATGCCGGTGTTTTGCGTTTGCGCGCTGAGCGCATCGAAGACGTTGCGATAGCCTTGTTTCTCGATATCCTCGCCGGTAATCACGGTAACGCTGGTCGGACCCTCCTTGCTGGCGCGAGGAATGCGGGAGCCGGTGATCAATACCTGTTTGCCATCGTTACCCGAAGCTGCTGCTGTGTCATCTACTGCCGGGGTTGTTTGCGCCGTTTGCGCGTACGCTGCCTGATAGAGGTTTGGAACGCCATAGGCGATCAATAGCGACAGCGCGGAACGCGCCGGCCAGGTGTTGAATCTCTGCATGTATATGTCTTCCTTCCCATGTTTTCTTTTGTAAAGAACTGTTTCGTTCTTTAATGGGAGATTAGAATACAATATCCATACGGCAATAGAAACTGATGTATTTACATATCCTTATGCGTTGCATGAGGAAGGAAAATTGTTGCCTCGACAACTGCATTGAAAGCTGAAATTTGCAGGTCCAGTTCCCTTGGAAAGATCATTTAAGGATCTTCCGAGCCGCTGCAATGATCTGGCGCGACAAGTTTTCCATACGGGGCGACTGCACCTTCCAGGTGTGCCAGTACAGCTCCAACTCCAGCGGCCTGGTCGGCGCCAGATGTATTACTTCATTCTTCTTTCCTGCGGCCTTGAGTAGCAACTCGGGCACCATACCATAACCGAGGCCATAACGAATTGCATTGAAGTGCGAAGCGGCGCCCGGAACGTAATGGCAGGGATATGCCCCCTCCGGCAACCCTAGCTTGCTGAGTAAGAATGAAGACTGCAAGGTGTCCTTATGCGTGTACGCCACCACCGGCGCGTTGCGTGCAGCCTTGCGCGTCAAGCCATCGGCGAACCAATGGTCGCGGAACGTTTCCGCTGCCACTAGCCAGTAGCGCATCACGCCCAGCAATTCCGCAGAACAGCCGCGCATCGGTTTTGATTCGGTGCTGATGCAGCCGATCGCCAGGCCGGTCTCCAGCAAAGAATAGGTATGATCCTGATCCTCCACGGTCAAATCCAGCAGCACTCGCTCCCGTATCAACACATCCGACAATGCCGGGAAAAACCAGGTCCCGATCGAGTCGGCATTCAACGCCAGCACCAGTGTCAGCGGTGCATCCTGTTCCACCGCCAGTTCCGCCGCCAGATCGGTTTCCAGCAGCTTTGCGCGCTTCAGGTATTGCATCAGCCGCTGCCCCATGCGGGTTGCGCGGGCCGGGCGGCTGCGCACTATCAAGGCGCTGCCAAGCTGGCTTTCAAGAGCACGCACGCGCTGGGAAATCGCCGGCGACGTCAGATGCAACCGCAAGGCCGCCTGCTCAAAACTGCCGGTTTCGATCACGGCACGGAAGGCCTCGGTGTGTTTGGGATTGAGTTTCATCCGCGCCATCCTTAGATTAGAAATATTTATGACTACTTAATAATACTTAATTTTATTAAGTATATCCCTCGCTGCCGTCACAATGGCCGCTCACCAGTCCGTCACACCCCGCATCCGCCAAAGATTCGTGTGCCATATCAACAGGAGCGACCATGCGGCAACCCGCCATGCAAGAAAAAACCGGCATCTCCCGCCGCCTCAAATTCATCCTCGGTTTTAGCATCGGACTGATCCTTGCCGCCGGGCTCACCGGCGGTTATTGGTTGCGCCATGCCTGGCAACAACTGCCCGCGGTAGATCATCTGGCGCAATATAATCCTGCGCTGCCGTTGCGAATTTATTCCAGTGAAGGAATCTTGCTGGCGGAATATGGCGAAGAGCGCCGCGAGTTTCTGCCGATTGGACAAATTCCGCTGGTAATGCGGCAAGCTCTGCTGGCAATCGAAGATGCGCGCTTCTATGAGCACGGCGCCGTCGATTTCGTCGGCCTGATGCGCGCTTCTTTCGCCAATCTGCTCACCGGCCAGCATGGGCAAGGCGCCAGTACTATCACCATGCAGGTAGCGCGCGGATTTTTCCTGACACGCGAGAAAACCTTGCAGCGCAAACTAAATGAAATTCTGCTTTCCTACAAGCTGGAGCAGCAATACAGCAAGGACAAGCTGCTTGAGCTATACATGAACCAGATCTATCTCGGCGAGCGCTCGTATGGCTTTGCTGCGGCGTCGAACATTTATTTCGACAAGCCGCTGGAGCAGATCAGCATCGCCGAAGCGGCCATGCTGGCCGGCTTGCCGAAGGCGCCGTCCGCTTACAACCCGGTAGCGAACCCGCAGCGCGCAGCGACGCGCCAGCACTATATTTTGCAGCGCATGCTGGAACTTGGCTATATCAACCAGGAAAATTTTCAGCAAGCCACTGCGGAAAAGCTGGTGATCAACCCGACCCGCAATCCTTCGGTGCGGGAAGCTGCATATGCTGTAGAAGAAGCGCGGCAGATGGTGATGCAGCTGTATCAGGAACGCGCCTACACCATGGGTCTGGACGTCACCACCACGCTCCAGATGGAGCCTCAATTGGCGGCCGATAAACACTTGCGCTCCGGCCTGCTGGATGCGCAGGGTCGTCGCGGCTATCGCGGCCCGGAGGCGCAGCTTGGCGCCGCTGCTACCAATAGCGAAGCCGCCAAGATGTTGCTGCCCTATCCGGATAGCGGCGAAATCCGCGCTGCGATCGTCACCGCCATATCGCCGAAGCTGATCCATGCCACGCTACGTAACGGTCAGGCCCTGCAGATCAACAACATGGATCCGCGCATCGCCGGCGGCTGGGCAAAACTGCCAGCCAGCGGCAAGCGCAACATTGCTGCAGGTTCCGTGATCCGGGTCTATCGCGACAGCGGCGATCGCTGGCTGCTGAGCCAGACGCCGGAAATGGAAGGCGCACTGATTTCTGTCGATGCGCAAAGCGGCGATATCCTGGCGCTGGCCGGCGGTTTCGATTTTTTCCGCAACCCCTTCGATCATGCGCTGCAGGCTTATCGCCAGCCTGGTTCAAGCTTCAAGCCCTTTGTCTATTCTGCTGCGCTGGAAAAAGGCTATTTCCCCGGTACGCTGGTCGATGACACCCAGCGCGTGCTGCTGCCGCAAGATACCGGCGCCCGTGCCTGGCGGCCGCGCAATTTCGGCAATAATTATGAGGGCTTCATCACCGTTCGTCGCGGTCTGATGCGCTCGAAGAATCTGGTGGCGGTGAGTCTGATGCAGGCGGCCGGAGCCGGTTATGTACAAGCGTTTGCAACGCAATTCGGTTTCCTGTCCGAGCGCAACCCGGTATCCCTGCCGCTGGCGCTGGGCGCCGGCGCAGTGACGCCGCTGCAATTGGCGCAATCCTACGCTGTGTTCGCCAACGGCGGCTATTCCCAGCCGCCACGGCTGATCAAGGAAATCCGCGACCGTTCCGGTCAGGTGCTGTTTGCCGATACGCCAAGAAAAAACCTGGGGAAAAAGATCGTGTCTGCCCGCAACGCTTACGTCATGGACAGCATGCTGCAAGACGTCGTCAAATCCGGCACAGGCCACGGCGCCAAGATGCTGAAGCGCGGCGATACGGCGGGCAAAACCGGCACCTCCAACAATGCCTATGACGCCTGGTTCGCCGGTTATTCATCGGGCGTGGTATCGGTAGTCTGGCTGGGCTATGATCAGCCTAAATCGCTGGGCAACACCACAGGCGGGGTAGCCGCCTTGCCGATCTGGAGCCGCTATATGCAGGTTGCATTGAAGGACCGCAATGAGCGCCTGCAAGAAGAGCCGGCAGGTCTCAGCGTGTACGATGGCGATTACGTCTATTCTGAATATCTGAAGGGCAGTTGCATGGCAGACAGCAATCCCTTCATTCACAGCAAGCTCAAATGCCAGGCCGACGGCAGTAGTGATCAAGCGATTGAGAAAGAAGCCTTGAACGCAGCGCAAGAACGCGCACAGATTCTGAAATTATTTTCTTCCGGAGATTAAGGCCATGCTACTGCACACTATCTATCTGGTTGCGATCGTGGCGGAGGCCATGTCTGGCGCCATCATGGGCATGCGGCGCGACATGGACCTGTTCGGCATCTGCGTGGTTGGCACGATCACCGCGCTGGGTGGCGGCACCATCCGCGACGTTTTGTTGGGAAATTATCCGCTGGGCTGGATTGCTCATCCCGAGTACCTGCTGTTCACCATCGGCGCGGCCATCGTCACCGCCATGGTGGCGCGCTTCCTGCATCATCTGCGCAGCGTGTTCCTGGTCGTCGACGGCCTCGGCCTGGTGGCTTTCAGCGTGATCGGCTGCGATATCGCCCGCGCCAACGGCATGGTTCCAGGCATCGTGATCCTGGCCGGCATGATTACCGGCGTGTTCGGCGGCTTGCTGCGGGACGTGCTGTGCAACGAGATTCCACTGGTGCTGCAGCGCGAGCTGTACGCCACCATCGCGCTGTTCACCGGCGCTTTGTATGTCGGCCTGTTGTGGTTGAATGTCGATCCGAGCGTCGCACCGCTAGCCGCTATCGGCGTCGGCTTCGTGGTCCGCCTGCTGGCCATGCGCTTCCACTGGAAATTGCCGAGTTTTAACGGCAGCGGTATTCGGGGATTTGAATAAAGGACCGTCCGCAGACGGCCCGTTTTCCATTCCTGTCTTAGAACGAGTGATGCATGCCGACCGTCGTCACCAACTGACTAGGCCCGCCAGAAACACCGGTCGAACCGCCGACGCCGGTGCCGTTCATGACGGCATATTTGGCGTCGCCGCCCGCGCGCTGATAGGCTGCTTGCACATATAGCTCAGTGCGCTTGGACAAGGCATGCACATTGCTCAGACTGACAGTATTCCAGCGTGCGCCCTCCAGTTTTGACAAACCATAGCCGACGTTCAATGTGTCGGCCGTTGCGTAATGCCAGGCCAGGCCGAGATCGAGGTTTTTCTGTTTCGGCGCAACATCCGTCGGCAATGCAATCTTGACCTGGGTGTACATACCGTTCAGCCGCACGCTGCCGATCGTATAACCGACCCCGGCCGCCACCGTGGTCAGGCTGTTGAAAACGGTAGCCGCACTACCGAGCCCGACGCTACCCAGAAATGCGCCAGCATAACCAGCCGGCCGGTCATTCAGTTTGGAGTAGGCCAGCACGGCGCGTAACGGACCGTTCACATAACTGGCGCCTGCGCTCAGATTACGGCCCTTGCTGTTATCGCCTGCGACCTCGCCGAAACCGACCATACCGCTCATCTGCAGGCCGGCGAAGGTCGGCGACGTATAGCGCACGGCATTGTCGAACTGGTAGGTATTGGCCAGGCTGTCCAGGTTACCGGGATGGAACAGGTACCAATTGGTCAATTGATAGCCGTTGCTGAGTTTGCCGGCATAGTCGAACACGATATCCGGCATATGGCCCATGGTGATGGCGCCGAAATCGCCTGACAGGCCTACCGTACTCATGCGGTTGAACAGCTTTCCTGCCGAAGGCTGCGCACCGGTATCCGTATAAAATCCGCTTTCCAGCTGGAAGGTGGCTTTCATGTTGCCGCCCAGGTCTTCGCTTCCGCGAAAACCGATGCGGTCCGGCTGCATCGTACCCTGATCTTCCCGCACCACGGATTTCCCGCCCAGATTATTGACGTAGGCAACGCCTGCATCCAGGCTGCCGTAGATCGTCACATTGCTTTGTGCAAATGCACTCGCCGCCAGACCGCTAGCCGCCACGGCCATCAGTATTTTTTTCATGCGTGTCTCCCCTCATCGAATTACCACGGCCTCGGCCGTGTCCACCTTTCCCATATGCCCCGCGCCTACGAGATGTGTGCTTGGCGGATCGTTGATATCACTCTTGTTTTATATGTGAACCAACGTTCCATAAAAATGGTTGCACAAAAAAATACCCGAAGCCGATTCGGGTAAATGCTTTGCGACTACAGGTCGAGTACCAGACGCTGTCCTTTGCAGCCTGATACGCACACCATCATGATCTTGTTCGATGCGCGCTCGCTCTTGCTGAGCACGCCGTCGCGGTGATCCGGTTCGCCTTCCAGCACCCGGGTTTCGCAAGAGCCGCAGACGCCTTCGCGGCAGCTATGCTCAACGTCCAGGCCGGCATCCAGCAAGGCATCCAACAGCGATTTCCCGGCAGGCACCGAAATGGCCTTCTTGCTGCGCGCCAGTTCTGCCACGTATTCTCCGTTTTGCACCGCAGTGATATTTTCAGCGGCGGCGAAACGTTCGATATGCACATTCGGCAAATCCAGCTCGGCGCAGATAGCTTCGAAAGCGTTCAGCATAGGCGTCGGACCGCAACAATAGAAATGCGCATCCTTCGGTTTGCTTGCCAGATAGGCGCGCAGATCGGGCGGTGCCCCTTGCTCGTCGTCGAAATGTCCTGTGACGCCGTCCTGCTGCAACAGCGTCGCACTGAATGCCGCCTCGGCGCGCGACCTGGCGCAATACAGCAACTCGACCGACTTGTTCCGGCTGCGCAGGTGATTCAGCATGCACGAGATCGGTGTAATGCCAATGCCGCCTGCGATCAGCACTGAATGGCTCGCTGACTCGTCGAGTGCAAAATTGTTGCGTGGTGCAGAGATCGTCATGGTCGAGCCGACGCGCAGTTGCTCATGCACGTAACGCGAGCCGCCGCGGCTGTTGCGGTCGTTCAGTACGCCGACCACATAGCGTTGGCGTTCCGTCGGCGCGTTCAACAAGGAATAGCTGCGTACGACGCCGTTGCCCAGATGCAGATCGATGTGGGCGCCGGCCTCGAAAAGCGGCAACTCGGCGTCGCCGATCGCCTCAAGTTCCACGCTGACGATGCCTTTTGCCTCGTAGCGCATTGCCTGGACCCGAACCGAAATCAAAGAACTGCTCATAAAAACCTCATACTAAACAATAACCCGTTTCAAGCCGACGCCGAACCGGGAAACTCATCACGCCTTCACCTGCTCCGTTGCTTCTTCTTTGGCCAGTTGTTCCTTGGCTAGATTACGCATATGCCGACGCCAGCGAACGATGCCCATGTCGTGCTGATACAGCATCTCGCGCTGGTTGGCGTCCGGCTCCATCACTTCCAGCACCACGCGGTCCTGCTCCAGCACAGCCCAATGGCGCGCTTCCAGGCGGTTGCGATACAGGAAGCGCCAGGTATCGCGCTGCCATCCGCTGAGCTTGCGGCAACGCCAGAAAAAGACGGCAGAGACGTTCTCGCTGATCGGGGTATAGCTGCCAATGATGAAAAAACTGCCGCCCGGGCCGCCGGTTTTCGGATACGGGATCGCCAGACGCATCCAGTGCAGATCAGTGTCGGCCCATTCGGTCCAGTCGAAATTGACGTCGCGCTGCCCTTCTTTTTCAAACACGAAACCGATGTCGGTTTCGCGCACGCGGAAGGTGGCTGTATTGTCGCCTTCGGCCATCGAGTGCGATTGCTTGTGCAGGAAAGTGCCATGCATCGGATCCATCACGTTGTCGGTGACGTAGCGATAACCGCCCTTCCATTCCGCATAGCAGAGAAAATTGGAAAACTCGTCGCTGGTCAATTCCTCCGGCAGGCGCAATGGCGGCGGCTGGTCGACATCGACGCTGGAGTTGTACAGGAAGATCGCGCCGCAAGCCTCTTGCACATGGAATGAACGCGTTGCCTTGGCGCCTTCCAGCTTGCAACCCGGGCTGCCCGGCACGCTGGTGACAACGCCATCGAAGCGCACCTGCACACCGTGATAGCCGCAGGCAATGCGATCGCCCAGTGCCATCCCCATCGACAACGGCGCGCCACGGTGCGGACAATGATCTTCCAGTGCATGCAACTTGCCGGAGGTTTCGCGCCAGATGACGAACTTCCGTCCCAGGCGGCGCAGCGACACCGGCCGCTCGGCTACAAATTCGGACGGGCAAATCGGGTACCACAAATCTTTCAATCCAACGGCGAGCACCGCTTCAACCGGATCATTGGCTATCGTTCTCATCACTATCTCCTGAATGGATCGGTCTGCTTACGCAGCCAGTCTTGCAATTTCTTCTTGGTACAAAGTTTCGGTCCAGATACCTTCGTTCAGTGGGCAGCCCGGTCCGGTGCGGTTCAAATACGCGACCAGTTCCGATAAATCGTGTATCCCTGCCCCAAAGGCGCGCTCGATGGAATCGCCCAGCAGATCTTCATACTGAGTCGGCGGGCGACGGCGCGCCTGATGCGGGTTGAGATAGATGTCTTGTTTGATTTCGTTCATTGCAGTCTCCAAATGTGCTTCGCTTGTCGTTCGCAGCTGTCAGTTGCCGGGCGAACCGGCTTTACACCGTTTCCGTTTCCGCTTCCGCTTCCAGCGGTACGGCCCATGCGTCATAGCCGTAGACCCAATCGGCGTTGCCGCCTTCGCGCAGCCAGTTATTACCGCGCGATCCTATCTGTATCTTGCTGGTGCGTTCCAGGCGCAACGCTTCATAGCGCTGCAGCGCCTGAGGAACGACGGCCAGGGTTGTCGCGTTTTCCAGGCAGCGCGCCAGCACTACCGCATCTTCGATCGCCATGCCGGCGCCTTGCGCCATGAACGGCATCATCGGATGGCTAGCGTCGCCGAGCAGCGTCATGTTGTCCTTGGACCAATGCGGCAGCGGATCGCGCTCATATAAAGCGGTCTTCAACACTTCGTCACAGGCGTCCAGTAGCGCACGTGCGTCGCCATGAAAACCAGCGTAGCTGTCGCGCAGTTCCTGCACGCTGCCCGGTGTGGTCCACGAC